>NZ_JBVVPR010000018.1:124027-153972 GCF_055811835.1 Bradyrhizobium sp. WSM4874
CCCCCAATCTGGGCCCCCCCGCCCCCCCCGGCCCGGCGGGGGGGGGGGGCCGCGGGGCTCCCCTAGTCCCGCCTCGAGGCGCTCGCCGATCCCCTCGATCCCGGCTTCGGCTTCGACATGGTTCGGCTGTCGGCAAGCCGCACCGAGATCGTGGTGCAGGAGCAGCGCGATCTCGACGCCCATGTCCACGACAATGACGAGCTTGCCGCGCTGATAGACCGCATCGCCGCGCGCATCGGCGGAAAGCGCGTCGTCGTGCATCTGCCTGAGGATACCCATATCCCCGAATGTGCGGTGCTGGCCGCGCCTGCCCAGCATCATCTCGCCGTGGCGATGCAGGCCGAATGGCCCGCGCGCACCGAGACCGAGCCGCCATTGCGTCCGTTGCGGCTGTTCGACAAGCCTGAGCCGATCAATGTGCCGTTCGCGACCGTGCCCGACGGGCCGCCGCATCAATTCACCTGGCGCCGCGCGCAGCATGCGGTGGTGCGGGTGGAAGGCCCCGAGCGCATCGCCATGGAATGGTGGCGGCAGGACGGCAAGCAACTGACGCGGGACTATTTCCGTATCGAGGATGCCGAGGGCCTTCGCTTCTGGATCTTTCGCGACGGTCTTTACGAGGGGGAGTGCTTCGACGGCGACGGCAAGCCCGTTCCTCCCGGTTGGTATGTGCACGGTCTCTTCGCATGAACACGCCCGCCTATGCCGAGATCGGCATCACCACGAATTTCTCCTTCCTGCGTGGCGGCTCGGATCCGCGTGCCTATGTGCACCAGGCGAGCATTCTCGGCATTCCCGCGATCGGCATTGCCGATCACAACACGCTCGCCGGTGTGGTGCGTGCCTACAAGGAGCTCGACAATGACGAGGTGCTGCACAAGCCGAAGCTTCTGATTGGCACGCGCATCGTCTTCATCGATGGTACGCCCGATATTCTGGTCTATCCGCGAGACCGAGCCGCCTATGGCCGGCTGTGCCAGCTTCTCACCAGGGGCAAGCGCGGCGACGACATCACGCGGATCGCGAAGGGCGAATGCCATCTCACCTTCGCCGATCTCCTTGCGTTTTCCGAAGGCCAGCTCCTGATCCTGACGCTGCCGCATCGCCTCGATGCGGCGCAAGCGCAGGACATCCTCGCCCGGCTGAAGGCAAGTCGGGCCGAGGGCGTGTGGCTGGCGGCGAGCCTGATCTATCGCGGTGACGACCGCCGCCGCCTCGCGCAGCTCGATGATCTCGCCGCAAAAGCAAAAGTGTCGCTGCTCGCGACCAACGAGGTGCTCTATCACCATCCCGCCCGTCGTCCCCTCCAGGACGTGCTGACCTGCATCCGGGAAAAGACCACGATCGAGGCGGTCGGCCGGAGGCTGGAAGCCAATGCAGAACGGTTTCTGAAGACGCCCAGGGAGATGGCGCGGCTGTTCCGCGATTTTCCCGAGGCTGTCGCGGAGACCATGCGCTTTGCGGACAAGATCACCTTCTCGCTCGATCAGCTCAAATACCAGTATCCGGATGAGCCGGTGCCGCCGGGGAAGACCGCGCAAGGGCATCTGGAGGATCTGACCTGGGCCGGTGTCGACAAATATTTCGGCGGCAAGATCGACGACAAGCTGCGCGCCACCCTGAAGAAAGAACTCGCGTTGATCGCCGAGCTGAAATACGCGCATTACTTCCTCACCGTGCACGACATCGTGCATTACGCCCGCAGCCAGAACATTTTGTGCCAGGGGCGGGGATCGGCGGCGAATTCGGCGGTCTGCTACGTACTGGGCATCACATCAGTCGACCCGACCAAGGTCGATCTGCTGTTCGAGCGCTTCATCTCCAAGGAGCGGCTGGAGCCGCCCGACATCGACGTCGATTTCGAGCATTCGCGGCGCGAGGAGGTGATGCAATATGTCTATCGGCGTTACGGCCGCCATCGCGCCGCGATCATCGCCACCGTCATTCATTACCGCCCGCGCAGCGCCATCCGCGACGTCGGCAAGGCGCTGGGCCTGACCGAGGACGTCACCGCCGCACTCGCCGACACCGTCTGGGGAAGCTGGGGCAAGGGCCTCAACGACATGCAGGTCAGACAGGCCGGCCTCGATCCGCAAAATTCCATGATCAACCTCGCGGTCGAGCTCGCGACCGAGCTGATCGAATTCCCGCGTCATCTGTCCCAGCATGTCGGCGGCTATGTGCTCACGCAAGACCGGCTCGACACCTATGTGCCGATCGGCAATGCCGCGATGGATGATCGCACCTTCATCGAATGGGACAAGGACGATGTCGACGCGCTCAGCATGATGAAGGTCGACGTGCTCGCGCTGGGCATGCTGACCTGCATCCGCAAGTGCTTTGATCTGATCGAACAGCACAAGGGCGAACGCTGGATGCTGGCGAGCGTCCCGCAGGACGATCCCAAGGTTTACGACATGCTGTGTGAAGGGGAATCGCTCGGCGTGTTCCAGGTCGAGAGTCGCGCCCAGATGAACATGCTGCCGCGCCTGAAGCCACGGACCTTCTACGATCTCGTGATCGAGGTCGCGATCGTGCGGCCTGGGCCGATCCAGGGCGACATGGTGCATCCCTATTTGCGGCGGCGGAACGGCTTGGAAAAAGTGAACTATCCATCGCCGTCATCGGAGCATGGCGACAAGGACGAGCTTTACAGAGTGTTGCACAAGACCCTCGGCGTGCCCTTGTTCCAGGAGCAGGCGATGCGGATCGCGATCGAAGCCGCGAAGTTCACGGCCGAGGAGGCCAACGGCCTGCGCCGTGCGATGGCGACGTTCCGCAATGTCGGCACCATCGGCAAGTTCGAAGACAAGATGATCGGCAACATGATCGCGCGCGGCTATGCGCCTGATTTTGCCAGAAACTGTTTCGAACAGATCAAGGGTTTTGGCAGTTACGGCTTTCCGGAGAGCCATGCCGCAAGCTTCGCGCAGCTTGTCTACATCTCCTCATGGCTGAAGCATTATCACCCTGATGCATTCTGCTGCGGCCTCCTGAACTCGCAGCCGATGGGCTTTTACGCCCCGGCGCAGATCGTCAGCGACGCTCGCAAGAACGGCGTCGAGGTGCGCGATATCGACGTGTCCTACAGCTTTGCGCAGAACACGCTGGAAGAAGGACGTGGCAAGTATTGCGCCGTGCGCCTGGGCTTCCGCCAGATCGACGGTTTCCATTGGCTCGATGAAGATGAGGAAAGGCTGAAAAGAGGCGCGCCTCGGAATGAAAATGTGGAGAGAGCGCCCGACTGGGCCGACCGTATCGTCGCCGCCCGCAACCGCCGGCCCTTCACCTCTCTGGAAGACTTCGCGCGCGACACCGGACTGCCCAAGCGCGCGCTGATCCTGCTCGCCGATGCCGACGCGTTCCGTTCGCTCGGGCTCGACCGCCGCGAGGCGCTGTGGCAGGTGCGGCGCCTGCCCGATGACGTGCCACTGCCGCTGTTCGAGGTGGCCACCGCACGCGAGCAGCCGGACGAGCACGCCAGGCCGTTGCCGGTGATGCCGCGCGCCGAACAGGTGGTCGCGGACTACCAGACCATTCGCCTTTCGCTCAAGGGCCATCCGATGGAATTTTTGCGCGAGATGTTTACGCGCGAGCGCATCGTCGCCTGCAAGGACATCAATCATGACAACGAGCGGCGCCGCGTCCGCTGTGCCGGCGTCGTGCTGGTACGGCAGCGGCCGGGCAGCGCCAGCGGCGTCGTGTTCATGACACTGGAGGACGAAACCGGCATCGCCAATGTCGTGGTATGGCCGAAAATCATGGAGCAGTACCGGAAAGAGGTGATGGGCGCGCGCCTCATCCTGGTCGAGGGCTATATCCAGAGCAGTCCCGAAAAGGTGACGCACCTCATTGCCCAGCGCATGGTCGACCGCTCGCACGATCTGGTCGGCCTCGCCAACGACGCCCTCGGCCGCAAGCATCCGGTGCCGGCAGGCGCCGCCCCGATCGAACCGCTCAACGACGATCCCCGCGCCCACCCGGATGCGCCCGCGCAAAAACTTCGCCATCCCCGTAATGTCCGCATCCTGCCGCCGTCGCGGGATTTTCATTGAGGGTGTGGGCCGCGCCGCTCTCGCACCGTCACCCTGAGGTGGCCGCTTCTTCAGCGGCCCTCGAAGGGCGACGGCCCGGCTGCATCCGGGCCGTTCATCCTTCGAGGCTCTTCTTGCGATGCTTTGCATCGCAAGCTTCGCACCTCAGGATGACGGAAACGCAGGGACGCGCATGCCCGCCTCAAAAATTCACCCGGTTCGAGATCGCGCCGTCCACCACCAGATTGGAGCCCGTGGTGAACCCCGACACCGGGCTCGCCAGAAACACCGCTGCGCTCGCGATTTCCTGCGGCGTCGCCATGCGGCCGGTGGGGTTACGCTTCATCGCATCATTGTAGCGCTCGGGCATGTTCTGCTCGATCATCTCCCAGACACCGCCCTTGAAATAGACCGTGCCGGGCGAGACCACGTTGACGCGGATCTTCTTCTTTGCGTACTGCCGCGCCAGTCCCTTGGCCATGTGGATCAACGCCGCCTTGATCGGGCCGTAGGAGCTCGCCGTGTCCGCTTGCGCCGCGGAGATAGATGAGATGATCACGAAGGCGGCGTCGCCACCCTTGTCGCCGCTGGCCTCGAGGAACGGCCGCGCGGCGTCGAACGCGTGCACGGCGCCGAGTAGGTCGAGCCGAAAATTCTGCTCCCACGATGCGGCATCATGGCCCTGCGCCATCGCGCCCGCGTTGGAGAACAGCATGTCGATGCCGCCAAGCTCCTTTGCCGCACCCTCGATCCAGGATTTCAGCGCCGCGCCGTCGGTGACATCGACCGGGCCGCCGGTCGCGCGGATCCCGCTGGCCTTCAACTCCGTAACGGTGGCGGCAACCTGATCGGCGTTGCGTGCACACACCGCGACATTGCTGCCTTCGCCGGCCAGCGTCACCGCAATCGCCCGCCCGATGCCGCGCGTGCCGCCGAGCACGATGGCGTTCTTGCCTTTGAGACCGAGATCCATTGTTTGGTTTTCCTTTTTTGTTGGTCGCAGCGAGTGTAGCTGTTTCGAGGGAAGCCCAAAAGCCTCCACATCGTCATTGCGAGGAGCCCTTGCGACGAAGCAATCCAGACTGCCACCGCGGAAAGACTCTGGATTGCTTCGCTTCGCTCGCAATGACGGTGTGGAAGCAGCGGCCCTCACTCCGGTGCCGCGCCCACCGGCGGGCCGCCGGGCGGGCGGTGCAGGAATGTCAGGGAGGCGTAGGCGCCGGCCCAGGAGCCGATCGCCGCGAAAGCCACATAGAACGCGTTTTCGGTGTAGCTGATCACCGCATAGGACGAGAGCATGTACCAGACCGCGCTCCAGTTCGCCGCAGGCACGCGCTTGCGCGCGATCACGGCCGAGGTGAACATGACATAGACCGCGTCGGTGGCCGCCGTTGCGATGAACACGGCGCCTGCAGTGAGAGGATCGATGGCGGCCATTGCATGTCCTTGTGTGCTAATGCGATGGTCGCAAACTAGAGGGAGAGAAGGGTCATGCAAAGCCCCGCCGAGATTCTCAGTGGCATCTGGACCTCCGCCGGCGGTGACGCCGCCGCGCTTGCGCGCGTGCGGTTGATGGGCGAGGAGCCGCAAATCCCGTCTTCGTTTCGCGTCGCAATTGCCGGCCAGACGACGATAGCAGCCGCCGGCCTCGCCGCCGCCGAAATCTGGAGATTGCGCGGCGGCGAGGCGCAGGACGTTAGCGTTGACCTGCGCCATGCCGTCGCCGAATGCCGCTCCGAGCGCTACTTGCGCGTCGACGACAAGCCGCCGCCGCCCGCCTGGGACGCCATCGCCGGCGTCTACAGAACCGGCGACAACCGCTTCGTCCGCTGCCACACCAATTTCCCGCATCATCGCGACGCCGTCTGCAAGGTGCTCGGCTGCGAGCCCGAGCGCGAGAAGGTGCAGGCCGCGCTGATGCAATGGAAGGGCGAGGATTTCGAGACCGCGGCCTACGCAGCGGGCGGCGTCGTTGCGCTGATGCGCTCCTACGACGAATGGTCGGCGCTGCCGCAGGCCCGCGCGCTCGCCGAATTGCCGCTGGTCTCGATCGAGAAGATCGGCGAGGCCCCGCCGAAGCCATGGCCGCAACGACTGCCACAAGGCGATCGCCCGCTCGCGGGCCTGCGCGTGCTCGACCTCTCTCGCGTTATCGCGGGCCCCGTCGCCGGCCGCACGCTCGCCGCGCACGGCGCGGATGTGCTGCTCGTGTCGGGCCCCGCGCTGCCGGCGATTCCGTGGCTAACCATCGACACCGGCCGCGGCAAGCTCACCACCTTCATCGAGCTAAAGAGCGAGGCCGGGCGTACGCAGTTGCGTGAGCTCTTGAGAGACGCCGATATCTTCTCGCAAGGCTATCGCCCGCGCGCGCTCGCCGCTCTCGGCTTTACGCCGGAGGACGCAGCGACAATTAATCCCGGCATCGTCTACGTAACGCTATCGGCCTATGGCCATGCCGGTCCCTGGGCGGAACGGCGCGGCTTCGATTCGCTGGTGCAGACCACGACGGGCTTCAACCATGCTGAGGGAGAGGCCGCCGGCATCGATGGACCGAAGGAATTGCCGGCGCAGATGCTCGACCACGCCACCGGCTATCTGATGGCGTTCGGCGCGATGATGGCCAAGGCCCGCCAGGTCCGCGAAGGCGGCAGCTGGCACGTGCGTGTGTCGCTAGCCCAGACCGGGCGCTGGCTGTGGAATCTCGGACGGCTCGAAAATGGCCTGAACACCCCGGATATTACGGGCGAGGCCGTACATGCTGCATTCATCGAGAGCATGCCATCTGGCTTCGGCACGTTGAAGGCGGTGCGCCATTCAGCGCTGCTGTCGAAGACGCCGGCGCAATGGAGCCGTCCGGCGATGCCGCTCGGCAGTCATCCGGCAGAGTGGCCGGTGACAAGCTGACGTGAAGCTGACGCGTCGCAAATATTTAACGCAAACCGAAAGGCGCGCGGCGTTTTTTAGGTTGTTTGAAATCACAATTCGGCACTATTAGCGCGACCGATGAGGCAGGCATCCGCCGGTATCATCGCAGACATGACCGGGCCCCATGGTAGTTGAAAATACCAAGCGATTGCAGGTGCTTACAAAACAACGGGTGATTACATCCGTAGTTTTACTAGCTCTTGCCGGTGCCGGGGCCTACGGCTTCCTCCATACTGGAGCCAAGGAGAAGAACCACTCCGAGATCTCCAGCCAGTCGCGCAGGAATGCGCAGAACTTCACGCCGACGCCGTCGGAATGGGCGACGCTGACGATCGAGCCGGTCAAGGCCAAGACTTTCCGCGCCGAGTATGTCACCGAGGGCAAGGTCGCAGTCGACGAGGACCGTTCGACGCCGGTGTTTTCGCCCTATGCGGGGCGGGTGACCAAGCTGCTCGCCAAGCCCGGCGAGGTGCTGAAGCAAGGTCAACCGCTGTTCACAATCGAGGCCGCCGACACCGTGCAGGCCCAGAACGATTTCATTGCGGCGATGAGCTCGCAGAACAAGGCAAAGTCGGCGATCGATCTTGCCGACATCCAGTTCAAGCGCGCCAAGGACCTCTATGAGGGCCATGCCATCCCCCTGAAGGACTATCAGCAGGCGGAAGCGACCCAGGTTCAGGCGCAGAACGACATGCGCTCCTCGATGACGGCGCTGGAAGCCGCGCGCAACAAGCTGCGGATTCTCGGCTTCACTGATGAGACTATCAAGGCCTTCCAGGACAAGGGCGTCATCAATCCGGAAGTCACGATCTATTCGCCGATCGCGGGCACGGTCGTGCAGCGTAAGATCGGCCCCGGCCAGTACGTCAATTCCGGCGCCAGCGATCCGGTCTTCGTGGTCGGCGATCTCTCCACGGTCTGGCTCACCGCCTTCGTGCGCGAGAGCGATGCGGCTGCCGTGTGCATCGGACAGGACATCGCCGTCAACGTCATGGCGCTGCCGGGCCGCCCCTTGACCGCCAAGGTCAACTACGTCGCCGCCGCGATCGATCCGAACACCCGCCGCCTACTGGTCCGCGCCACCATCGACAACAAGGACGGCCTGCTGAAGCCCGAGATGTTCGCCAACGTCACGATCTATTCGTCCGGCGACCGTGCCGCTCCGGCGGTACCGAAGCAGGCCTTGATCTACGAAGCCGACAAGGTCCGCCTCTGGGTCGCACGCGAGGACAAGTCGGTCGAGCTGCGCGAGATCAAGATCGGTCTCATCAATGGCAATCTCGTCGAGGTCACCAGTAATCTGAAGCCTGGCGAGCAGGTGGTCACCAAAGGCAGCCTGTTCATCGACCGCGCGGCGTCCGGCAGCTGATCGACTGGCCGGGAAAAAGACAAGCTGAAGACCTGAATGGATCGCCTCGTCGCCCTTGCCGTCAACCGGCGCTTCCTGATGGTTGGGATGTTCGTCGCCGTGCTCATCGGCGGCCTGATTGCGTTCAACCAGCTCAACATCGAAGCTTACCCCGATCCGACCCCGCCGATGGTCGACATCGTGACGCAAAGCCCAGGCCTGTCGGCCGAGGAGATCGAGCGCTACATCACAATTCCGATCGAGACCCAGGTCGCGGGTTTGAAGAACCTGACGACCATTCGCACCATCTCGCTCTACGGCCTCTCCGACGTCAAACTGCAGTTCTCCTTTGCCTACACCTATGACGAGGCGTTGCAGCAGGTCTTGAACCGCCTGGCGCAGCTCGCGCCGCTGCCCGGCAACGTGCAGCCGCAGATCTCGCCGCTCAGTCCAATTGGCGAAATCTTCCGCTACCGTCTCGTCGGCCCGCCGAACTACAGCGTGCTCGACCTCAAGACCATCCAGGACTGGATCCTCCAGCGGCGCTTCCGCGCCGTGCCCGGCGTGATCGACGTCACCGGATGGGGCGGCAAGAGCAAGACCTACGAGCTCCAGGTCGACTTCAACAAGCTGGTCGCCAACGGCCTGACGTTGCCGCAATTGCTCCAGGCGGTGGGCAATTCCAACGTCAATGTCGGCGGTAACACCGTCAATATCGGTCAGCAATCGGCCGTGGTGCGCGGCGTCGGCCTGATCCGCTCGATCGACGACCTCGCCAACACCATGGTCTCGCAGACCAACGGCAACCCGGTTCTGGTCAAGGACGTCGCCACCGTCACCGTCGGCCAGAAGCCACGTCTCGGCATTGCCGGCCTCGACGAGTCCGACGACATCGTGCAAGGCATCGTCCTGATGCGCCGTGGCGAGCAGAGCTCGCCAACCATCAAGCGCGTCCACCAACTCGTTCAAACCATCAACAACTCCAGCATCCTGCCGCCCGGCGTGCGTATCGAACGCATCTACGACCGCGGCGACCTGATCGACCTCACGACCCACACCGTGTTGCACAACATGGTGATCGGCATTCTGCTGATCGTGCTGCTGCAATGGATCTTTCTCGGCGATCTCCGCAGTGCGCTGATCGTCGGCGCCACCATTCCGTTCGCATTGTTCTTCGCGGTGATCATCCTGGTGCTGCGCGGGGAATCGGCGAACCTGCTGTCGGTCGGCGCGATCGATTTCGGCCTGATCGTCGATGCCACCGTCATCATGGTGGAGGCGATCTTCCGGCGCCTGACGCAGACGACGCCGATGTCGGAATCCGAGCAAATGTCGTCCGAGACGCTGTTCGGCATGAAAAGCCATGCCATCCTCAGCGCGGCGGCCGACGTCTCCCGTTCGATCTTCTTCGCCGCGGCGATCATCATCGCGGCCTTTCTGCCGCTGTTCACGCTCTCCGGCGTCGAGGGCAACATCTTCGGGCCGATGGCGCGCACCTACGCCTACGCGCTGGCCGGCGGTCTGCTTGCGACCTTCACCGTCACTCCGGCGTTGTCCGCGATCATCCTGCCCGCGCATGTCAGGGAGACCGAGACCAGGGTGATGCTGATCCTGCATCGGATCTACATGCCGGTGCTGAATTGGGCGGTCGCCAACCGCGGCATCATGCTCGGTGGCGCGTTCGGCCTCGTGCTGATGACGGTTGCGCTCAGCCGGTTGCTTGGCCTCGAATTCCTGCCGAAGCTGGAGGAGGGCAATCTCTGGATCCGCGCCACGCTGCCGCCGACCATCTCGCTCCAGGAAGGCAACTCTTACGTCAACGAGATGCGCAAGGTGATCCGCGCGCGGCCTGAAGTAGAATCCGTGGTGTCGCAGCACGGCCGCCCCGATGACGGCACCGACGCCGCTGGCTTCTTCAACGCCGAGTTCTTCGCGCCGCTCAAGCCCGCCAGCCAATGGCCCGGCACCCGCGACAAGGAAGAGCTGACCGCGCAGCTGCTCAAGCAGCTCGACGATCGCTTCCCCGGCGTCGAGTTCAACTTCTCGCAATATCTCCAGGACAACGTCTCCGAAGCCGTCTCCGGCGTGAAGGGCGAGAACTCGATCAAGCTGTTCGGCAGCGATCTCCAGGCCCTGACCGACACCGCCAACAAGATCAAGTCGGTGCTTTCAACCGTGCAGGGCGTCACGGATCTTGCCGTGTTCACCTCACTCGGGCAGCCGACCATCCAGATCGACATCAACCGTGCCAAGGCCGCGCGCTACGGCCTCGCACCGGGCGACATCAATGCCACCATCAAAGTCGCGATCGGCGGCGACACTGCGGGTGACATCTACGAGGCGGGAAGCGACCGCCACTTCCCGATCATCGTTCGTCTCGCGCCCGAATTCCGCAGGAGCGCCGAGGCGATCCAGAATTTGCGGATCGGCGCGCCCGGACCGAACGGCACCGTCACGCAGATCCCGCTGAGCGAGGTCGCCACCATCAGCCTCGTCTCGGGTGCGGCCTACATTTATCGCGAGCAGCAGGAACGCTATCTGCCGATCAAGTTCTCGGTGCGTGAACGCGACCTCGGCAGCGCGATCCGCGAGGCGCAGCAGAAGATCGCCGATCAGGTGCAGCTGCCGCCCGGCGCGCACATGGATTGGGTCGGCGAATTCGGCAATCTCCAGGACGCGATCCGGCGATTGTCGATCGTGGTGCCGATCTCGCTCGCGCTGATCGGCGTCCTGCTCTGGTTCAATTTCGGCTCGATGACCGACACGCTGCTCGCCATGAGCGTGATCCCGATGGCGATCTTCGGCGGCGTGCTCGGTCTCTTGATCACCGGCACCGCCTTCAGCGTCTCGGCAGCGATCGGCTTCATTGCGCTGTTCGGCATCGCCGTGATGGACGGCATCATCATCCTGTCGCAGTTCAACCAGCTCATCGAAGAGGGCATGGACCGCGTGAGCGCGGTGATACGCACCGGCGAATTGCAGCTTCGGCCGGTGCTGATGACCTGCGTCGTCGCCGGCATCGGCCTGTTGCCGGCCGCGCTGTCGGAAGGCATCGGCTCGCAGGTGCAGAAGCCGCTCGCGGTGGTCGTGGTAACAGGCATGATGCTGGCCCCGATCGTGATCCTGGTGACGCTGCCGGTGCTGATCTCCTTCTTCTCCCGCCGCGCACGCTGACGTCAAAACCCGTAGAGTCGCGCCGGGTTATCGACCAGGATCTTCTTGCGCACATCCGCATCCGGCGCCCACACCGGAAGCTGGTTGAGCAGGCGGCCGTCGTCGATCTGGTAGAGCGGCGCGATGTCGGTGGCCTTGCGTCCCTCGACACGGCTCGAATCCGGATGCGGCCAGTCCGTGCCCCAGACGATGCGGTCCGCATTCGCCGCGATCAGCGCGCGGGCATATGGCACCATGTCCTGATAATCGGGTGCGAGCTTCGACGAGCGGTAGGCGCCGGAAATCTTGACATAGACCTTGCCGGATTTCACGAGCGCGACCAAATCGGCAAATCCCGGCTGCTCCAGCCCGAGCGAAGCATCAAGGCCGCCGAAATGGTCGAATACAACGGGTACCGGCGCCGTCTCGACGAGGTCCTTGATTGCCGAGATCATGGGGAGCGTGGTGTACAGCTGTACGTGCCAGCCGCGCGCCTTCATGCGCTCGACTGCGGCGGTGAAGCGCGGCCGGCCGACATTGGGGTCGTTAACGCCGCCGGTCGCGAGATTGAGGCGGACACCGCGAAAGCCGTCTGCTTGCATCGTGTCGAGCTGGGCCTCGGTCGTTTTGTCGTCGATCACGGCCACCCCGCGCGCGGCCGCGCCGCGCGCCTTCATGCCGAACAGGGTGGAGGAGTTATCGGTGCCATAGACGCTCGGCGTCACGATAACCACGCGCTCGATATGCAGCGCCTTGTGCAGCGCGGCCATTTCTTCGGGGCTCGCCGGCTCGGGCGTATAGACGCGTCCGGCAAAAAACGGAAATTTCTCGACGTCGCCGTGGATGTGGGTGTGACAGTCGCAGGCGTGGGCCGGGACGTCGAAATTGACCGGCGTCGCGGGCTGCGCGGCACGAGCGTGGGCTTTGTCGGACATGGCAACTCCGGCGGCAAGGGAGGCAAGCAGGACGCTGCGTCGGCTGAGCATGGTTTCTCTCCCTGTTTTTATTATCTGGCAGTGGCGTCGCGACAGTATCACATCAGCCCGGCAGACGCTGCGCTTCGCTGCATAGCTGCTCGACGAGGTCCGCAAGCGGGCGTGAGCCGTCGACGCGCACGGTCGGGCAGGACAGCTTCGCGAGCCACGTCTCATCTTTTGCGAGACTGCGGCCGTCGCGATCGCCGGCTTCGTAGTGAGAGGCCCAATCGACGAACGACTCCGCCTCCTCATGACGCCAACCGCCCTGTGCGACGGCATCCGCTCCGAAATGCGTAGCCTCGCGGCCACGCAGCCGCTGCAAGCGAAGCTCGCGCGGCGTCGTCACAAAGACGACGAGATCGAAGACTGGGATGAGCTCGTCGCCCCAGCCGGTGACGGTTCCGCTCAGCACCCAATCGAGCCGCGGCAGAAACATCTCGCGCATCAGCCGCAAACGCTCGGCGGCGGGGCGCGTGGTCTGGTAGGGCGGCGCGGTCGGCAGCCAGAAATAATCATCGCTGTCGTGATGCGGCAGCGCAAGCCGGCCAGCGAGCGCGCGGCCGATCGTCGTCACGCCGGAGCCTGAAGCTCCCATCAGATGGATGCGGCAGCTTTTCATCGGCAGCAAGCCAGACGATTTGAAACTACTGCCCAGACGGCGTGCGCAGGCCGTGCCAGGCGTCGCGGACCTGATGGTAGTGCACCTCGGGCAGATAGTCCGGCGTATTCAGGCTCAAGGTCTTGACGTCGAGATGGCCGACGGCGCTGAGCAGCGTGTAGGAGGCGATCACGCGGTCGCGATTGGCGCCGATCAGGCGGGCCTTGGCCTGGATCAAATCGGCCTGCGAGTTCAGCACATCCACCGTCGTGCGCTGTCCGCCGGCGGCCTCGCGCTGCACGCCCTGGAGCGCGACGGTCGCCGCCTTCACTTCGGACTCCGAGGCCGAGACCGCGACCTTGGCACCTTCATTGGCAACCCACGCGCTGACCGCCGCGGTGCGCGCCTGGTTGCGCACCTGGTCGAGCACGAGCCGGCTCTGCGCCGTGATTTCCTTGGCCTGCCGGGTCTGTGCGGCGGCCTGGCCGCCGTCGTAGATCGGCACGGTGACATTGGCGACGATCGAGGCCTGATCTTCGGCGAAGGTGCCGAGCGTCGGGTCGTTGTTGCGGCTCTTGCTGGCGCTGCCCTGGACGCTGGCGCTCGGCAGCAGCGCGCCTTCGGCGACGCGGATGTTGGTGGAGGCGACATCGACGTCGAAGCCCGCCGCCATCACCGCCGGGTGCTGGCGGATCGCCATCGTCAGCGCGTCTTCGCGGCTCTTCGGCAGATAGCGGTCGACGACTTCGGCGACCCGAAGCTGCGACGGAGCATTGCCGATCACTTGCGCGTAGATCGCCTGGCTCACCGCCAGCGCGACTTCGGCGGCGTTGAGATCGGAAAGCCCGCGGTTGAGCCGCGCCTCGGCCTGGGCGCTGTCGGTCGGCGTGACGTCGCCGGCGTTGAGGCGCCGCTGGGTGACCGAAAGCGTTTCGCGCAGGAAGGCGACGTTGGAGCGCTGCGCCTCGACCAGCGACTGGTTGGCGAGCACATTGGTATAGGCGGTGACCGCGTCGAGCAGCACGCCCTGGCCGACGTTGCGCAGCGCCTCGCGGCCCGACTGTACCTGGAGTTCAGCGGCCCGCACGTTGTTGGCGGTGCGGAAACCGTTGAACAGGGTCTGCGACACGGTGACGCCGATGATCCATGGCTTCAGATTGGCGGTCTGGATGGTGTTGTTGGGCAGCAGATTGCGGACCGATTGCAGCCCGGCGCTGAGGCTTGCCTCGATCTGTGGCCGGTAGCCGGCGAGGGCCTGCGGCACGTTCTCGTCGGTGGCGCGCTGCCGCGCACGCTCGGCATTGAGCTGCGGATTGGTCTGGTAGGCTTTGGCGAGCGCCTCCGGGAGCGCTTCCGCCCGTGCAGCGGAGGGCAGGGCGCAACAGAGCGCCAGTGTGGTCCATGTCGCGAGCACAGGAGCCACGCCCGATCGATGCCGCGTCATCACGCGACCAGCTCTGGCGGCACGCCCAATCATGTAATCCGCAAATCCCGGCTGTCCGCCCCCGCCGACGGCGGCTCTCTTAACTGTTTAACCAGCCGAGGTCTCGCAGGCAAACTGCCGCGGGGGAAACCCCCATGTATTCCGTGCTTGTTGCAGCTACATCACAGGGATTCTGCGGGAAAGCGGCAGAGCCTTACACCAGCCTGACCGCTCCCCTCCTTACCGGTTCTTGTTCACCGGTTTGCGCTTCTCGATGAACGCCGCCATGCCTTCGGAGCGGTCCTCCAGCGCGAAGGTCGCGTGGAACAGGTTGCGCTCGACGCTCATGCCCTCGGCGAGCGTGGTCTCGAAGGCGCGGTTGACCGCTTCCTTGGCCATCGCGACCGCGGGCCGCGACATCGCGGCGATCTTCTCGGCCGCGGCCATCACCTCGTCCATCAGCTTGTCGGCCGGCACGATGCGGCTGACGAGGCCGCTGCGCTCGGCTTCGGCTGCATCCATCATGCGGCCGGTGAGGCAAAGGTCCATCGCCTTGGACTTGCCGATCGCACGGGTCAGGCGCTGGGTGCCGCCGATGCCGGGGATGGTGCCGAGCGTGATTTCGGGTTGACCAAATTTGGCGGTGTCGGCGGCGATGATGAAGTCGCACATCATCGCGAGCTCGCAGCCGCCGCCCAGCGCATAGCCCGCGACTGCGGCGATCGTCGGCTTGCGGCAGCGCGCGATCCGATCGCCGCCGATCGCGGCAAAATCCTCCGAGAACATGTCGATGAAGGCTTTCGGCTGCATCTCCTTGATGTCGGCGCCGGCGGCAAATGCCTTCTCGCTGCCGGTCACGACGATGCAGCCGATGGCGTCATCCGCTTCGAGATCGTCGACTGCCGCGGCGATCTCGCGGAAGACGCCGAAGGAGAGTGCGTTGAGCAGCTTCGGCCGGTTCAGCTTGATGATGCCGACCGCGCCTTTGCTTTCGACGATGATGTGTTCGAACGTGCTCATGCTCCACCCACGCTTTTGGTTGAGCGGGCAATGTGCCCGCTCGTGCGGTGGGCTTCAAGAGGCGCCAAGGCCATCGGAGCAGGAGCGCCCGGGACACGCGGCGAGGTCCGCGTTCCGGACGGCTATCAGGCCACAATCAGGCCATGAACATGCGCGCGGCGGAGGCCAGCGTCAGCAGCGTGCCGACGCCGATGAAGATTTTTCCGATCAGGGAGCTCTGGTCCCAGGCCGAACTCTGTTGGCTGCTTGCCATCACCGGTGCCGGACGCGGCTGCGCCTCGGTTGCGGCAATCACCGCCTTCGGCGCCGGCGCGTTGTCCCGTTGCAGGGCGCGGTCGATGTCGTTGAGCTGATCGGGTGGGACGACCTGGCTCTCGGCGTTCGGGGCGGCGGTATTATCGGCCGCTGCCTGGACGTTGTCGTTGGCGCGGCCCGTCATTGCGGAAGCGGCAGCTGCTGTCGGTGTTTCGGCGGCCGCGAGCTGCGCATTGGCGTTCGCAACTTCCGGCGGCATCTGGCTCGACGCCGGCATGTCACGATTGTCGGCCTTCGCCTCGTCGGCGGTTGCCGCGGCGTCCTTCTTGTCGGCCTTGTCGTCGGATTTCTGCGCCGTCTTGGTGCTGTCGCGGTGGCGCGACGTGTGACGCCGCTGCTGCTTGCTAGGCTTGACCGCGTCGGCCTGTTTGCCTGCACTGTCCGACTTGCTGCTTGCGGCTGAACCCGGCGCCGCCTGTGCAACGCCCCCGAACAGCACGAAAAGCCCGGCCAAGAAAAACCCGGCCAGGAGAATCACGGCCGCGCGCCCGCTGGCTTTCATCATGTTGACGATCTCCCCAAATTCCGCCCGTCCCGGGACCGAACAGAGACCCTGGGGCGTGACCACAGCGGGGCAGAAAATGGGAATCTTCGGGCCACACTGGGCAAAAGCGCGGCAAACCGCTGCCGTCGCGACTGGCCACGGGGTGCGAACGGGACCGATCGGTGTTAAGAGCCGTCGCAAATCCTGACGGCCGCTTCGGTCGCGTGGCCAGGCACAGATCACGAATTCGTGATCTTGCCGCTGCCGGCGTAACAAACTGAAAGAGCGGCCGAATTGCATGGTGAGGGCGCGCGTGCGCGGACGTGAGGACGAGTGGACCGGCCTGATGCGGTCGGCCATGGCAGGCGATGACGCGGCGTATCATCGCCTGTTGAAGGCGGTCACGCCTGTGCTGCGCGCTGCCGCGAGGCGTGGCCTGGCGCGGGCCGGGCAGCCTCCCGACCAGGCTGAGGATATCGTGCAGGAGATTCTGTTGGCGGTGCATCTGAAGCGGCACACTTGGGACAGCGAAGCCCCCTTCGCCCCGTGGCTGTTTGCGATCGGCCGCAACAAGCTGATCGACATGCTGCGGCGACGGGGCAGGCGGATCTTCGTCAATATCGACGATTTCGCCGAGATCCTGCCGGGCGAGGCGCCGCCGGAGACGGCTTCGGCAGGCGAAGTCGCCAGCCAGCTCAAGACGCTGCCGCAACGCCAGCGCGACGTGTTGCAGTCGATCGCGGTCGACAGCACCTCGATCAAGGACACGGCGGTGAAATATTCGATGAGCGAGGGCGCGGTGCGGGTCGCGCTGCATCGCGGACTTGCGGCGCTGACTGCCAAACTGCGGGACCAGTAGTCATGGATACCGATCAACTCATTCGCTCGCTCGCGGCCGACAACGCCCATCGCCCGCCGCGCGTCGGCGCGGTGCTGACCATGGCGCTGCTGGTCGCCGCGCCCCTGTCGATCCTGATCTTCGCCACCTTCCTCGGTGTGCGTCACGACGTGATGAGCGCGATGCGCAACCCGTTCTTCGACATGAAGTTCGCGGTGACGCTGTCGCTCGCGATCCCTGCGATCATCGTCAGCCTGCATCTGTCGCGTCCCGAAGCCTTGCTGCGTGGTTGGGGCTGGCTGCTGCTGTTGCCCGTCGGGCTGCTCGCGGTGGCGATCGGCAGCGAGGCGATGATGGCGCCGGCCGCGCCGATGACGATGCGATTGATGGGCAAGAATTCCAGGGTGTGCCTGTTCGCAATCCCTGCGATGTCGCTGCCGCTGCTTGCGGGGGCCCTGTTCGGCCTGCGCCACGGCGCGCCGTCGAACCCCGCGCTCGCCGGTGCGCTCGCCGGCCTGGTGTCGGCCGGGCTCGCCGCGACGCTGTACGCCTCGCACTGCACCGATGACTCACCGCTGTTCGTCGCGACCTGGTACACGCTCGCCACCGCGTTGGTGACGGCAATTGGCGCGCTGGCGGGGGCGAAGGTCCTACGCTACTAGCTCGCCCGCTTTACGCCGCCGGCGTCGCACCCTGCTGCATGCGGTGGAAGCGCAGCACCTGCTGCGCGGTCGAGCTGCGCAGCGCCTCGTAAGCGTCGCGCAGCGCCAGCATGTCGGTCTGCGAGCCGCCTGAGAGCTTCTCGCGCAGGGCGATGATGGCGCGGACGCTCGACCATTGCATGGCCGCGACCTTGGCGAGGATCATCACGCCCTCGACCCGGCTTTCGATCATCATGGTCTCGGCGGTCTCGACCGCGACGCCCGCAAGCGCTGCGAGCCCCGCATTGGTCTCGTCGAACTTGCCCTGCTCTGCGAAGGTGGCGACCTGGAGCTCGGTGAGGCGGCCGTCCTCGTGCAGCGACTTCACCAGCGCCCGTGCCCTCTCGGTCTGCCTGGTCTTGGCGGCGGCGCGGATCCGCTGGGCCGCTTCCTGGACCACGCTGGACACGTCGTCCGCAAGCTCCGGATGCGCGGCCTCCAGCTTCCGGCGCACGGCCAAGGAGGCCTTCGCGACCAGCTTCAAATAATGATGGCGGGGCAGGTCAGGCCGCAGGCCGATGCAGCTGGCGAGGTCGTCGTCACGCTCGGCGCGGGTCACGAGGTCGGCGAGACTTCCCTCGGACAGTTGCGCGCCCGGATTGCTGACGGTTGATTGCACCACGTCCTCGTCGCCGCGGGTCACCAGCACGTCGGTCAGCGCTTCCGACAGCACCCGCCGCAGCGAGATCGCCTTGAGATGGGCCTGGCCCCTGGTACGCGCAATCTCGATCAGGGTCGCCTCGTCCAGCCGTTCGGATTTCGACAGCACGGGGCCGGAAACCTCGATCACCTCGTCGAGCGCGAGCGTGCGGATGATCTTCGGCGGCGCAGCCGCGATCGGTGCGAGGCGCTCGGCAAGCAGCGCCCTGGCGGATGTCTCGATCTGCTCGATCAGGCATTGGAACACGTCGTCGAACACACGAACGTGGTCGCCGGAATAATCCACCGCATTGCCCACGAAGAGATCGGTGACGCGGCGCAGCATCTCGACCCGGTGCGCAACGGTGCCGTGCGAGAGCGTGGTTTGCAATTCCTCGAGCAAATTCTCGGATGATTTTGCGGATTTGGATCTCATTGCCCTGTCCTGGAGCGGTCGGCCCGGCAGCGGCTTCTGTCGCGCCGGGAGAAAATGGATTGGTCAGCTCGTTGCAATGCGGTTGCGCCCTTGTGCCTTGGCGGAATAGAGCGCGCTGTCGGCGCGCACGAGAAAGGTATCGGCAGTATCGTTGTCGCGCAGCGTCACAACGCCCGCGGAAATGGTCACGCGCATGCCTGGGGAGAATGCGCTCCAGTCCAGATCGGCGACGATGCCGCGCAGCCGATCGAGCATGCGTGACGCCGCATCGCCGTCCATCCCCGGCAGCAGCAGCAAGAATTCCTCTCCGCCGTAGCGGCCGAAGCACTCGGCCGGGCGGATATTGGCGAAAATGGTGATCGCGAAGGTGCGCAGCACCTCGTCGCCGACGGGATGGCCATGGGCGTCGTTGATGCGCTTGAACCAGTCGAGGTCGATCAGTGCGATCGCGCAAGGCTTCGATGTCTGCCGCGATTTTTCGATCTCGGCGTCGAGAAGCCGCATGATGCAGCGGCGGTTGTAGGAGCCGGTGAGCTCGTCGAGCTCCGCCAGCTCCTCGATGCGCTGATAGGCGGCCTTCAGCTCGATGCTGCGCCGGTACAGGATCTTGCGCAGCGTGGCGCCGAACAGGCCGAGGAAGGCGCACTGGCCGATTACCAGCACGAAGCACAGCATCGAAGCGGCCCGTTGCAGCTGGGTCGCAACCGGCAGTCCGATTGGCAAGTCCGAGGCGAGGAAGACCAAGGCGAGCCCGCACGTGGCGAGACCCCAGGTGAGCATCGCCTGACTCGAGGTCATGCGAAGCGTGCCGAAGGCGAAGATCAGAAACAGCACGGCCAGGAACGCGACTCCGACTGTCGGCACCGCGAGCAGGAACAGCAGTTGCAGCGTCATATGCGCCGAGATCTGGAAGACGGTGAGGTAATGATCCTCGAACCGGTCGGCGAAGCCCGCTTCCGACAGCACGGTGAAGGTACCGATGATCAGAAGGCCGCTGAGCCAGAACAGTGACGGAACGCCCATGGAGATCACGCCGTCAAAGGCGTAGAGCAGCAGGACGGAGGCGCCGAGCGAGTAGCTCGCCACCTGGCCGACATACATCTGGCGCCGCTGCCGGATCCGGCGCGCCAGGACTTCGGGTGCCGCTGCCTCCGTCGTCAGGGCGAGATCCGCGGTCTCAGCGGCATTCCTCTCGGGAAAGGACGTCGCAGCCGTGCTCATGGTCCCGCCAATGGTGGATGTCAGCGCAAAAATCTACGTCCCAAGCCTTTAGGTTTGGTATCCTTCGAAACCGAATCCACGCTGTGCAACGCGGCAGCGCGGGATGTCGACCGCTCCAGGAATTTGCCGGCGATTAGGCATCGTATGCGACGCGTTCGAGCCAAAGCAGGGCTTCGGAAGACATATGTCGTGCTAGGCTGCTAAGGTTCCATGCACGTCGGACCGTCTATGCTGGGACGCCATTGCGCAGGAAAGTGCTTCATTACTATGTTACCGTTCTTGAGCGAGGCGCCCAGCCGCGGGTGGCAACAGGAAATTTCGCGTATGTGGGGTAGATCACACAGCCCCCCGTATGACTGCGGTAGGTTGAAGAATTTTACCCCTCTCGTCGAACCGTCTGCCGCATCGACCCGACCAACCTTGCGAGACGGCCTTTGAGCGTGACACAAGCGGCTTCGGACGAGATCCTGATCGCCAGGATCGCTCAAGGCGACCGGCTCGCCATGCAGGTGCTGTACGGGCGGCACCATGTCAGGGTGTATCGGTTCGGCCTCCGGCTCGTGCGGGACGAGCAGACGGCAGAAGACCTCATCAGTGAGGTATTTCTCGACGTCTGGCGTCAAGCCGGCAAGTTCGAGGGCCGATCCGCCGTTTCCACCTGGCTGCTGGCCATTACCCGATTCAAGGCCCTGTCTGCGCTCCGGCGCAGGAAGGATTTTGAGTTGGACGACGACGCCGCGAACGCGATCGAGGATACGTCCGACAATCCGGAAACGGCGGTGCAGAAGAAGGATACCAGTGAAGCGTTGCGGGAGTGTCTGACGGGCCTCTCGCCGGATCATCGGGAAATCGTCGATCTCGTCTACTACCACGAAAAATCCGTGGAAGAGGTGGCCGAAATCGTTGGCATCCCGGAGAACACTGTGAAGACGCGCTTGTTCTATGCGCGCAAGAAATTGGCCGAACTGCTGAAGGCAGCCGGCATTGAGCGAGGCTGGCCATGATGGCTTTGAGCAAGAAGATGCTGGAGCAAGAGCCCGGTGAAATTGAACTGCTGCTGCCGTGGCACGCCGCCGGCACGCTGAACCCGCACGATGCGCGCCGCGTCGACGAGGCGCTGGCGCGCGATCCCGAGCTCGCGAAGCAATATGCCGCGATCCGCGGCGAGTATGAAGAGACCATTCATCTGAACGAGAGCCTGGGTGCTCCGTCGGCGCGCGCGATGCAAAAGCTGTTCGCAGCGATCGACGCCGAGCCGGCGCGGGCGGCCGGTTCGCTGCCGCTGTCGGCGCGCATCGCCACCTTCTTTGCGAGCCTGTCGCCGCGCACTCTGGCCTGGTCGGCGAGCCTTGGCGCCATGGCGCTCGTGCTGCAAGCCGGAATCATCGGCGCCGTGTTGACGAAGACCCAGACTGCGACCTTCCAGACTGCTTCGCTCTCGACCAGCGCTCCGCTCACACGTGACCTCGGCACGAGCGTCCCGCCGGCGCGCGCGCTGGTGCGCTTTACGCCCGAGGCGCGCGTCGCCGACATCACGGCATTGCTCGACGGCTACCAGGCTTCGATCATTGGTGATGCCAAGGGCGGCATGTTCCGCCTCCAGTTCGACAAGGCGATGAGCCAGGACGAACTCGCCTCGCTGCTCGGCAAGATGCAGCGCGAGAAGTTCGTCAACCTCGCCGTCGCGGCGCCGTAGCGCTTCCAAGCCGATGACGCGCAAGTCCGAAAATGGAGTGAGAGCCGGGGCCTGGGCTTCGTCGGTCGCAGCCGCGCTTGTGCTCGCCGCCTGTCTCGGCGTCGAGGTTGCGCAGGCGCAGGCGATCATGCGCACGCCCACGATCAGCGTCCCCTCCCGAATGCCGACCATTTCACCTGGCATCGCCGCACGCGTCAGTCCCGGTGTTGCCGCCAGAGCGGTGGCTGTCGGCCGCGGTCCAGGTCCGATCGTGACGACGAGGATTTCGGCGCGGATAGGGCCGACGCCGGTGCTGTCTTATGCGCGCTACTCCCCGAACCTCTATCCCGCCTGTACCGCGGCCTATCGCGACGCCGCCGGCGAATGCCTGGCGCAGCAGAACGCGGGCGGCGATGGCTCGAGTAAATCGGGCAAGAAGACCGCCGGGAGGGGGCGCGGCAACAACACGCCCGTCGCCGCGGACTTGCGCACCTTTGCCAACGAATTCGTTGCCGAGATCGATGCCGGGCTGTCGTCGACGCAGGCCGATGAGCTTGCGCGCCGCCATGGCCTGACCCGCGTGTCCTCCGAGAATTTTCCGCTGATCGGGGCAACGTTCGGACTGTTCCGCATCACCGACGGCCGGCCCTCCGCGACGGTGCGGCGCGAATTCGCGGCGGACGGCAGCGTGCGCTCGGTCCAGCCGAATTTCCGCTACATGCTCCAGGACCAGAAATCGTCGGTGCCGACCGAGGGAGATCCCGCGCAATATGCGCTGGCCAAGCTCAGGCTGCCGCAGGCACATGCGCTGGCGCATGGCGCCAATGTGACGGTTGCCGTCATCGACTCCGGCATCGACGTCCAACATCCGGAACTTGCCAATTCCATTGCCGACAATTTCGATGCGCTCGGCATCGCCGAGGGCCCGCACATTCACGGCACCGGAATTGCCGGCGCCATCGTGGCGCATGCCAAGCTGATGGGCAGCGCGCCCGAGGCGCGCATCATCGCCATCCGCGCCTTCGGCGGCACCACCGGCGGGGCCGAGAGCTCGTCCTACATCATCTTGCGCTCGCTGAATTATGCCGCCGAGCATGGCGCGCAGATCGTCAACATGAGCTTTGCCGGTCCGAAGGACGCGGTGATCGAGCGGGCCATCGCCGCGACCGCCGCGCGTGGCCTGGTGCTGATCGCGGCCGCCGGCAATGCCGGCGCGAAGTCCCCGCCGCTCTATCCGGCCGCCAATCCCAACGTGATCGCGGTCAGCGCGACCGACCAGCAGGACAGGCTGTTCACCGCGTCCAACCGCGGCAACTACATCGCGGTCGCGGCCCCCGGCGTCGATATCTTCCTCCCCGCGCCTGACGGCAAATACCAGATGACGTCGGGTACTTCGTTCTCGGCCGCCTATGTCTCCGGCGTCGCGGCGCTGCTGCTCGAGCGCAACTACGCCTTGAAGCCGGAAGCGCTGCGCACGACGCTGGCGAAGACGGCGCGTGACCTCGGTTCACCCGGGCGCGACGATCTCTTCGGCGATGGCGAGGCCGACGCGTTTGCCGCGGTCATGGCCGTTCCCGCCGCCGGCGCGACGCCGATAGCAGCCGCGTCCGGTACAACAAAACGTGAAGATATCGAGAAGCGTCGCGACGGGCCCGGCATTCGCGCATTAGAGCAACCCTCGTTGTCGAGCACCGAGGATAAAGCCACGGTTTCTCAGGCGGATAGTCCGGCGACGCGATAGCGGCTGCGACAACTTTGCGCGCGGCGCGAAGGTCGAAAAATCAAACGCCGCGTTGAACGTTCGGCCCGCTGCCACGACCAAATTATGTGGGAGCGGTTATCCCTCCCCATAAGTCATATCAGGCGCGAGCGCCCATCCACCCCAAGCGCCCATATGGCTCGACCCGTCCGGTTGTCCCCCCGGACGGGTCTTTTCTTTTTGGACGTCCGATTTCTCGAAGCCCTGCGCGAGATCAGCTTCCGGTTGAGAGATCGTGGCTCACGCATCCCCACCACTCCGCAAGCGCGCTATGCTTGTGCGAAGCTTGACTCCAAATCCCCTTGAATCTCCGCACGACTACGGAGTTTGGCGACGAAAACATCGTCGTTGCTGGACAAGTCAAAACTTTTCCACAAAATATTCACGTCGCGTCTAAATTGATTCGTGTGCGTTGCGTCGCGTCCGTATTTTCTCCTGACGGGCTGATTTATGACACATCGCCAAGAGGCTGTTCGCGACGTGGTCATTGGCCGCGACATCGCGGCACGCTGGTGCGCTCTCGCCGAGCAGCGGCTGGTGCATCTCTCCGAGATGTTCGAGACCGGGCGCTGGCGCCGCTATCATTCCGAGATCGCATTTCTCGAAAACATCCAGGAAGCCAAGCTCGCCGTTCAGACCTGGCGCGCGCTTGCCACCGGCGCTGACGTCGCCACGGCGGCCGCGAGCGTGTCGCCCGCATTCGGCTGGTCGCCGGCGACAATGCCCCGCATGTTTCCGCGCGAGCAGCAGGTGCAGACCGTGCAACCGAAGGCCGTGCACATCGCCCCCGAGACCGCCGTGTCGGTCAGGCTCGATCCCAAGCCGGGCCTTCTCGCCGAAATCTCCCCGGTCGCGCCGGTCGCCGCGCCGGGCCCGATGGCACCGCTCGAAGTGCCTGCTGCCATGGCGCCGCCCACCGCGCCCGTGGCAATGACAGGGCCCAAGGTGCCGCCCGCGATGGCAGCGCCCAAGGCGCTGGCCGCGATGGCGGCGCTTCTGCCGCAGTTCTCCCCGCCGGCAGCCGAAATTGTCGCCGCCCCCGAGCGCCTGGTTGAGTTCACCTTCAGCCTCGACGGCCTCGAAGCGAAGTACCCGCTGCTGCGGAACGCGTTCTAACGTTGGGAGCCGGAGGCGAGGAACGGCAGCTACCGCCGCACCGCATTCCCGCCGACCACCAATTGCGCAAACCGCTGGGCGCCGTCTACCGACAGGTCGGACGTCACGGCGCGCGCATGATCGAGGCCGACCACGGCGCCGCGCGGGGTTTCCGAGATCATGTTGTTGTTGACGAGCGCGGTGCCGGCGCCGGGCACGACGGACACGCCGACGCCGGCCATTGCCTTGCGGATCACGTTGCCCGTGATGGCGACGTCGCGGAGATATTTGCCCCAGCCGGCGACGATGCCGTAGGACGGCACGTTCTCGATCACGTTGCCGGTGACCGATGAATCCGCCTCGATATAGATGCCGATACCGGCATCGTCATCGGGCGCGGTGCCGATCGGCCGCTTCGGGATCAGATTGCGGATGATGTTGCCCTGGACCACGGCGATGCGGCCGCCTTCGTTGAAATTGCAGACGGAGACGCCGACGGCGGCGCCGTCCACAATGTTGTTGGCGATCACCGCGGCCTCGAACGCGAATTCCGAATAGAGCGCGACCTCGCGCACGTCGCTGACGCTGTTGCCGGTGATGTGGATGTTCGAGGCCGAGTTGCCGCGCACGGCGGAGTAATCGCAGTTCTTGATGCGATTGCCGCGCACGATGACGTTGCGGGCGCGGAACGCGTTGATGGCGTTGCCGTACTGGCCGGAGCCGCCGGGGCCCGCCTTGATGTCCTCGATGCGGTTATCAGTGACCAGCGTGCCGTCATCGCCGATGGCCGTGCGCAGGATCTCGATGCCGTTGTCGTTGGTGCCGGTGATGGTATTGTGGGAGACGCTGAGACCTCTGGCGTCGAACGACACCACCGCCGTCACCGCGATGTTGGTAAAGATGTTGCCCGAGATGTCGCCGGAGACCTGCTCGAGCCAGATGCCGCTGCCGCCGGACCCTGTGATCTCGCAACCGGTGATGCGGACGTCGCGCCCGCCGAGCACGTGGATCAGCCCGCGCCGCGTCGGCAGCGGAATGCCGCCGCCGTCGAAGGTGATGCCGGAAAGGCCGATTATTGCATCGGAGCCGTCGCTCTGGATCGCCGAGGCCCCGCCTATGAAGGTGAGCTTGGTCGCGCCGCGCACGCCGACCAGTTGCGCGCCATTTGGCAAGCGTAGCAACCCACTGCGATAGACGCCGGGTGGCAGCGCCAGCGGCATCTGCGCTCGCGCGGCTTCGTCGATCGCACGCTGGAGGGCGCGGGTCTGATCCTCGCTGCTGCCGGGTCGCACACCATATTGCGTGGCATCGCGGCCGAGCAGCGACGTCAGCGGCGCCGCACGCGCGGCGTCGGCGGGTATCGCGAGCGCGCCGGCGATGCCTGCGGTCGAAGCTCCGATGAGATGGCGGCGATTGAGGTCCATGACGCGTCCTCCGGCGGACGCGGGGGTCCGCAGCGGTTAGGTAGCGCAGGACGATTGGGCGCGTGAGGATTGTTCGCGGTAGGGTTAAATGTTTACGCAGTCGTGTTCCGCGCCTTCCGTGCCAGCTGTACCATCTCCATCAGCATCGCTTCCCCGGCGTCCACCAGTTCCTCGAGCGTGATCCGCGGCGCGCCCTTGCGGCGCACGGCGCCACTGCGCGCGAGCAGGGGAATATGGATGAACGCCGCAAGCTGCGGCCCGCCGGCCCTGACATTCTCGATCGCGCGCCAGCTCAGATAGTTGCAGAGATAGGCGCCGGCGTCCCGCGAGGCGCGTGCGTCAATGCCGGTGAGGCGGGCGGCACGCAACAGCCTTGCAGTGTGCGGTCCGAACATCATCGCGTCCGCGTGGCCGGCGATGCCGCGTTTGCTCGAGCGGGTGTTGGCGGCATCGGGCCACAGCATGGTGACGGCGTTGCGCGCGCGGCTCTCGATGCGCAGATAGGGCGTGCGTGCGGCGAGGCCGAACATCAGCAGCGCATCGGGCTTTTCTCTCGCGATCACCTCCGGCAATTGCCGGTCGACCGCGGCATAGGTGACCGGAAAGATGTGGCTGGAGATCGCGGCATCGTCGAGTGCGGGACGGCGTAATTGCGCCAGGCGGGCGACCAGCGGCTGGGTCGGATTGTAGGGGGCGCCGGGGAACGGGCCGAAGCCGGTGAGCAGAATGCGGAGCTTGTCGCTCATTGCAGCAACTCCAGGATCTTTTCGGCGGCGAGCGCCGGTGTGAGATGGCCATCGGCCACCTCGGTCTCGATCTTCCGGACCTTGGTGCGCACCGACGCCTCGCTGCGCAACCGCGCCAGCATGCGTTGCTCCAGCATCGACCACATCCATTTCACCTGCTGCTGGCGGCGCCGTGCGGCGAAGTCGCCGGATGCATTCATCGCCTTGCGGTGATCGAGGACCTTCTGCCAGATCTTCGCGATGCCGTCGCCGGTCAGCGCCGAATAGGTTTCGACCGGCGGATGCCAGTGCTCGGAGCGCGGCGTCAGGATATGCAGCGCGCCGCGATAATCGGCGGCGGTGATGTTGGCGCGCTTGAGATTGTCGCCGTCGGCCTTGTTGATCGCGATCATGTCGGCGAGCTCGACCAGACCCTTCTTGATGCCCTGCAATTCGTCGCCGCCACCCGGCAGCATCAGGGCTAGGAAGAAATCGGTCATGTCGCAGACCGCGGTCTCGGACTGGCCGATGCCGACGGTCTCGACCAGCACGACGTCGAAGCCAGCGGCTTCGCAGAGCAGCATCGCCTCACGCGTTTTCGCGGCGACGCCGCCGAGCGTGCCGGAGGACGGCGAGGGGCGGATGAAGGCGTCGTTGGAAGCCGACAGCCGCGCCATCCGCGTCTTGTCGCCGAGGATCGAGCCGCCGCTGCGCGCCGAGGACGGATCCACCGCGAGCACCGCGACCTTGTGGCCGTGCTCGATGAGATGGATGCCGAGCGCGTCGATGGTGGTGGATTTGCCGACGCCGGGCGAGCCGGTGATGCCGACGCGGACCGCCCTGCCGGTGTCAGGCAAGAGCATCTGCACCAGCTCGCGCGCCAGCGCCTGATGGTCGCTGCGCCGGCTCTCGACCAGTGTGATGGCGCGCGCGAGCGCCGCGCGGCTGCCGGCGCGGAGATCATGGGCGAGGGATTTGATGTCCAGGGAAGGCTTTTTCTCAACCATGCCCTGCTTTACAACGCCCGCGCGGAGCAGGCGAGGGCCGCCCGCCCGATATCACCGGCCTGTCGCCGCCACCCCCGTCCGCACCGGTTTCAGCTTCCGCCATCCCCAGACCATCACCGGCCACAGCAGCGCCCCGATCGCCATGGCGGCGAGGATCGCGGCCACGGGGCGCTCGAAAAACGGCAAAATGCTGCCGTCGGACTTGATCAGCGACGTGACAAAAGCCTGCTCGACCATGGTGCCCATGACGATGCCGAGCACCATCGCGGCAACGGGATAGCCGTTTGCTTCCATGACATAGCCAATCACGCCGAAAGCGGCGACGGTGACGACTCCGAACATGTTATTGCCGATCGCGAACGAGCCGACCGCGCAGCACAGCATGATGATCGGCATGATTGCGGAGCGCGGTGCCAGCAGGATGTAGGCGGCAACCCGGATCATGGCGATGCCGAGCGGGATCATCAAAATGTTCGCGATGATGAACATTAGATAAATCGCGTACATGCTCGACGCTTTTTCGGTGAACAGCGTCGGTCCGGGGTTGAGCCCCTTCATGTAGAGCACGCCGATCGCGATCGCTGCGATGGTGTCGCCGGGGATGCCGAACAGCAATGATGGCACCCAGCCCGAGGCGATGCTGGCATTGTTGCTGGCGCCGGCCTCGACCAGGCCCTCGACATGGCCGGTGCCGAATTTCTCCGGTTCCTTGGAGAAGCGCTTCGACATCGCATAGGACACCCAGGCGGCCATGTCGGCGCCGGCGCCGGGCAGCACGCCGATGATGATGCCGACGATGTTTCCGCGCGTCATCTGCCAATGGTATTTCTTGGTCAGCTTCCACTGGCCGGCCATGATGCTTCCGAATTTGCGCCGCGGCAGCGGCGGCGGCTCGGGCGTCAGCATCGCGCGCATCACCTGGGCCACCGCGAACACGCCGACCAGCGCGGGGATCGGCTCGATGCCGCCGAACAGATCGGTGAGGCCGAAGGTGAAGCGCGGCACGCCGCCGGGATTTTCGATGCCGATGCAGGAGACCAGCAGGCCGAGGAACATGCCGGCGATCGCCTTCACCGGCGAGGAGCGCGCTACCAGCGTAGCGCACATCAGGCCGAGCAGCGCCAGCCAGAAATACTCGAAGGTCGAGAACGACAGCGCGATCTCGGCCAGCGGTGGCGCCAGGATCATCAGCGACAGCACGCCGGCAATGCCGCCGACGGCCGAGAACCACACGCCGGCCCCTAGCGCAAGCTCGGCCTGCCCCTTGCGTGTCATGGCGTAAGCCTCGTCCGCATAGGCGGCCGAGGCGGGCGTTCCCGGGATGCGCAGCAGCGCACCGGGAATGTCGCCGGAGAAGATAGCCATCGAGGACGCAGCCACGATGGTCGCAATCGCCGCGATCGGCGAGAGGTAGAAGGTGACGGGGACGAGCAGGGCGGTTGCCATCGTCGCCGACAGGCCCGGCAGCGAGCCGATCACGAGCCCATACACGGAGGCTGCGAACATCGCGATGATGACCTCCCAGGTGGAGATCAGTGCGAACGCTTCAATCAGGGTTTTCATCATGGGATCACCAGGGCGTCGGCAACAGGCCGGCGGGAAGCGGCACGCGCAGCAGCTTGCCGAAGATCAGGTGGATCGCGAAGGGCGCCAGCGCTGCGAGCGGCAGCGCCAGCTTCCACTTCGCCCCCAACGCCGTCGAGGTGACGTAGACCATGATCGCCGCGGTGATGATAAAGCCGAGCCGGTCGGCCGCCACTACGTAGAACAGCAGCAGCGCCGGCGGCAGCAGCGCGCGCAGGCCATAGACCTTTCCTTGCGGCGGTGGAGCAGCCGCTGCCTGGCCATCCTCGAGCGGGATCAGCTCTTCCGCCTCCTCGAAGGTGTGACCAATACCGAACACGATTGCGAGCCCGCACAGCGCAAGTCCGATGCCGATTACGAGCGGAAATATGTTGGGGCCGACCGGCTGCCCGGGCACCGGCGGCAGCAGCCAGCCGCCATAGGCGGCTGCTGTGCCGAGCACGACGAGAAACGATCCCGTGACGGAGTCGGGAAGTCGCATGGGAGAAGTCCTACAAGAGGTGTTCTCCCTCTCCCCGCGCGCGGGGAGAGGTCGGAATTCGAGCGGAGCTTGAATTCCGGGTG
>NZ_JBVVPR010000019.1:0-142982 GCF_055811835.1 Bradyrhizobium sp. WSM4874
ACGGACGTATCCGTTGCTTGATCTCTCGAAGCGACGCCGCCCACAACGCAAGCGTCTCCTCAACCGACGCGGCCCGCGCCCACGACATTCGAATCATGGTTGCCCATGGATTCAGAAGCCCGCAACAAAAGCAACTGTAATGCTAACAGAAGACAAGCGGCAGACGTTCGAAGAAGGCGGTCCGCATCAAGGGAGAGCGTCAAACTCGAATCCGTGAACGCAGGCACTCGTCTTGATCGACTGCTGGTCGGGCCATTCCATGGCCGCATCATGCTGCTGATCGGCATCGGAATGTTTTTCATCTACATTGCCGGTACCGTGCTGAGCGTGATGCTGAAGACCAGGTTTGGACCCTCGCCCAGAATGCGGTGTTCATCTCCGCGACCTTCGTCGGCATGATCTGGGATCGTTGCGTACCGGGTTTCTCGGTGATCGCTATGGACGCCGCTCCGCGCCATGATCTTGCCCACCAGCCAGGCGCAGCGCTCGATCTGCGTCAGGTCCAAGTCGCATGCGCAGTGTTCGAAACCTATATACTTCCAGCCGTCGGCGATCGGGGCCGGTGCCGTTCGCCGATCCAGCACGACGTCCAGATAGTCGTCCTTGCACGGGCTCATGGCGGTGTCGCTCATGCTCGCTCCATCGGGCGACGGCGTTGCGTCCGATCTGACCGAGGGGAGCGGGCGCTCGCCTCCGCCTCCCGCGCGTTCAGCCCGGCGCACGCTGGCCTGCCCCCGCGGCGTCGCTGCGATAGCGGCTGGTCGAGGTCTGATAGTACTGCGCGCAGATGTCGGCCATGGCCTCGATCAACGCTCCCCACGGCGCGGGAAAGCATTCTTCCGCCATCAGGCGGTGCAGCATGCGCGTATGGCCGGCCAGCTCGTCCTTGAGGAACTCCATCACAGGCATAGCCGGATAGCGCTGCAGCAGCAGGATCGCCGCGTTGTCGGCCTCGCCCGCCGTCCTGTCCTTGTCGCGTCCATGCAGATCGTTCTGCAGACGCCCTATCGCGGAGATGAGCCGCAGGACCTGGCGAAATGCCGGACGCTCGCGCAAGGTCGCCATGTCCAACCCCCACAGCAATGACAGGCAACAGAACACATTCGCGTAGGCGATCGAATCGACGCCATTGTGCAGGTACTCGGCGTAGGACCAGCGTTCCGCCCCTGCCGCCTGCGCGGGTCCGTCGCGCAGCGCTGCGCAGTAGCGCCGGGTATCGTCGAGAAGCTGAGCATAGTCGCGACGATCGTAGGCGAGTGCGGCCAGCGAGGCGCGCAGCACCGCGCAGCCCTCGAATCCGGGGAGCGCGCACGGCAGGCCCTGCCCCAGCGCCTGCTCCACCGCGGCGAGCTGCTCCGGCGCGATCAGGCCAACGTCGTTGCAATCGTCGAGCCAGAACAGCAGCGCCAGTTCGCGATAGAACGCCACGATCAGCGTTTCGTCCTGCGGATCGCGGCCGGTGCGGGCGCTGGCGTCGCGCAGGCTCGGATGGATGCGCTGCAGGATGTACTGGCCGCCCCTGACTGCTTCCACGGCATGCTCATCGGCGAACCCGGTCAGGGAATGCCCCCACTCCAGCACCTGCTGCAGCGCGCGTTGGGTCTGGATCATGGCGCCGCTCCTGCTCCCTTGGCCAGGGCGCGCCGCCCCCAATGAAGTGCCAGCCACAACCCGGCGAGTTCAGCCACGCGCACGACCCGCGTGGGGCAATATAGTTCTTTGCCGATCCACAGCGGCGTCTGCGGCAATGGATGCGCCGCATGGCGGGCGAGCATCCACTCCAGCGCACGCGCCACCGCCTGCGCGATGCGCCGGCGCCCTGTCGGCTCTTCGTTCCCGTCCATCACGTGCAACGCGAACAGCGCATAGGCGGTTTCCTCGAATGTGGCCGCGCGACCGGCGCCCCAGCCGCCGTCGTCGCGCTGCGCGCGCAGCAGCGCCGCCAGCGCGCGCTCGTCGCGCCACTGGGGGTTGCCTTGCGCCAGCGCAGCGATGGCATGCGCGGTGGGATACAGCCATGAAACGTGCCATTTTTCGTTGTCCCATACACCGTCCGGGTTGCGATTGGCTTCGACATAGGCGCTGGCGGCGGCGGTAGGCTTTCCAAACAGTCGCAACGCATGCAGGGCATGGATGTTGGTCGACATCGAGGCATTGCGCTCGCCGGGGAAGGTGACAAACAGCTCGCCGCTTTCGAATTGGCGCAACGCATCGACCGCCGGGTCGCGGCCTGCAAGGCGCAGGACACACAACGCAATGGCGGTGTCATCCGCATCGGCCGCGAAGTGCAATGCCGGGCCGAGACCGCGCACGCTAAGGCGGGCATCGAGCTGCGCGACGATCACGCGCATCACCTCAGTGAGCGCGGGATGCGCGAACAACCCGACCAGATGCAGGGTGTACAGCGACCAGCATGGTTCGAACACATTGATCGGCCAGACGTTGGGAACGACACCTTCGATGCCGCTGCGCGTCGCCTTCGATGCCGCCTTCAGATACGCGTCCGCGCGCCCGACCTGCGGCGTGCTCCCCTGTGTCAGGACGTGCGCACGCCACGCGGCTGTGGCCGCCGGACTGATGCCGATGCTGCCGTCGTCGTCCGGGCATGCGGTGGTCGGCGAGGTCCCCCAGGCTTCCCAGGAGTGCAGCAACGGATGGCCGCTCGGCAACGTCGCCACCGCCGCCAGCTTGACCAGGCACGCTTGCCGCAACGGCAACAGGGCCGGGTGGCGCGGAAACGCCACGCCGCCCAGCAAGGATGCGGCCTCGCCGCAAAATTGCGGCAAGATCAGCTCCGCGCCGATCGGCGCGTCTTCCGGCACCGCATGCGCGTAGGGATCGGGCTGGCGTTCGAGGAACCGGGTTGCAGCCTGGACCGCGTCGGCAGCGCCGGGAAGAGGATCGGCACGTTGCAATGCCAGCAACGCCGCCCACGTGGGCGCATGACGGAACAGCGGGAAGTCCGCGCTTCCCCATCCGCCATCGGCCTGTTGCTGCGAGATGAGCCACGCGTAGGCGTCCTGCCGACCGGTGACGTTGCCGTGGAATTGCAGAGCTCGCGCCGTGTCGTAGACGGACGGACCGACGCTGCCGCCGTCGCTCATCTCGCTCAGCAGGTGGCGCAATTCGGAAAGGATCTGTTCGGACTGCGCGTTCACGCGGGATGTTCCTTCTGCAGACGGTTGACGAGAACCAGGATCGGGCAGACGCCGCGCACGTCGCCGCAGGTCCGTCGCGGCCCGGCCGATGGGCAGCGCCGGACGGCCGCACTGCTCTGGCGCGGCGACGCGCCAACGACGCTGGCGCCGGTCCGCCGCATAGGCTTGGCCGCAGCGCGCCGCGGCCGTGCAGGGCAACCGCTGCGATGGGCGCCGCGGACTCGGACACGGTGCAGCATGCACCGCTACCGCCGGCTGATCGCAGCGGCACAAGGGCGACTCCATGCGCACGGGCGCGCTCATGCGCATGGCGCGTGCTTGAACAGGTGCGCGTTGGCCCGCTGCAGCATCTGCCCCAACCGTTCCGCACGCGGCCCCAGCGGGACGATGGCCTCTCCGGCGTCGCGCAACAGATCGAGCGCGAACTGGCGCGCAGCCTGCAGCCCCATGATCGACGCGCAGGTCGGCTTCTGCGCCGCCGCGTCCTTGCCGGGGGTCTTGCCCAGCGCCGCGGTATCCGCCGTCGCATCGAGAATGTCATCGACCACCTGCAACGCCAGGCCGAAACAGGCGCTGTAGCGATCGAGCGCACAGTACAGCGCAGCGTGCGCGGCATCCTCCGCGATGGCGCATAGCGCGCCCATGCGAACGGACGCGCGCACTAGCGCTCCGCTCTTCATCCGGTGCATCGCGACGATCCTGTCCAGCTCGACGTGCTTTCCGACCAGCGACAGATCGATGGCCTGCCCGCCTGCGGCACCCTCGGCGGACACCGCCTGCGCCAGTTCGCGCACGAGCGCGATAGGATTGTCGCCCGGCGCATCCAGGCTCGCCAGGGTCAGGAAGGCGTGCGCCTGCAGCGCGTCGCCGACCAGGATCGCGGTGGCTTCGCCGAACTTGACATGCACGGTCGGAAGGCCGCGGCGAAGCACGTCGTTGTCCATCGCGGGCAGGTCGTCGTGGACCAGGGTACAGGCGTGCATCATCTCGATCGCGGCGCCGACGTCGTCGAGCATGTGCGCCGGCGTGTCGGCCAGTGTGCCGGCAGCCAGACAGAGCAAGGCGCGGGTGCGCTTCCCGCCATGCAAGGTGGCGTAGCGCATTGCCGCGATCAGCTCGGTCTCACCCTTGTCTTCGACGCAGAGACGACGCGCGAGCGCTTGTTCGACCCGCTTTGCGCCGTCCTGCATCCAGATCTCAGGCATCAGCCTGCCGGAAGCGCCGCGCGCCTGCGCGCCCAATCCGCCGAGCGTGGAAACGCCAGTTCGGTCGTCGTGTAGCGTGGAACCGGTCTGCATGCTGTTCATGTCCTTGTACCTGACAGGAGACGGCCACAGCGGGCCGCCGCGGTGTTGCCGGCGTCGCTGCCTCGCCACACAGGCGCAAGCGATGCCAGCTCATGAGAATCCGATGCGGATTTTCATGGACGGATGTGCGGTCGGGTAATAACGCCGGCCTTTTTCGACGCCGCTCAGCAACCGCGGCCGCACCCCGGCCTTGTGCATGGTCAGCGCCAAAGCGATGCAGAACTGCACCAGTTCGAGCCACACCAAGTGGTAGCCGATGCAGACGTGTGGGCCGGTACCGAACTGCAGCATGTCCACCGGCCGGATCGGCTCCGTGCGTTGCAGCCACCGCGCCAGGCGGAACTGATCAGGCGCCTCGTGCAGCAGCGCCGAGGTCGAGAAATGCAGCAGCGGGATGCACAGATGGGTGCCCGCGGGAATGCGCCGTTGGCCGAGTTGCAATTCCTGCAGCGCCCGACGCGGCAGGAGCGTGGTCGTCGGATGCACGCGCAGCGTCTCGCGGAACAGGGCCTCAGCGACCGGACACTGCGCCAGGTCCGCGTGCCGGGTCGGCACCGCGCCCACGCGTTGCGCCTCCTCGACCAGGGCGTCCCACAGCACAGGCTGCCGCGCCAGCTCGATCACCATCCAGGCCATCGTCGAGGCGGTGGTGTCGTGACCCGCAAGCAGCAGCAAGCGGATATTGGCGACCAGGACGTCATCGGAGAGCGCATCGTCGCTGCGATCGAAGGCGCTTACCATGTCGTTGATCAACCCGGTGCGCGCGGCATGCGCGCGCGCGTCGCGGACGAACTGGCGCAACTGCGCGTCGATCCAGTCGCGGGCGGCGCGGCCCCGCCGCAAGGGCAGCCCGGGCAGGTCGACCGGGGGCGCGACGATCAACTGCAGCAGTTGCCGGTACTTGCGATGCCATCCTGGCAAGTCCTGCGCGGGGATACCCATGAGGCTGAAGATGAGTTTGAGCATCAGGTCGCCGGTTTCGCGCAGGATGGTTACGTCGCCGCCGTCACGCCACGCCTGCACCCGCGCCCAGATGACGGGCGCGAACAGGTCGCCGATGCAGGCCTGAGTCAGCCCTTTGGGCAGGAACGCCGCCTTGATCGCATCGCGCGCCTGCCGGTGCGCGCCGCCGTCCTGGGCGACCAACGTTCCGCCAAGTAATTCGGGCGCGATCTCTTCGATCAGCACCGAGGACACGTCCTTGTGCCGGAGCAGCGCGAACGCGTCCGGATCCACGCAGGTCATCAGGTGTCCGGCAGGGCCGAAATCCAGCCAGAAGTGGCTGCCCAGCATCCGTTCCGCGCGCCGCAGCAGGCGCGGCAGGTCGCAGACGATGGCGGGAAGATGCCCGACCAGGGGGAAAGCGCCGGGCACGATCGGGATGTCGTACCGCAGCCGGTGCCGACGCGCCAGCGGGTTGAGCAGCATGTCCATCAGCAGCGCGGCGCCGCAGCCGCTTCGGCGGTGTTGCCGGCAGGCCGCGCGGCGCGGCTGTTGCCACCGTCGGCGTACGTCGGCACATGCGCCAGCATGCCGCCGTCAATGCACACGACCTGGCCGGTGATGAACGCAGCATCCTCGGAAAGCAGGAACGCCACCAGCGCGGCCACGTCCTCGGGACGGCCGACGCGCGGCAGGAGCTGGTGCCGGCGCAGATGCCGTTGCATGCCCTCGTCCAGCTTGGCGAGGAGACGCTCGGTCATGATGAGACCCGGCGCAACCGCGTTGCAGCGGATCTGCGCATGACCGTACTGGGTGGCGAGCGAGGCCGACAGCATGTTCATCGCCGCCTTCGACGCGGCGTAGGACGTCTGCGCGGTGTCACCGCTGAGCCCCTGGCATGACGACATGTTGACGATCGCGCCACCGCCGCGGGCGATCATCGGTGGGATTGCCTGCCGGCAGCAGAGCAGGGTGCCGCGCAGATTGGTCGCCATGGTCTGGTCCCAGACCGCCAGATCCAGGTCGAGGATCGCGCGGTCGCGCGGGGTCAGATGCATGGCGCTCGCGTTGTTCACCAGCAGGTCGACCCCACCGAAGTGCCGCTCCGCCGTCTCGAACAGCGCTGCCACCGCCTGCGCATCGGCGATGTCCATCGCCAGGGCCAGCGCGTGGCCCGCTTCGGCCGCGATCTGCGCGGTGCAGGCGATGGCCGCCGCGCCGTCAATGTCGGCCACCACCACTCTGCCGCCCTCGCGCGCGATAGCGAGGGCGCATGCCTTGCCGATACCGGCGCCGGCGCCGGTTACCACGGCCACCTTGCCTTCAAACCGTCCCATCGTGTCCTCGTCGATTGCGCTGGTCTTTTGCGGCATGCCGCTCGGCCTCGGCCGGAGAAGGCGCAGGGTCGGCGGTGGCGCGCTCGTCATCGCCAGCGTCGCTTTCGATGACCCGAATGGCGGCGACCGGGCACTGGCTGGCCGCGAGCCGCACGGCAGCGTGCAGCGCCTGCGGGACCGTCGCCACGCACACTTCGGCCACGCCGTCCGGTTCGCGCTGGCGAAAGGTGCCCGGCAGCGTCAACACGCACTGCCCGGTGGTTCCGCACATATCCTGGTCGACCACGACGCGCATCTCAGTCCCCGTGCTCATGCAGCCGCACCGGCAACGCGCGGAACGTCCTAAGGAACGCGGAGGGCTCCCGGCTCGGCTGCTCGGCCAATGCCAGCGTGGGGAAGCGCGCCTGGATCCGCGGCAGGCTCTCGGCCAACTGCACCCGGGCCAGTTGCGCACCGAGGCAGAAGTGGATGCCGTGGCCGAAGCTCAGCATGATCTTCCCGTCGGTCGACATGCCAGGACTGGTGCCGTAGAACCGCGCGGGATCGAAGCGGTCGGGGTCGGCGAAGGCGTCCGGGTCGCGATTGCCGGCCGCGATCAGCACGCGCACGTCCGCGTTCTTCGGGATCACCACGCCGCCTAGGTCGATGTCGCGCTGGGCGATACGCGGAATGGAGCTGAACATGGCGGGCGCGTCGCAGCGCAGGACCTCTTCGACGAATGCCTTCACCCCCACGGCGTCTCCCTGCAGCCAGTGCCGCTGTTCGGGATACGCCAGCATCGCCAGGACCGCATGGTCGATGGTCGCGGCAGTGGTGGCGAAGCCGCCCAGCAGCATGCCCCACAGCATGCTGATCAACTCCGCATCCGACAGCGTGTCGGCATCGTCCTCGTGTGCGCCGACCAGCATCGACACGATGTCGTGGCGGGGATCGGTGCGCCTGCGCTCTATGAGGTCGCCGAAGTAGGCCTGCACCCTGGCGCTGGCCGCGTCCGCCGCGGCAAGCTGGGGATCGCTGGCGTGCGGGCTTAGGCCTTCCAGAATGGCGCCGATGCCGGCGGCGAGCCCGAACATGTCGTCTTGGGGCATGCCGAACAGTTCGGCGAAGATTAGCATGGGCAAGGCCAGCGCGAATTCCCGATGCAGGTCCACCGTCTCCCCGCGCTCCAGCGCGGGCGCCATGCCGTCCAGGCGCGCTGCGACGATGCGCGCGATGCTCGGCCGCAGGTCGTCGATCTGGCGCATGGTGAAATCGCGCGAGATCAGCCGGCGCAGACGCGTATGCGTCGGTGGGTCCTTCATCGCCAGCGTGGACGCCAGCAGATTGAGCGACAGGCTGGTCGCTGCACGCGGGAAATAGCGCGCCAGTTCGCCCGGCGCCGGTCCCCGAAACGCATCGCCCGTGGCCTTGAGCGCCCAGTAGATGTCGCCGTGGCGGCTCAACAGAAAGAGGCCCGACGCCGCGCGATGCACCGGATCGTGCTCGCGCAACCACCGCATGAACGGATACGGGTCGTGGATGCACGCTGGCGACGCCAGTTCGGCGAAGGCGTCCCGGCATGCTGCCGTGGTTTCTTGCACGTCCATCTTGGTTAACTGTTGGCTTGCTGATCGGAACGGCGCGCGCCAGGCGCGCCGGCAAATTGCGGAGAAGATCGCGATTCCCGGCGGTGTCCGCGCATCACCAGAGCACCGGCAACTCTTCGAACCCGCCAGTGATGATCTCCTTGCGCAACTTCAGTTCTTCCGGCGCCACGGCCAGGCGCAGCGCGGGAAAGTGCTGGAAGATCGAACCGAACACCACTTTGAGTTCCAGCCTGGCCAGCGCCATGCCGAGGCAGTAGTGCGGACCGTAGGAGAACGCCAGGTGCGGGTTTTCGGCGCGCCCGATATCGAAGATTTGCGGGTCGTCGAAATGGCGCGGATCGAACGACGTCGCAGGCAGTCCGACCAGCACCTTGCTCTCCGCGGGAATATGCACGCCCGCGATGGTCACGTCGGTCCTCGGATAGCGCATGATGCCGTCCCAGCCCACGCCCGCCGGGTACATGCGTAGGATTTCCTCCACCGCCGTGTCCACCAGGGATGGATCGCCGACCAGGCGTTCGCGCTGTTGCGGATGGCGGAACATGGCCAGCAGGCCGAATTCGATCTGCGCGACGGTGCTCTCGTGCCCCGCCACCAGCATGCCCGCGGCCAGACCGATCGCCTCTTCCTCGGTCGCCTTGCCCTGGTCGACCGCCGCGAGCAGGTCCGTCAGCAGGTTGTCGCCCGGATCCTGGCGCTTGTCCCGCATCTTGCTGCGAATGTAGGCGCGCAGTTCTTCCCAAGCCAGGCGCGACGCGCTGCGCGGGCCGCTTTCATGCTGGTGCGTCATTACCTCGTCGGACAGGCCGGCGAAAAACGCGTGATCCTCGTAGAGCACGCCCATCAGCGCGCTGATGACCATGGCCGGAAGCGGAAAGGAGAGGTGGCGCCGCAGGTCGGCGGGCTGGGGCTGGGCCGCCAGCGTCTCGAACAACTGCGCGGCGATCGCCTCGACCTGCTGCGCGAGCAGCTTCACCCTGCGATCGTTGAAGGCCGGCGCCACGATCGTGCGCAACCGGGCATGCTCGCCCCCCTCGTGCGAGACCAGCCACCCCGGCGAACCGAGAATTACCGAATCCGGGGTGAATGCCGCCGGCGGCATTCCCGCGGGCCGGAACGCCGCGTCGGACAGCACCGCCTTGGCCTCGTCGTAGCCTGTCACCCACCAGCCTTCGTGCCCGGACGGGAAGCGCACGCGGTGGATCGGACCGTTGGCGCGTAGCGCCAACATCTTGGGCGAGGGCTCGATGTGATCGACGCGCCACATCGGCAGCGTCGGCAAGGGTTGTTCGGACATGGTGACACTTCAGTCTCTACGCGATGGAAGGGCGGAAGGTGACCGGCAGGCGGTGCGGGCTTCACGTGCGCTTGCGTTCGCTTCTGTTCGTCGATGATGATGATCGGCGGGGAGGCGGCCGGAACCTAGGGCCTCAAAGTGGCTTTAGCCAACTACCGAATCTTGTAGTAGCGTCCTAAACTAAACGCTTGGTGGCGCAAAAAATATGCGGAAAACTCTGCCGCCACGCGCACGGAAACCTATTTCCGATGCGTATCCGCCTATGTTGGTTGGCTACATGCGTGTCGGTCGGACTCCGACGGCGAGAGCACGGACTTGCAGCGCGATGCGCTGCTCGCCGCAGGCGTTGATCTGGTGACCTGCCTGGGGTTCGCCACGATGACGATGGCGTATTTCGCAAGGCTGATAGAGGGCCCGCGTTGATTCTCGATGCAAACGTTATCAAGGCGATCGTTGATCCTTCGGGCCCTTGGGAAGCTCCTTTTCAAGAACAAGATCCCTTCTCGGCTCAACGCACTTTCATGCGAAAGGCGTGCTGAACTATAGCAACTACGTCGAAGAAGCAGCGGGGCTTGCACGACAACACCTTTCGGGCAATAAGCTCGCAAAGGAAGCAGGTCCGCCAGCCGTCCTGGCGGGCAATGACAGCCGCCGCAAAGAGCCCGGGCTGGCGCTATTTCGTCGTAACGCGTACCGGCAGTGAGCTGAGGGCCCGCAATCCACTGCTGTCGCGGTATACCGGCTCGCCCGTTATCTCGATTGATGCGACGCTCGCCGCCAAGGCGGCCAGAACGGCTTCGCCTTCGAGCCGCGCGACCATTTGCCCCACGCAGCCATGGATCCCGGTGCCGAAGCCGATATGGCCCGAGACGCGCCGGGTGATGTCGAACTGGTCGGGCTGCTCCCACCGCGTTTCGTCGCGATTTGCAGAACCAATCAGCAGCAATACTTTCTCGTGCTTACCGATCGGCACCCCTGCGATCTCGGTTTCATGCGGTGTGGTCCGAAAGACGTAAGGTGCGGCGGAATCATAGCGCAGGCTCTCATCGAACGCGCCGCGCGCCAGCGAAGGATTGGCGGCCAGAATGGCCCACTGCTCCGGATGACGGATTAAACTAAAGAGGGCCATGCCTGTTGCACTGATAGTCGTATCCAGTCCCGCCGAAAGAAAGGACCGGACGAGCAGAGGCGCTTCGTCATGGGTAATTTCGCCGCTATCGGCGGCCTCGTAGACCTGTGCGCCAAAACTGCCGGGAGCCAAGGCGTCCCGTTGGCATTTCGCGGCAACCCAAGGCAAAACCTCAGGTGCCTTGGCCATCAGAGTTCGGAAATAATCGTTCTCCGGCCCCATGCCGGCAAACACCATGGCGCCGTAGGTCAGAAAATTTTCGCGGCCCTCATTGTCGATGCCCAGAGCATCGGGAAATACAGTCACCGGAAATATTTCGGCAAGATCGCGGACGGCGTCGAATGATCTCTTTTCAATGAGTTCATCGACCAGCGCGGCGGCCTTGGCCTTGAAACCGTTCTCGAGGCCCCGCATGGCACCCGGCGACATGATCCGAGCTAGCACCTTTCGGGTGCGTGTATGTAGCGGTGGGTCAGCTTCGAGGACGATGCTCGGCGGACGCCACGGCTTCTCCTTGAAAGAATTGATGATGCCAGCACCACCGGCATTGCTGAAGTTCACATGGTCAGCAAAGACCGCCTTGATCTCGGCAAAACGCGGCACGGCGAAGATGCCGTATTTCTCGAGCCTGACGACGGGTGCCTTCGCACGAAGCTCGGCATAGGCCGGATAGGGGTCGATGCGAGTGTCCCAGTCGAACGGATCGAAATCGCTGCAGGCATACTCGCGTGCCGAAGTTGCCACTGTTCGCCTCCGTTTGGTCGCTTCTACTTAATTGACTATAGTCATTTATTGCAGAAGGTGGCAAGCTAGGAATGGAGTGGCGTTTTTTGCTCGTGATAACAGCCATGTAGCTGCAGGACAGACCGGGCGGAGATTGGATGTCGGCCGAGAGATCAGGAAACTCCAAGGGGATGCGGCGCTTTCAGAAGCGCGCGCGCCAAGAAGCTGACAAGCGCGCGTTGCAGGCTCGAATCCTTGAAACAGCGCGAAAGGAGTTCGCGAGCGGCACACTCGAAACCGTTTCGATCCAGAAGATCGCCGATGCGCTCGGTTACTCGAAGGGCACGGTTCTCAAATACTTTCCGACCAAGATCCTGCTGCTGCTGGCAGTGAAGGAGAGGAATCTCGAGGAAATGGCGGATCGGCTCGACCAAGTCCGCGCGCTTCATTCCAGCGGTGAGGTCCGGCTGCGGCGTGTCATGGAGGCCTATATCAAGTATTGGGTGGACAACCCCGATCATTTTCGATCGCTCTATTCGATGGCCGGCACAGTCGAGGACAGGCGTTTTCCCGACGGGGTTTATTTCGGTGAAACTGAGATCGCACGAAAGGGCTACGGGCTATTTGTGACTTCGATCGCGGAGTATCTTTCCGAATTGAGGGTGGAGGCGAGGCCGGGGCTGACGGAGCGCCTAGCGACCGCCCTGCTATCGGCGGCGCATGGGGTGATCTCGTTGCCACTGGGAACACCAACGATGAAATGGCCGGACATTCACGGCAACGGGCGATTGGTCCTCGGCAGTCTCATCGACGCTTGGTCGGCGAAGATTAAAGCCGCTCGGCAGACCGAGACCTGGCCGAGAATTTCCATCGGTGATCTTCTTTAGTTCGGCAGCACCGGCTTGCTGGCAGCCGATCTATCGTCGCAGCCAAGAAAAGGGGCTGTCGCGCGAAGGGATTCGCCACGCGTACCGAAACGAAGACGGACACCTACGCGTGAGAAGCGACGTTTACTGGCTGGCGAGCCATAATGTCCCGAAGTATCTGAAATATATCGGACAGTTCTTTAGGATCGCTGGGGGCGCCAAAACAGATGCGAATGGCGCCAGGATCCCCCTTTCCCACCGCTGAGGCGATGCGGGGGGGGGACAAGTATGCCTCGTCCTGGCGCAGCGGCCGTAAACCGATCTGCGGACCACTCTTGCGGCAACTGCAACTATCCGTAGAAGGCTGAGAACTGAAGTTTGCGGCATTGGGAAAAAGTCTAGGAGCATCCCGTAACGTTCGTGCGCCTGACGCCGCCGCTCACGCAGAAGTTCTTCCAGCTTTCCGCTCTCAATCAACCGCACCACAGTCTCGCCTAACACCTGAGCAACAAACCAGGCACAGGCGTGCAGGAGGAGCTGAGTTTGAGCGATGTAGGCCGGCCGGACTGTCACTGTCCCGAGCCTGAAGGCTGGCGCAAGGTATTTGGAGTAGGACGTGATTTAGAAGGAGAGGGCCGGCACCAATGAGGCGATCGGCACAGGACGCTCGGGGAAGAAAAAGCGGTAAACGTCATCCTCTATGATGGCGAGATCGAGCTCCTCGGCGAATTCACCGATGCGCCCCCGCGGTCAAGACTCAGCGTGCGAGCCGTGGGGCTCTGCAACGTCGGCAGGCAATAGAGCACTCGCGCTCGGGACGCCCGGCAGGCTTTTTCAGCGCCTCAGGGTCGCTTCGGTCCTCATCCATGTCCACGGGCACCAAATTAAGGTGGCTGGCGCGGCGATGGCTTTGAAGCAGGGATAAGTGAAAGCACCCACCAAGACACTGTCGCCGGGTTTTGCCACGAAGCGCAGGGCGACATCGATCGCGTGCTGGGCGCCGTTGCACAGAATCAGCTGTGCCGGCGCGACCGTAAAGGCGTTGTCAGAGAGCGAGGCTGCGATGATTTCACGTTCCTGGGAAACGCCAGCGTGAGGATGGTAGCCCAACAACAGTGCAAGATCAGGTTCGCGCACCACCTCGCCAAACAACGCGGACAGGACCTGCGTTTCGCTTCCGTGGCCGGGCACGCTCAGCGCTAAATTGACCGGTTCATGTCATGCCGTGGCCGCCTCGGCCTGCGCGGCGAATGACGCCGGACGAAGGTGCCCTGCCCGACATGTCCGCTGATCCCGCGTTGTTCGGCCTTCTGATAGGCTTTGCTGACGGTGCCGACGGACAGGCCGAGCTCTCGTGCCAGGTCAAGGTGCGGCGGAAGGCAGTCGCCATCGGACAGCCGACCGTCAGCGATGTCCCGCTCCAGAGCACTGACCAGGGCGAGCTATCGCGCCCCCTCGGACGCGAGTTTCCGCGGCCGGCGCGTATCTGCAGAAAGCCTGGCGCGGCAAACGGCCAGTACGTCATCACGCCGGAGATGAGCCCCGGCTTCGTGGAGGCACTCCCTGTCAGCAAATCCCACGGCATCGGTCCGGCGACTTGCACCAAGATGAATGCTATCGGGCGGTAGACTGCCTCGACGTCCGCAATCAGTCGCTCGACTCTGCAAGCCAATTTCGGCAAGGCCGGCGCGTAATACTACCGGATATCGAGGGGCATTGATCACCGCGAGGTCCGCGCGAACCGGATCCGGAAGTCGGTTGGTGCGGAGAACACGTCCTCAACCGATCTTTAGCGCTTTCGACGCAATGGCCACCGAGTTGGGCCCGCTGATCGAGAAGGTCTGGCGGCACTGGGAGGACAAGGACCGCGCGGGCCCGGAAAGTCACGCTGACCAGTGCCATCCTTGCCGCTGCCGGCAGAGCGAGCGAAGCGCCGACGCGAATGGCGCCAGCGTCGCCGCGAAGCCCGCGAACGCATGCATCTTAAGTGGGCAGGGCGCGGCGGCAGCCCAACTCACCAAAAAGTAGATAGCTCCGGTCGATGCCGCACCGACCCCGCGTCTCATGGGTCCAGCCGACAGCTCGGCGAAAGCTCCCGATCGCCGCGGTCCGCTTGAGTGTCTTGACGACGACGGGCTGGTTCTCATCCGCGAAAGGGGAGACCCAAAGCGCATCCTCGGGACAATAAAGCTCGCAAAAGGAAGCATGTCGTCGTGACGGGCAATGACCGGAATTCCATAGGTGCCGAGTTTGCCGTCCATCGCCTTCCATACGCTGTCGTAATCGGCGAATGCGAAGGCGGTGCATGCCCGCGCTCGGCACCAGGGTGGCAAGGATCGAGGACGATTGGTTGAAGAACTCACGCCGCTGCGTACCTGGTCAGGAGTTCGGTGTCGGAGCCGAGCTGATTGGCCGGAAACAGCCTGATCTCCAGCCGGCCGCTCGTCGCTTCGCGGATCGGTCGATCGCCTCTTGGGCCCGGATATTCACGGGGTGGGTCGGATCCTGCCCGGTCGCAAACTTGTAAACGAACTCGGCTGCGGAAGCCGGACGAGTAAGAATCCCGCAGAGAGGTACGGCCGTGGCTGCCATCAATAGCGTACGGCGGCTCATCCTTCCGGGCTTCGAGACAATCATGTTTCCTCCTGATCCTGCATTGACGTTGGTGCCGACAGCATCAGCCTGCGCTGGCGTGCAGCTTTCGCGTCTCTTGGTTCACCGCTCTCGACCGCCGGCATGTAGGCAAGAGTCATCGCTCGCCGCCGCAACATGCGACGGGTGTAGCTCCTCACAAGGACTTGGCTGGATTGGCGCTTAGCGCCGGTGCAAGCCACTGCTTGATCTGCCTTGCGACCTCTGCGGTAGAAATCCCGTAGCGGTCGTGCAGTGTCGGAAGTGCGCCAGCGTGAAGAAATTCGTCCGGCAATGCGATCTGGCGGAAACGCGGATGAACGCCTGAACGCATTAGAACCGCGGCAATTGCCTCGCCAAGGCCGCCAATCGACGTGTGGTTCTCGGCAACGACGACAAGACGGCCCGATTTGCCGGCTTCACGCAAGATCGTCTCAGTGTCGAGCGGCTTGATGGTTGGAACATGCAGCACCGCAGTATCGATGCTGTCGCCCTTCAAGGTTTGCGCCGCCTCGAGCGCACGCATGGTCATGATGCCGGATGAGATGACCAGGGCGTCCTTCCCGTCACGAATCAGCTTGGCCCTGCCGAGCTCGAATTTGTAATCATATTCGTCCAGCACGAGCGGCACCTGGCCGCGCAGCAGGCGGGTGTAGACAGGCCCGTGATGGGCCGCGATGGCGGGCACCAGCTGCTCGATTTCGTGAGCATCGCAGGGATCGATGACCGTCATATTCGGCATCGCGCGAAACAGGGCGACATCTTCTGCGGCCTGATGGCTCGGGCCATAGCCCGAGGTCAGCCCCGGCAGCGCGCAGACGATCTTCACGTTGCGATCTTCCTCCGCGATCGTCTGGTGTATGAAGTCGTAAGCCCGTCGCGATGCGAACACGGCGTAAGTGGTCGCGAACGGCATGAAGCCTTCGGCGGCAAGGCCCGACGCAGCGCCGAACAGAAGCTGCTCGGCCATGCCCATCTGATAATAACGGTCCGGAAATTCCTTCGCGAAGATGTGCAGGTCGGTGTATTTGCCCAGATCGGCCGTCATGCCGACCACCTCAGGGCGGCTGCGGGCGAGCTCGACGAGCGCATGTCCAAAGGGCGCCGGTTTCGTCTTCTGTCCCTCAGAAGCGATCGATGCGATCATGGCGGAGGTGGTCAGGCGCGGCTTGCGCGGCTGCGGTGCTGATCTGATGGTCCTCATGCCTGCCTCCCAGCTTCCAGCGCGGCAAGCGCGAGCTGCCATTCGTGCTGCTCGACGCGGATGAAATGATTCTTCTCGCGCTGCTCCAGGAAAGGAACGCCCTTCCCCATCAGAGTGTCGGCGACGATCATCCTCGGCTTGGGCTCGGAATGGGACTTGGCCGCGTCGAACGCGGCAAGTACGGCATCGAGATCGTTGCCGTCGATCCGCTGCACGAACCAGCCGAAGGCCTGAAGCTTGTCGACCAGCGGCTCGAAGGCCATAACCTGCGTGGAAGGACCATCCGCCTGCTGATTGTTGACGTCGACGATGCCGATCAGATTGTCGAGCTTGTAGTGGCCTGCCGACTGGATCGCTTCCCAGACGGAGCCTTCGTCGAGTTCGCCATCGGAAAACAACGTGTATACCTGTGCCTCGGATCTCTTGCGCTTGAGTCCTAGGCTCATGCCGACGGCAATGCTCAGCCCAAGTCCGAGCGATCCGCCCGACATTTCCATTCCGGGCGTGTAGGAGGCCATGCCCGACATCGGCAGGCGGCTCTCGTCGCTGCCATAGGTTTCGAGTTCTTCCTCCGGGACAATTCCCGCCTCGATCAAAGCTGCGTAGAGTGCGATGGCATAATGTCCGTTGGAGAGCAGAAAGCGGTCCCGGCCCTCCCATGACGGGTCTTCAGGCCGGTAACGCATGGCGTGGAAATAGGCCACGGCGAGAACATCGGAGATGTCGAGCGCCTGCGCGATATAACCCTGCCCCTGGACTTCGCCCATGCGCAGCGCATTGCGGCGGATGTTGTAGGCGCGGTCCGCTAGCTTGGGCGCGTTGATAAGCGCATTGGTGGGCGTTTCCATCGATCTGGACCTTATCTCGCTGGCTCAGTGGATAAGCATGCCGCCGTTGACGTCGATCACGGCACCCGTAACGTAGGCAGATAGGTCCGAGGCCAGGAAGGTGTAGATACCGGCGACATCTTCTGCCGTGCCGAGGCGATTGAGCGGAATGCCTTCCAGAATTTTCGCTCTCATTTCATCATTCAGCTTGCCTGCCGTAATATCCGTGCCGATCAGGCCGGGCGTAACGCAGTTGACGCGAATCCCGTCAGGGCCGAACTCCCGCGCCATCGCCTTGGCGAGGCCAAGGACCCCTGCTTTCGCAGCCGAGTAGTGTGGCCCGCCGAAAATTCCACCACCGCGCTGGGCCGAGACGGACGACATGCACGCGATCGAGCCGGACTTCCGTGCGCGCATATGCGGGATCACCGCCTGGGACAGAAACAGGATACCCTTGAGATTGACGTCCTGAATTCGATCCCAATCTGCCGGCGAAATGTCCAGGAACTTGACGGCCTGGGTGATCCCGGCATTGTTGATCAGGATATCGATGCCTGCGAAGGTTTCGATCACACGGGTGACTGCCTGTTCGCAGAACGATTTGTCGGCGACGTTGCACGCCAGTCCAATGTGGGACTTTCCAAGCGATGCCGCAGCGTCCGCCGCGGCGCCGGCGTCGATATCCAGAATGGCCACCCGAGCGCCCTCGGCGGCGAACCGCCGGGCGGTTGCGAGCCCGATGCCCCGCGGCGAGGCCGCGCCCGAAATGATTGCCGTCTTACCGCTGAGCAGCATCAATTCCTCCCGCAAATTGTTCTTCCTTGCTGGATTTAGGAATGACCTGCGGAGGCCGGCCCTACAAACGCGCAGTTGTCACGGATCGATGAATCTGGTTCACTTATCGAATGCTCTCGAAGATCCCGATATCCTCAATTCGTGCCTTTGAAGCCGCAGCCCGGACCGGATCGTTTCGCGATGCGGCGAATGAGCTTCACCTGACGCCGAGCGCCGTCAGTCACGCGATTCGCAAGCTGGAGGCCACGCTTCGGACCGTTCTGTTCGAGCGCAGCGCGCGATCTGTGCGGCTCACGCCAGCCGGCGAAAATCTGATGCGTCACACCGGGGCGGCGTTCGATCAGCTCCGCCGCGGGCTTGAAGAAGTCGCCGCCCGCGGCCCACAACTGGTGCGCGTCCATTCCGCCCCAAGTTTTGCTGCGCAATGGCTGGCGCCACGGCTTGCGCAGTTTCTCGCTGCTTACCCGAAGCTCGAGGTTCGACTGGCCGCAAGCACGGATTATGCGCGCTTCAGCAACGATGATTTCGATATCGACATCGTCTACGGTCCGCCGCGCGCGGAAGGCGTCGAGATTGTTCCTCTACCAGAGGAGACGGTCACGCCGCTCTGCTCTCCCTCGCTCGCAAAATCGATAAGGAAGGCCGCTGATCTCCTCGATCAGACGCTCATCCGCTCAGACGTGAAGCAGGTGCAGTGGCATCAATGGTTCGCTGCCAACGGATTGGAAGCCCCCGCGCTCCACGGCATGAGGTTCGATCGGAGCTTTCTTGCGATTGCGACCGCTGTGGAGGGATTGGGAGTGGCGTTGGAATCAACCCTCCTGGCCGAGCTTGAACTGGCCAATGGGCGATTGGTTGCCCCATTGGCGGGACGTGCGATCGATATCAGTTACGTCGGTCACCGTCTCATCTATCCGCGCGCCAGCCGACAAAGATCGGCCGTACGAGCGTTTGCAGACTGGCTGCTGGCTCAGCTCGACGGTGAAGACGCCCGCTCCTCGCAATGAACTGCAGGTCTGGCTGGAGCTTGGTTCAGGGCAAACCTCTGCTTGGCGCCGAACAGCAACCCTCGCCGCCGGGGCGTCCGCGCCTGCGGAGAACCTCAGATCATGCATTCTTCATCGGTCTGGTAGGGAGCTATCGCTGATGCTCGCCGATCCATCTGTACAAGGCGATCATCGATGTAGCGCCTGAGCGCCGCAGCCGCCTTCAACATATAGACACGCATTGAGATCACTTCCCGCACGTCACGGCTCGCGCGCGCCCGCAAACCCTTGCAAGAGGCGCTCGCCGCCAGCAGGCGCGAGGCCGATCGAAAGCCAGCGGATTCTGCTCGCAGGAGGCGACGGCGAGCGCATCTTCTCCGCAAGCGATGCAACAGTGAAGCTCACTTTGCAGCTCGCGCGCCTCATCGAGCGGTCGGCGACCCCGGAGGCCCTGGCAGAGCTGAGGGCCAGCAGGGTGCTTGGACCTCGATCCGGGACATGCGCTCGCCGAATTGATGCAGGCTTTCCTTCCGGACGTCCGCTGCTACGCGGCCGATGGATTTCACACTCTCGACGGGCTTCGAAACTGGATAGCCTCTCAACAACGAAGATGCTCAGCCCGTCGATTCAACGAGGCGATCTTCCACGGCCTCGGGCCGAGCTACCTACGTCGTGGGGAAATGGTCGTTGACCCGCAAGGCCATCGCTGCTCGGCGGGTCGGGATGTCGAAACCGAGCGGTAGAGAGGTATGTGACGATTTCTTTCAATGACTCACAGAGTTGGTCTATTCTGGACTTCAAAGTACGAGCGGACAGGTAGACCAGAACGGCAATGGCAAGGCGCCGAAACATCATCGCAATTCCCTCGCTGGGCTCTCTCGACAAGGCCGCAGGCCGGGTCGGACAACAACTCACGCAGGCACTTCGCGAGGCGATATCAAACGGGATGTTGAAGCCGGGCGAACGGCTGCCGTCCACCCGCGCCCTCGCGGCATCGCTCCAACTCGCGAGGGGTACGGTCATCGAGGCGTTCGGTCAGCTACATGCGGAAGGCTACCTCGAGGCGCGCGCCAGAGGCGGCACGATGGTCGCCAACGTCAACGGCGGTCGCGAACTCGTCAGCCCACCGCAGGCATTCATTGCGCCGCCGCGGATCGGCCCTGTGTTGCGGGAGAACGTCGCCCGTCTTGCAGAGGTCGCGCAAGCTCTTCGGCCGCAAGGGACGGCGCCATTTGCAATCGCTCATCCGGCAGGCGCGGTCGCCCCGGATGACAAGTGGCGCCGTCTCGGTAATCGCGTCCGAGCGCTGCGCGTGGCTGCCCCGTCGGGATACATCGACCCGAAAGGATTGCCTGATTTGCGGCTCGCGATTACTGACTACGTTCGTAAAGCCCGTGGAGTGAAATGCGAGGCCGGCCAGGTCGTGATCACGGCGGGTACGCAGCAGGGTCTTTTTCTGGCTGCAACCGTTCTTCTTGCGGACGGAGACGCAGTATGGGCGGAAGACCCCGCCTATCCCGGTATTGTCGCGGTTCTCGGAAACTTCAACGTCCAGACCTCTCGCATTCCCGTCGACGCGCAGGGCATCGACGTCCACGAAGGTCTCGTCCGATGCCCGAAGGCTCGGGTCGCGTTCGTTACGCCATCGCATCAATATCCGCTCGGCATGCCGATGAGCATGGGGAGACGCACGGCTCTGCTGTCCTGGGCCCGTCAAAACAATGCCTGGATTGTCGAGGACGATTACGACAGCGAACTTCGCTACGCGGGACATCCATTTCCGTCCCTGCAGGGACTCGATCCTACACGTGTCGTCTATCTCGGGACGATGAGCAAAGTGCTGTTTTCATCCATGCGGATCGGATACGCCATCGTTCCCCTTCCGCTGGTGGATGCGTTCGCGGGCGCCCGTGCTCTTATTGACCGCCATTCTCCGACAGCCGATCAATATGTGCTCGCGCAATATATGCGCGAGGGCTATTTCGAAGCTCACATACGGCGCATCCGGGGCGCTTACGCAGAACGGCGCGTGGCCCTGATCTCCGCCATTGAGACGGAGCTGCCGTCCTGGACAGCGCTCCAACCCAGCGACCAAGGTATGCACCTGGTGCTTTGGCTTCCTGCCGGCCTCGACGACGTCAAGCTTGCCGAGCAAGCACATAAGGCCGGGCTGGTTGTGCGACCGATCTCGCCCATGTACCAAAATGCGCCTGCTCGGTTCGGTCTAATGCTCGGCTTCGGCGGCTTTTCCGTCGCGGAATTGCAGGCGGCCGCAGTCCGCCTGAAAGGTGTCCTTGAGGCATCGGTCCGCGCGAACAGAAAGGCCGAACTGTCCAAGCGCCCACGGATGGAAACTGCCAGATAATATCTGTATGGCCGCACTCAGGTCTCATTCGCAGCAATCGGCGCTCGCCGCGAACTTGAACATTGGGTTGGGTGCTTCGCAGCGCGCCGGGAAGAACGCGCACTGATCTCCAGTTTTTGAGTCCAACTACAGCTTTCGCCAGCGGCAGACGATCGTAGGGCGAATGAGATTATCCATGCTTGCGCAGGGCCGCCGATGGGTTTGGCCCCGTCATACCCGAGGATTACAAGTAGGTCGTTGCGCCACGATTTCTCCGAGCATGTCGCTCCGTCGGATATGAGTCAGGCCTGCTCCGCTTTGGCCACAGCGGCGGCCAGCATTGCATCGCCGATCACATCCTTGCCCTGGGCCTTGAGCGCGTTCCCTGCACCGAGAATGTCCCGGACCTCTTTATTCTGACTAAGCTTCGACTTGCCAACGAGTCGTGTGATCTCGATCTCGATTCCGACGATCATCTTGAGCATCATATCGATGTAGTCCTTGGGGCTGTCAGTCATCTTCCAAGGATCGGCCTGCTTCGCCTCATGGATGCGCGTCAGCCGCGCGACCATGCCACGAACGTAACGCTCATCGTCGCGGATTGTCACGCGTCCGTACACATGAGCCACCATATAGTTCCAGGACGGGACCTGCTTCTTGAACTCGACCTTGCTCGGATACCAGTTCGGCGCGATGTAGGCATCCCCGGCGCGGAATACGATCAGCACCTCGTTTCCCGTCGCGATATCCTGCCAAATGGGATTTGCGCGAGCCACATGTGAATGAAGCACGCCCTGCTGCCCTTCCTTCGCATGCAACTCGAAAGGCAGGTGATTTGCGTCGAGCCCGCTCTTCCCGTTAGTGAAGAGGATGCCGAGAGGATTTTTGTTGATGAGATCGTGAAGCGCCTCAGGGCGCGACTCGGCGAAATGTGGGGGGACGTACATGCTAGCTCCCTGGCAATTGATGAATGCCGCGCACGCTGCTCGCAGCATCAACGGGATTTCGTTCAGACCTCAGTCATCTGGAATTCACTCTTGTCTGCGCCGCAATCGGGGCAGATCCACTCGTCGGGGACGTCTTCCCAGCGAGTGCCCGGCGGAATGCCCTCGTCCGGCCATCCCTCCCGCTCGCTGTAAACAACCCCGCAGAGCGCGCACATCCAGGTCTTGTAAACCGGTGCGCCGATCGCTGTTTCAGAGTGCAGGTGAGCGCTTTCATTGCTCATCTCGGTGGCCTATGCTGTGGAGCATTCATGACACCGATGTAGGCTAGAACTGGTTCCTTCCATAGAGCCAGTCTGCGGCATTCTTGCTGTACCAGATTGACGTCCGCTGGTTCTGGTCAAGGCCGTCAACCCGGCAGTAGGAATATCTCTCAGAGAAGACGTGCATTCCTTCTTCGAGCAGCCGAAACTGGTCATCCGACTGTTGGACAACCATGACCGCGAAGCCTTGGGTCGCTCAGTCACGCGCCGCCGCTTTCGTCGGCGCAAAGGCCTGCGAGGCGTCGGCTGTGCATTCCGTCTTCCGACAAGAGCGCAAATGAGCCAGAACCGTCCAGCGGCCGGCCGGCGGCGTTACAAATGGCTTTGTAGCGAGCCAAACGGCCGCTGCAGTCCTGAGCTTTCTGCAATTGCACTCGGGCGTGAAACGGGTCTAGCCATCATGCAAGAAGATTGGCGCCGCTAACGCCAGTTGAAACGATAATGGGTTGAGCGATGTGCAACTCGCATACGTTCTTTTTGTTCCTGGTGGTGGAGTAGTCTTCAACTCTTGCGTGCCCTTGGATTTCAAGCCGATCGATTGAAGGCTACCGATCCCGTTGAAAAAGATTGACGGCGAGCAGATTGTTTCTTTTTCTGTCGTGCGTTCGGTCCCTCCACGAGCAAATCTGGAGAGACACGACGTTTCATCCCAATTGTCCGCCATCTTTGCGGTTTCAAGATCACATAGAATCGCAGTCGGCGAGGTTAGGTGAGACGAATGCCTGTGCCGCCCTGTCCTTCAAAATGATGTGCGAGAGCTCATGCATGATCGAATTGTTCTGCCGTTCCGGCGAGTGTTGGTCGTTGACGATGATGACGCGTTTGGTGCCCACGCAAATCGTGACAGCAGACCAATTGTCCGGATCGACCTTACGGAGTTGCTTCAGTGCCGCTGCTGAAAGACCTGGAACGTCTTTCGGCGTCCACACGCGAATACCAAATGTTGCAGCCAGGATACGAGGGTCGAGCGGACTAAACTGATCGAGATTCAACTCGCGGCGATAGTCGCACGTCCATTAGTTCGACATGTTGGTGTCAAGGAGCGCCAGGAGAGAGCGCACCACTACTAGTCGCCGACGTCCGATCGTTGTCGTGACGATACGCCCAGCTCCTATCAACTCGTAAAGTTTCGTGCGTCCCAAGCCGGTCACTTCGCATGCATCGTCAATCGTGCAGGTGAGCCGCTGGGCGAATGGCATCGTGCTCGGTTCTGCGGCTTTCGGAGCGGATAGGCTGACTTGTGACTGTTGTCCGCCAGTTTTCTCTCGTCGATTGTATCTCACGTGGCTCTCCTATTCGCGCAAAGCTCGACAGAAGGGTTGATTGTGCGATGAGCAACGTCAATGCGAGCATCCGAGGGCACTCGCGTACGACAGCGCACGTCAGCGGCGGTTTGAGTATTTCCGGATACAAAGGGGCGACGAGGAAATTTTTCGCGAGTGCGCCAGCCACAGCGAGGCATTGCGCCGAGGCCAGTCTGCTAAATCTCGGCAGCAAATTCCCCAAGCGTTCGCCGCTGTTCACCAGCGTCTTATTCAACCATTATTCAACGAACGTGGCTGATGGCGACCTAAGTGCCTGAGTTTGCTGGCGCTCCCTAGGGGAATCGAACCCCTGTTTCAGCCTTGAGAGGCCCAAATCGGTCCGCTCGATGATCATCCTGAAAAGAAGTACGGCGATAGAGACCTTTAGATGTCAATCCCGACTCGCTTGCACGAGCAGACATTGACCGCACCAGATTCGCGCCAGAAACGACCCAACCGAAGCGCAAAGAGCATTCGCCGCGCCGATCTAGGCCAAGGGTCCGTCCATCACTACGAACGTTTTTGGAACCAGAACGCTCTTGCCGTTGCCGTGGTAGCTACGCGGTAGCTTGCGATTGCAACCTTTTCGTCGTTGATGGCAGAAGCTATTGATTTTGTTGGTACAGTTGGGTGGGCTCGAACCACCGACCTCCTGTTCCACAGACAGGCGCTCTAACCAACTGAGCTACAACTGCATCCTTGCGAGCCGCCCGGGGGCGCCCTTGATAGGGCCGAGAACCATGGGGGGCTGGACGGGGCGGAAACTAGGTGCAACGGGCGTTTTTGGCAAGGCCGCAACACCCTAAAACGCCCCGCAAACGAGGTTATTTCCGAAGCAAAACCCGGGCTCTAGGCCCGGGTTTCTTAATTCAAACCGCCCGGCCAGATCAGGCGGCGGGGTAGAGCTTCGCGGCAGAGGCCTTGATCGGCTCGGCGGCGGCGGTGGCAGCGCGCTGGGTGATCTCGGCGAGCTCCCGGGCCTGGGCCTGGAAGGTCTCGAGCTGCGTCTTGGAATGGTTGGTCCACAGCGCGAACGCATCCTGCGGCGCCTTCACGCTGAACAGCTCCTGGGTGAAGTCGAGATGGGCCTTGGTGTTGGCCTTCGCGAACTCCATCAGCTTGGCGGTGTATTCGCTCACGCCCTTGTGGGCGGAAGAGAACACGGCCTCGACGGTGCCGTTGTGGGTCTCGGCGGCGTCCTTGAACTTGGCGTAGTTCTCGCGGGCCTGCGACACGCCCTTTTCGGCGAACGCACGCACCTGCTCGGGGACCTCGAACGGAATGATCGAGGCAGAAAACGGATCAGTCGCACCTGTCATGGTTTGTCCCTCACACTAATGAAAAAACGGAGTGAGCCTTCAGGCGCGCCCGCCGGCCAACCGGGTGACGGATGCGATGACTGGAAACACAAAACGGATGATGGCTCGCCCAGCGCGGTGACCATGGCTGCCTAAAATGTCAACATTGTGCAACGCAACGGGTTTCGAGGGTGCGTTGCAAAATTTAATCTCGGGGAGGATGAGGTTCCCGGGGTGGGGAACCGGTGGTTGAGGTGTTTTGACGCGAACCCAAAGCCGGTGCGCTCCCTCTCCCGCTTGCGGGAGAGGGTTGGGGAGAGGGTGTCTCCGCAATGGGACAGCCCCAATGAGGAAAAAGCCCTCACCCGGCGCTTCGCGCCGACCTCTCCCGCAAGCGGGCGAGGTTAGACCGAGCCCGGAGCACCACCGGTTCAAGCCAGATTATCCAGCTCACTTCTTCCCCGACGCGCGAATCCTGCGGATGCAGTGTCGGCCCGCCTTGCGGGCCTGGGGACATTAAGGTTATCGCGGCTTTAGGCCTCGGCGCATAGGCTGGGGCCGTGGACCTGTCCGCGGCTGCGGGCGATACTAACCCTTTCTTAAGGCTGTCATTCCCGGCAGCCTTGCTGACAAGCGAGACGCGAAGCCGGTCGGATGACGAGTTCGGATTTCCAGTTGCGAGGCGTGGGCGATCCCCGGCTGGCCGTGCACGCGACCTCGCCGCTGCCCGCCTGGCTCTGGTCGATCGACGGCACGCGCGTGCTCTGGGCCAATCCGGTCGGCGCCAGACTGTTTGGCGCCGCCAATGCCACGGCGCTCGCAGAGAAGACCTTCGGCCCCGCCGACAACCACCGCCGCCAGATCGTTCGCCTTGCCGGCCGGCTGCCTCCGAACGGCGCCATCCGGCTCGAACGGCTGCGCGGCTTCGGCGCGCGGCTCGGCACGCTGATGACCTGCGCCTGTGCCCGGCTCGAGTTCGCCGATGGCGGCCAATTCTTCCAAGGATCTGCGGTGCTCGTTACCGCGATGGACCCGGGCTTGCGCACCATGCCGCTGGTCGAGCGGCTGCTTCGTCTGGTCGACGGCGCCAAGACGCCGATGGCGGCATTCGCGCCCGACGGCCTGTTCGTCGGCGCCAGCGAAACCGCCCGCACCCTGCTCGGCTTCCGCGACCTGGGCGAAGCCGGCCTCGAACAGGCGCGCAGTGATGCGCTTCGCCAGGGCCGCGCCGAGACGCCGATCGGCATCGGCCAGATGGTGCTGCAGCGGGTCGGCAGCGGGGCCGACGTCGGCCTGGTCGCGCTGATCGAGCCTGCGGTGCAGCAGGCGGCGGCTGCGAGTGAGGAGGTCGAAGCCGAGGCCACTGAAGAGGTTGCGCGCGAAGACATCGCTTCGTCCGAGCCTGCGCCGTCCCCTGCCCCACCCGCCGTGCCGGAGCATGTGCAAGCAGCGCCGTCGCACGAGGCGCCATCCGAAATTGCGCTGTTCGATGCCTTTGCCGAGGACGCGCCGGAAGCCACCGGGGCGATCGCGCACGATCCGCCCGCAAGCGAGCCGGCGACAGAGATCGTCTCGATTCAGCAAGCCGTCGAGGAAGCAGCCGACGCCGCGCCAGAAACTCCGGTTGAAAACTCGCCGGAAGCCATGGTGTCGCCGCAGGACGCGCCGACCGTGACCGGCATGGTCGAGCCGCCGTCGGGCCACGAAGAGCCGCCCGCACCGCGTCAGCATCCGCTGCGCTTCCTCTGGAAGGTGGATGCAGAAGGCCGCTTTGTGCTTCTCTCCGACGAATTCATCCACCTGATCGGTCCGCGCACGGCGGCCGGCTTCGACCGCCCCTGGCGCGAGATCGCCGACGCATTCGCGCTCGATCCTGAAAGCCGCGTGGCGCAGGCGCTGGCGAGCAAGGACACCTGGGCCGGGATCACCGTGAACTGGCCGGCCGATGGCGGCGAGCACCTGCCGGTCGAGCTTGCCGGGCTGCCGGTCTATGACGGCGAACGCAATTTTGCGGGCTTCAGGGGTTTTGGCGTCTGCCGCGATCTCGACGGCCTCAACCGGCTCGATGCGCTCAGGCGCTTTGAGCTGCTGGCTGAACCGGCGGCGCCGCAAAGCCTGTCCGTGGATGTGGTCGAGCCGGAGCCCGAACCAGCGCCCGAGCCAGAGGCGCCGCCGCCTCCGCCGATCGAGCCGCCCGCACCTGAGCCTGAGCCTGAAGCTGAACTGCCCGAACCCACACCCGACGCGAATTCACATCCAACCGATCCGGAAACGCCAGTGGAAACGCCTCCCAATGTCCTGCCGTTCCGAGCGCCCGGCGACACGCGACCGCCGACGCTGACGCCGGTCGAGAACAGCGCGTTCAACGAGCTCGCGCGGCAATTGTCCGAGCGCCTCGAACGCGACAAGGAAACCATCGCGGCATCGTCCGAGCCGCCGGATGCCGAGATCACGCCCGAAGCGCCGTCGCCCGAGCCCAAGCCTGAGGCTGAACCGCCGCACGCGCCGGCCGAATGGCTGACCGCGCCCGCGCCGCCCGCGCACGGCCACAGCACGCGCGACCGCGCGCTGCTCGACCTGCTGCCGACCGGCATCCTGATCTACCGGCTCGACCGCCTGCTCTATGCCAATTCCGCGTTTCTCGCGCGCATGGGCTATGCCAGCCTGAGCGCCCTTGAGAATGCCGGCGGGCTGGATGCGCTCTATGTCGAGCCGGGCGTGTCGGCGGCCAGCAGCACGTCGCAAGCAGGCACGCCTGTCACGATCAGCGCGACGCTCGCCAATGGCGAAGCGCCGCTGCCGACCACCGAGGCGCATCTGCACGCGATCGACTGGGATGGCGAGAGTGCGCATGCGCTGATCTGCGCGCTGCCGCAGGCCGCGCCCGTTGCGGCTGCGCCCGTGATCGCGGAGACCGTCGTCGCCGAGACCATTGTCCCCGAGATCTTCCCGCCCGAGCCCGAGGTCGGCGAGGCCGACGCGGAAGATCTCGCCGCGATCCTCGACACCACGGCCGAGGGCATCGTCATGTTCGATGCCGAAGGCAACATCCACGCCTGCAACCGCAGCGCCGAGGCGCTGTTCGGCTATGACGGCGAGACGCTGATGCAGCAGAATCTGGTGACGCTGTTCGCGCCGGAGAGCCAGCATGTCGTGATCGACTATCTGGAAAACCTCAAGAGCCAGGACATCGCGAGCCTGCTCGACCACGGTCGCGAGGTGCTCGGGCGCGAGAAGAAGGGCGGCGTCATTCCGCTCGCCATGATCATGGGGCGCACCAGGCCCGACGGCCCGAACTTCTTCGCCGTGTTCCGCGACCTCTCGCAGAGCAAGCAGGGCGAGAGCGAGCTGACGCAGGCGCGACGTCTGGTCGACGGCGCGGCGAATGCCAAGGCCGACATGCTGGCGCGGATCAGCCACGAAATCCGCACGCCGCTCAACGCCATCATCGGCTTCTCGGAGGTGATGATCTCGGAGCGCTTCGGCACGCTCGGCAACGAGCGCTATGGCGAGTACATGAAGGACATCCGTGCCTCCGGCGAGCGCGTCATCGCCATCATCGACGACCTGCTCGAGCTGTCGCGGATCGAGACCGGCAAGCTCGACCTCACCTTCGCCAACCTCAACCTCAACGATCTCGTCGAGGCCTGCGTGGTGGTGATGCAGCCGCAGGCCAATCGCGAGCGCATCATCATCCGCACCTCGCTCGGCCATGCGCTGCCGCAGGTGAGCGCGGATGCACGCGCGATGCGGCAGATCACCATGAATTTGATCTCGAACTCGATCCGGCTCGCCAGCGCCGGCGGCCAGGTCATCGTCTCCACCGCGCTGACCGACCGCGGCGAGGTCGCACTTCGCATCCGCGACACCGGCCATGGCCTCACCGAGCGCGAAGTCGCCGCCGCGATGGAGCCGTTCCGGACCCCACCGCCCGGCGACGCCGAGGATAATTCGGCGCTGAGCCTGTCGCTGACCAAGGCCCTGGTCGAAGCCAACCGCGCCCGCTTCAACATCAAGAGCGCGGCGAACTCTGGCTCGCTGATCGAGGTGGTGTTCGCACCGGCGCTGGCGAAGGCGTAAGCGGCGAGCGCGATTTCCCGGAGATGGTGCACACCCGCGGCCGCGCTGCGGCCGGCCTGGTGCCGGGCGGCTTCGGCTGAGCCGCGCCCGACGAAGGCTGCCACGTCTTGCAACTTATTCCCGAACGGAACCGAAGCCCCTTGTTGCGGCTTGAAGCCTGGACCAAGCGTTTCTCCTGCTGATCAGTTCGGCACTGCAGCTCCCGCACCCCAGTGATTTCAAATGGCCGACCGAGCGAAATCCGTGGCATCGAAACAGCGTTCGCCCAAGCGGAGCGACACGGTGGGGAGCGAGGGAGGCCCGACCGCCACTGAGCGAAAGCCGCTGCCCACGGGCGCGGGCGCGCGCATGAACGCACGGGTCGTGCTTGCCCTCGCGCTGGTCGCACTTGCGTTGTGGACGGCGGCGGGATTTCTCCCCGCGTTGATCTGGGCCGCGATTCTCGCAACCAGCCTGTGGCCGCTCTACACCAAGTTTGCAGCGCGCGTGAGTTCCGGCCGCTCCAGCCTGGCCCCGCTGGTCTTCACGCTCGTCGTCGCCCTCATCCTGTTTACGCCGATGTCGCTTGCCGTCTATCAGATCGCGCAGCAAGGCGATCTGCTCGTAGGCTGGATGAAGCAGGCCGGAGAGAGCGGGATCGAAGTGCCTGATTGGCTCGCCCGCCTTCCGATCGCCGCAGAGAGCATGGAGCAGTGGTGGCGCAGCAATCTTTCCGATCCCAAAGCCGCGACCGCATGGCTGAAAAGCGTCAACGCAGACAACGCATCGGAATTGCTTCGAACCTTCGGCGGCCAGCTGCTTCACCGCCTGTTTCTTCTGTTCTTCTCGCTGGTGGCCTTGTTCGTCTTGCTGCGCAACGGCCGGTCGATCTCGGACCGCGTGCTGGAAACCTGCGATCGACTTTTCGGTGAGGCGGGAGAGGGTCTCGCCGAGCAGATGGTCGGCGCGATCCGCGGCACCGTGAACGGTACGGTGCTGGTCGCCGCGGGCGAGGGATTATTGATCGGCGTGGCCTATTTCGTCGCGGGCGTGCCGAATGCCATCGTATTCACGATTTTGACGACGGCCTTCGCCATGCTTCCCTTCGGCGCCTGGCTGGCTTTCACCGCTGCGGCGGTAGTCCTGATCTCCGGCGGAGGCAGCGGCTTCGCAGCCGCGGGCGTCTTCTTCTGGGGCGCGATCGTCATGTTGGCCGGCGATCATTTCGTCTGGCCGACCCTGGTCGGCGACTCCGCGCGGCTGCCGTTTCTGTTCGCGTTCGTCGGAATCTTTGGAGGCTTGGCTGCCTTCGGCCTTCTGGGCTTGTTCTTGGGCCCGGTGATCATGTCAGCCTTGCTGGTGGTCTGGCGCGAGTGGGTGTTCCGACCTGTCGCGCACGAGAAGAACGGCTGAGTCACCGCGGGCATATCCCCCAAGTACGCGCCAGAAAGCAAAAGGCACGGCGCCGACGACGCCGTGCCTTCCGCATTCAAGAGGCTCGATCTCAGCTGTAGATTTCGAATAGGCCCGCGCCGCCCTGGCCGCCGCCGATGCACATCGTCACGACGCCCCACTTCGCCTTGCGGCGCTTGCCTGCCTGGAGAATGTGGCCGGTGAGACGTGCGCCGGTCATGCCGAACGGGTGGCCGATCGGCGCTGGCGAAGGCGTAAGACGAGATCAGGCTGGGACTGGACTGGCGGCTGCCTTTACGTAGTGGCGCAACCCGCTCGGACATGTAGTATGGCCCTGCCGGAGGGGTACCAAATTGGACGGAATCAATCTTCACGATCCCCTCTTCGCTACCTATGTCGTTGCCGCCAGCTTGATCATCCTCAAGGCCGTGGCGATGTCGTGGCTCACCGTAGTCCGGATGGTGAGGGTCCAGGGCGGCTACCGTTCGCCGGAGGACATCAAGAAGACACCACTGAATCCCGCGCCCGATCCGGCGCAGCTTCTTCCCAACGAAGATGTGGAGCGGATCCGCCGGATCCAGATGAACGATCTCGAGAGCCTGCCGTATTTCCTGGTCGCGGGCTTTCTTTATGTTCTCACAAAGCCGTCGCTGCTTCTCGCGCAATGCCTGCTCTACGGCTACGTTGCCTCACGCCTGCTGCATTTTCTCGCCTATCTCACCGGGCAAATTCACGACATTCGCGCCATGCTGTGGACCGTCGGCTCGGTCATCCTGGTCTTCATGACCATGCGCACGCTGCTCGTTGCACTCGGCGCTTGAGGCTCAGTCGGCCACGCCGGCGATCTGCTGGGCCGAAAGGTAGCGTTCAAGCGCCTCGTGCTGCTTGAAAAAGCGCATGGCGCGCAGATCGCGGATCGTCGTTTTTTGTGCCGCATCGCGAACCCGGGTGACCTCGCGGGCTTCCTCCAGCCGGCCGACCCCGACCAGGTTTGCCGCGAGCATGCGATGCCCGGTGCCGTTGCTCGGATTGTGCCGAACCGACTTGCGCGCCCAGGCAACGCCCTCCTCGTACTGCCCGAGGGCAAAGTAGGACGCGGTCAATCCCGTCATCCACATATGGAGCATGCTGTCCTCGGGGCTGAGGACGAGAGACCGATGCAGGCATGCGAGTGCGTTGGCATAATCGCCTCCCATGCTGTCGATCATTCCGAGTACACCCCATGCGAAAGCCGAACTCGGATTGAGCCTTGCGGCTTCGCTGGCGTGAATGCGCCCCTGATCGTTGTCGCCGGCGGGCCCAAACAGCGTGAAGCCGTAGACAGCGTGGGCGAAAGCGTCCCCACTATCCTGCTCGACGGCGCGGCGCGCCAGACCGACCGCCTCGGACGCGGCATCCGCAGACATGTTGGCGCCGAGCGGCGGAGCCATCACGAGTCCCCAAGCCAGCGCCGCCAGCGTCGCCGTTCGCTCCTGATCGAGGCTCAGAGACCGCCGAAGCAGATCGATGGCCTTGACGATACCTTCGCGGGTGCCGCCCCATAAATGGTGAAGGCCGCGCAAATACAGATCATAGGCCGAAAGATCAGTTGGCGGCTTGCGGCGTGCGCGTTCGATCTCGGCGCTACGAACGGCGGGATCGACGACTGCGGCAACACTGCTGCTGACGTCGTCCTGCAGGTCGAAGATGTCGACCAGGGGGCGGTCGTAGCGATTGGACCAGACCTGGGCCTCGCTTCCGGTATGAGTGAGCTCGGCCGAGACGCGAATGCGGTTGCCCGCCTTGCGAATATGACCGCTCAGGACGTATTGCGCACCGAGTTGCTGCGCAATCTGCCGGCTGGTCATTCCCTTGTCCCGAAGGGCAAAGCTCGATCCGGCCGCGATCACCACGAGCTCGCGAAAGCGCGATAGAGCGGTGATGATGTCTGCAGTGACGCCATCGGCGAAGTAGTCCTGTTCGGTTTCACCACCCATGTTGCGGAACGGAAGCACCGCCACGGAGGGCCTGTCGTTGCCGAACACGTGCTCCGCCTGGTGCGAAAGGTCTGCCGTCGGCTCCGCTGCCGGCAGAACGATCTTCTGCTCCTGGACCTTGCGCAATCCCGCAGCCAGCGCGCTGGTCGTGGCATCGGGCGCGGTGCCGAGCTCTTGCTTCAGCAAGGCAACGACGGCCTGATAATATTTGAGTGCCTCGGCGTTGCGGCCGGCCGCGGACAACGCGCGCATGATCAGGCGGTGCGCATCCTCGCGCATGCTGTTGAGTGCATTGGCGCGCTGGCCGGCGAGCAGGGCATCGCCGGCACGTCCGTCGGACAGTTCCTGGTCGCCGAGCGCTACCATCGCGCCGACAGCCAGCTCCGATAACCGCTCGCGTTCGCCGGCCAGCCACTCGCTCCAGCCCTCAGCGTTGACCGCGATGTCATCGACGAGGCGCCCGCGATAGAGATCTGCCGCCGCGGTCAGCGCGTCACAGCTGCCCTTTCTGACAAGCCGCTCGAATTGCGGCACATCGCAGGTGATCACAACGGCATTCAACGAAATGAATTCGCCGTCACTCCTGAGAGCACTCTGACCAAGAACTTGACGTAGCTTGAACAGCGCCTGTCGCAGGTTTTGCTTCGCCTGCGCTTCGAAGTGCGATCCCCACAGCAAGGTCGAGAGTTTTTCGCGGTGCTGAGGCTGAGGTGCCGTGCAGGCCAGATAGGCCAGCAATCCCGCGAGTTTCTTGTTCGGCAAGCTGACGGCGCCGTCCGGCCCGATCAGTTCAAAACGTCCAAGAAGTGCGAGAGTAAAACTTGGGCTGGGCGCGGGTGCAGTTTCGGTCATTCCGCCTCAAAAATAAGCAGATGCGCTCACGGATATACATCCTACACGAATTGCCGCCTTAGCGAACAATATTAACGCTGCAGTGACGGCCGAGTGACGCCGGCGACGACGACAGTGGGTTCAGATCGCATCGCGACGAGATGCCGGTTGGTTGATCGACGCGGAGCAATTTCATCCGGAAGTCAGCGTGCGCGCGCATCACCTCATCATGATCGTCGTTGGCTTATTCGTGGTGCTCGCCGGATTCGACGCAGCGTTGACGACCTTTGCACACCCGGCACTCAGGGCCGCTTCGCAGTCGGCGCCGCCCGTCGCACCGCTCCTTTTCGGAGGCGACTGATCGCACGCCGGCATCACAACAGCCATCAAACAGGAGGTCGCATTGACCGACATCGCACAGCAGGGAAGACAATCGCAGAGGTTTCTCGCGTCCGACCAAGAACAGCGATTGGTTGCGATGTGGAGACTTGGAGTGGTCGCCTTCTATGGCTCGCTCATGGCGCTGGTGATTGCCTTCGCGGCAATAAGCAAGGCGCCCCGAGAGCGCCAAGCCAACCTCGCCTCCAATGATTTCGTCACCCACTACATTTCGAACCCGCCGACACCGTAGGCGATCGGGACGAGCGACAGCGAAGCATATGAGGACAATCGTGAACAATCACAACCGTGCTGCGTCTCCAATTCGGGCCAGATCTCCAGCATCGCACGACAGAAAGCGAACAGGCGGCGAGACGCGCCTGATGATCCTCGTTCTGCTGGGATTCGGCCTCGTTCACGTGATCGGCGCGATCCTCATTCAGCGCGCGTCGACCGAGCGAGGTGATCCGCCCCTGATCCTCGCTTCGCACACCGACTGACGGCCGCCACATGCAGCCGGTTCATGGGATTTGAAAACCCAGGAGGCAACATGCCAGCAATCATACGCACGATTTCCCGCACGGTCCTCTCGGTCATCGGTGCCGAATTGGCGAAGCACGCCTTCTTGTTGTGCGCAGCGTGCGTCTTTGTGTTCGTGCTCTCACGAACCTACGGCCTGGATTTGAGCGCCGGATTCTTCTGACGTTCGCAATGGTGGCCGACATGACTGAAATCTGAAGACGCATCGTCGTCGATGCGCAAGTCCTGAGGAGCTGATATGTACGTTGGCCGGATATTGTCCACGCTTGGCGGACAAGGACCCATGCTCCTGGTGATCTCGCTTTGCGCAGGGCTGGTGATCACTCCCCTCGCTCATCTCGGCTACGATCTTTTGCCTTTTTCGGCATTTCTTCTGACGCTGGGCTCGTTTCTTACGGCGGGTCTTGCCCCCTCTGAAGCCAGCATTCGTCCGCTCCTGATGGGCGTGGTGCTTGCCTGGGTTGGCCTGGTGCTGCCATTCGCTGCTGCGATTCTGCTGTCCTTTGCTCCGCTTGATCCTGCGCTGCGGGCCGGCGTTCTGCTTTCACTGCTGGCGCCGCCGGTCGGAAGCGCCGCTGCGATCGCCGGAATGCTCGGTTTGCGACCACGTCTCGCACTGCTCGTTTCCATCGCACTGACCTTGCTCACACCGATCTCGATTCCGAGTTTTGCCACGGTACTCGGACTTGGAATTGCATTCGACATGGGCGGGCTGGCGATCCGGCTCTTCAGCATTATCGGCGCTGCAGGCCTGGTGGCCTTCTTAGCCATGAGGTTTCGTCGTCATGTGATTCCCGTTCTGCCCGATCAAAGCGCCGCCACCGGGATCGCCGTTGTCGGGCTCATGATCGTGGGGCTTGCCACCTCGCAAGGCATACGGGCGCAATGGACCAGCAACGCCCTGCGTTTCGACGTGATGCTCGCCGCGGCGATCGTGTTCAATTTCGGTCTGTGCGTCCTCGCTGCCATGACGTTCGCGAGACTGGGGTGGCAAACCGCCGGTACCATCGGTCTCGTGAGCGGAAACCGCAACGTCACGCTCGTGTGGGCAGCGGCGAGCTTCGGTCTGCCGTCGCTGGCGGAAGGTTATGTCGCTGCGTGCGTCATCCCGGTCCTCGCCCTTCCCCTCATCATCAAGCTTTGTCTTAGACTACCTTCCTTCAGCCGCTTCATCCCACAAAACCGGTGATCCAAAGAGTGCACGCCTGACCTGGTACTCAAACAAAGGGCACGGCGCTTGCGGCGCCGTGCCCTTCGCAGTCCTGCAGTCTGTCTCAGCTATAAATCTCGAACAGTCCCGCGCCGCCCTGGCCGCCGCCAATGCACATCGTCACGACGCCCCACTTCGCCTTGCGGCGCTTGCCTTCCTGGAGGATGTGGCCGGTGAGCCGCGCGCCGGTCATGCCGAAGGGATGGCCGATCGCGATCGAGCCGCCGTTGACGTTGTACTTGTCGGGATCGATGCCGAGCTTGTCGCGCGAATAGAGACACTGGCTGGCGAAGGCTTCGTTGAGCTCCCAGAGATCGATGTCGTCGATCTTCAGGCCATGGCGCTTCAACAGCTTCGGCACGGCAAAGATCGGGCCGATGCCCATCTCGTCCGGTTCGCAACCCGCGGCCGCCCAGGCGACGAAGCGGCCCATGGGATTGAGGCCGCGCTTCTCCGCGTCCTTGGCTTCCATCAGCACCACGGCCGCAGCACCGTCCGACAGCTGGCTGGCGTTGCCGGCCGTGACGAACTTGCCGGGACCCCTGACGGGCTCGAGCTTGGCGAGACCTTCCAGCGTGGTCTCGGGCCGGTTGCACTCGTCGCGGTCGACGACGTAGTCGACGATCGACTCGGCCTTGGTCGCCTTGTCGACCACTTTCATCTTGGTCTTCATCGGGACGATCTCGTCCTTGAACTTGCCCGCCTGCTGCGCGGCGGCCATGCGTCGCTGCGACTCCAGCGAATACTCGTCCTGATATTCACGGCTGAGATTGTAGCGCTCGGCGACGATGTCGGCGGTGTCGATCATCGCCATGAAGATCGCCGGTGCCGTCTTGAGCAGCTCGGGATCGATCGATTCCTTCGGCGTCCCGCCGCCCGGCATCGAGATGCTCTCGACGCCGCCTGCGACGATGCAGTCGGAACCGTCCGAGCGGATCGAGTTGGCGGCCATCGCAATGGTCTGGAGACCGGACGAGCAGAACCGGTTCACCGAGACGCCTCCGGTCGATTTCGGCATTCCCGCCAGCAGCGCGGCCTGGCGGCCGATGTTCGGCGCGCCATGGGCGCAATTGCCGAGATAGCAATCCTCGACATAGTCCTTCTCGACACCGGCGCGGTCGACCGCGTGATGGATGGCGTGGGCCGCGAGCGACATCGGCGGGGTGATGTTGAACCCGCCGCGGCCGGATTTCGCGAGGCCCGTGCGTGCATAGGAAACGATGACGGCTTCACGCATTGTTTTCTCCCTTTTCGAACGATTTTGACCGGTGCGTCGGTCGAGGTCTTCTCGGCGCCATTGGTACACAAAGTGCAGCGGTCGCGGGAGAAATAAAAACGCCGCCCTCGCGAGAGGGCGGCGTTGTTCCGCGGGTCGGAATATCAATGTGAGCATCACTCTATCCACTCGTCATGCCCGGGCTTGTCCCGGGCATCCACGTTCTCTCTCCGACCGGGCAAGACGTGGATGGCCGGGTCAAGCCCGGCCATGACGACGGAGAAAGCTCGACTAGAACGTCAGCGCCTTGACCTGCTTGACCTGCGGCAGGGCCTGCACCTTGGCGAGCAGGTCGGCCGGCACCGCGCCGTCGACCTCGATCAGCGCGATCGCGTCGGAGCCCGGCGCGACGCGGCCGAGATGGAAGGTCGCGATGTTGATCTTGGCATCGCCGAGCAGGCTCGCGAACTTGCCGATGAAGCCCGGCTTGTCCTCGTTGGTGACGTAGATCATCGACTTGCCGAATTCGGCGTCGACGCGGATGCCCTTGATGTCGACCAGGCGCGGCTTGCCGTCGGCATAGACCGTGCCCGAGACCGACCGCTCCTGCCGCTCGGTGGTGACGGTGACGGTGATCAGGCTTTCATAGTCGCTCTGGGCGGCGCGGACGATCTCGTCCACCACCATGCCGCGCTCCTTGGCGACGACCGGCGCGGAAACGACGTTGACCTCGCCCAGCATCGGCCGCAGCAGGCCGGACAGCACGGCGGAGGTGATCGCCTTGATCTTCATCTCGGCGACGTGGCCCTCATAGGTGATCTCGACCTTGAGAATGCCGCTCTCGGTCAGCTGTCCCGCGAACGAGCCGAGCTTTTCGGCGAGCGCGATGAAGGGCTTCAGCTTCGGCGCTTCTTCCGCCGTGATCGAGGGGAAGTTGACGGCATTCGAGATCGCGCCGGTGAGCAGGTAATCGGACATCTGCTCGGCGACTTGAAGCGCGACGTTCTCCTGGGCTTCGGTGGTGGACGCACCGAGATGCGGCGTGCAGATCACGTTGGGATGACCGAACAGCACGTTCGCGGTGGCGGGCTCCTCGACAAAGACGTCGAAGGCGGCGCCGGCGATGTGCTTGGAATTCAAAGCGTCGACCACGGCCTGCTCGTCGACGAGGCCGCCGCGGGCGCAGTTGATCAGGCGCACGCCCTTCTTCATCCTGGCGATCGCGGACGCGTCGATGATGTTCTTGGTCTTTTCGGTCAGCGGCGTGTGCAGGGTGATGAAGTCGGCGCGCTTGAGCAGGTCGTCGAGCTCGACCTTCTCGACGCCGATGTCCCTGGCGCGTTCCGGCGACAGGAACGGATCGAACGCGATCACCTTCATGCGCAGGCCGAGCGCACGGTCGGCGACGATCGAGCCGATGTTGCCGCAGCCGACGACGCCGAGCACCTTGCCGGTGATCTCGACGCCCATGAAGCGATTCTTCTCCCATTTGCCGGCCTGGGTCGAAGCGTCCGCCTGCGGAATCTCGCGCGCCAGCGCCAGCATCAGGGTGATGGCGTGCTCGGCAGTCGTGATCGAATTGCCAAAGGGCGTGTTCATCACGATGATGCCCTTGGCCGTGGCGGCGGGAATCTCGACGTTGTCGACGCCGATGCCGGCGCGGCCGATCACCTTGAGATTGGTCGCCTTCTCGAGGATCTTCGCGGTCGCCTTGGTCGCCGAGCGGATCGCGAGGCCGTCGTAATTGCCGATGATCTCGGCGAGCTTGTCCTTGTCCTTGCCGAGGTTGGGCTGGAAGTCGACCTCGACGCCGCGGTCCTTGAAGATCTGCACGGCAGCGGGAGAGAGCGCGTCGGAAATGAGAACTTTGGGTTTGGTCATGGGAATGATCCCTGATGGTCGATAAATCTGAGACCGTCATCCGCGGGCTTGCCCCGCGGATCCATTCTCTTCGATGGATGGCCGGGTCAAGCCCGGCCATGACGAGATGAGATAACGCGACGAGCGAAGCTTGCTTACGCCGCCTTGGCGAGCGTGGCCTTGGTCTCGGCGAAGGCCCAGTCGATCCACTGGGTCAGCAGCGCGACATCACTGGCTTCGACGGTGGCGCCGCACCAGATGCGCAAGCCGGCGGGCGCATCGCGGTAGTAGGCGAAGTCGTAGCCCGCGCCTTCCTTCTCGACCAGCGTCACCAGCTTCTTGGAGAAGTCGGCCTGCGCGTCCTCGGAGAGCGAGGTGATCGCGGGATCGGTGAACTTCAGGCACACCGAAGTGTTGGAGCGGATCGCGGCGTCCTTGGCGAGGAAGTCGATCCAGGGCGTCTTCGCCTTCCAGTCCGCGAGCACCTTTGTGTTGGCGTCGGCGCGCGCGATCAGCGCCTTCAGGCCGCCGATTGACTTGGCCCAGTTCAGCGCGTCGAGATAATCCTCGACGCAGAGCATCGACGGCGTGTTGATGGTCTCGCCGACGAAAATGCCTTCGTTGATCTTGCCGCCCTTGGTCATGCGGAAAATCTTCGGCAGCGGCCAGGCCGGCTTGTAGGTTTCGAGCCGCTCCACCGCGCGGGGCGACAGGATCAGCATGCCGTGCGCGGCTTCGCCGCCGAGCGCCTTCTGCCAGGAGAAGGTGACGACGTCGAGCTTGGCCCAGTCGAGGGGTTGCGCGAACGCGGCCGAGGTGGCGTCGCAGATGGTCAGGCCTTCGCGGGTCGCGCTGATCCAGTCGGCGTTCGGCACGCGCACGCCCGAGGTGGTGCCGTTCCAGGTGAAGACGACGTCGGACTTCGGATCGACCTTGGAGAGGTCGGGGATCTCACCGTAAGCCGCGTTGAGCTTGGTGACGTCCTTGAGCTTCAATTCCTTGACGATGTCGCTGACCCAGCCCTCGCCGAAGGATTCCCAGGCGAGCGTGGTGACGGGCCGCGCACCCAGCATCGACCACAGCGCCATCTCGACCGCGCCGGTATCGGAGGCCGGCACGATGCCGATGCGATAATCGGCGGGCACTTCGAGCACCTCGCGCGTCAAATCGATCGCGAGCTTGAGCTTGGTCTTGCCGACCTTCGCGCGATGCGAACGGCCGAGCGCTGCGTCCTTGAGATTTTGGGCATTCCATCCGGGGCGCTTGGCGCAGGGGCCGGAGGAAAAATGCGGCACGTTCGGCCGCGAAGCGGGCTTCGCTACAGTCATCGTCTACCCTTCCAGATAGTAAGCCTCCCGTTGGGGGGAGGTGTCCCGCCGCGGCTGATACGGGAATCGGGAAGACCAGTCAAGGAAGTTCCGGGGCCTCACGCGCGAGTGATGGCGCTTCCGGTGCGATTTTAGGGGATTCGACGGCGGCGAGTGCGTTCAACAAGTCCGTGGCTTCGCTGATCAATTGCGCGGCGCGGCGACGGCTGCCGACTTTCAAAATGCATTTGTCATTGGCCTGCACGACGTAGTCGTTGCCGACCTTGATCATCGAATAGCTTGTCATCGAAATCCCCGAACCGATCGAGCCCGGTTTCGACGTCCCGTAGCACCGTTCGTTCCTTCACCAACGTGAACGCCGTAGCGGTGGTTTATCAGCTCTTAATATGAACGTACGCGCGATCCGATTTCGCTGATCGCGCAAGGCTCATAGCGTGCTGCGTCAAAAGCGGACAGTCATGCCGACGTGACTCGCCGTGAACCCAAGCCGCTTGTAGAAGCGCTGCGCATCTGTTCGCGTCTGATGCGTCAGCAGTTCGACCAGATTGCAGCCGCGCGCTTTCGCTTCCGTCACCGCCCATTGCACCAATTGCTCGCCGATGCCGCGGCTGCGGCAATCGGAAGCAACGCGGACGTCTTCGAGCAGACCGCGGAGGCCGCCTTGCGAGCTGAGACCCGGCAGGATCGCGAGTTGCAGGCAGCCGACCACCCTGCCCTCGTTCTCGGCAACCACGAGCTGGAGATTTTGATCGCGCTCGACCCGAGCGAATGCCTCGTAATAGGACGCAGGCAGCGGGTCTTCCACGCGCTCGCGTGCGCGCCCGAGATGATCGTCGGCGAGCATCGTCACGATCGCAGCAACGTCTTCGCGGCGCGCGGGACGAATGGAGACGGATTCGGCGTTCATTAAGTTACTCCTGCCTCAGCGCGCCTTAGCGCACCTTGGGAAGCCCGAGAAAGGTCTCGGCTTCGGCGATCCAGCGGCGGATGGCGGCATAACGACCGAGATCGAAGCCGCCTTCATGCGCAACGCGGGTATAGGCGAGCAGTGAGACATCGGCGAGCGAAACCGCATCGCCGGCGAGGAAACGGTTGCCGGAGAGATGCTGCTCCATGCGGTCGAGCGCCGCATAGCCGCGCTTGACCTTTTCAGGATCGAGCTCGGAGGCGTCCTTGCCGAGATAGACGAGCTGGAAGCGGCACACCGCGATGTAGGGCTCGTGGCTGTATTGTTCCCAGAACAGCCATTCGTCCATCTTGGCGGCAGTGAAGGCATCGCCCGGTATGAGCGCGCTGTCGCGCGCGAGATAGCGGATGATGGCATTCGATTGCGCCAGCGTGCGACCGTCGTCGAAAGCAACGGTGGGCACCTGGCCGGCACCGTTCATCTCGAGGAATTGCGCCGTGCGGCTCTCGCCCTTGCGGGTGTCGATCTCGATCCACTGGTAGGGCACCGCGAGCTTGTCGCAGACCCACTTCACCTTCAAACAATTGCCGGAATTGCTATCGCCGTAGATCCGCATCGCTGCCCCCCGCGTTCAGCGACAGAGCATCAGGACGGAGGCGGCCTGTCAATCGGCCCGCGCGGGCGCGTCAGAATTTGTAGCCGAGACCGGCGCGGACGGTGTTGATGCTGGTGTCGACCGCCGAGCTGAAGCGGATATATTCGTACTCACCGCGGAAGAACAGGCCGCCGACCAGATTGACGTCGACACCAAGACCGGCGCTGTAGCCGTAGATCAAATGGTTATGCTGGGCCTCCGTCGAGCTCAGCAGCGCGAGTGGAGTATAGGTGCCGAGCTGGGTCGCGCTGATGCGGTCCTGCGCACTGACCGTGCGGATGATGTCGGCATTTCCGAGTGCGAGACCCGCGAACATGTAGGGCAGAAAGCATCCCCAGGCGTAAGCTGCGCGGCCGCGAAATGTCGCCATGTCGCTGATGTTGATCGATGACGTGGAGGTCGCCGTCACGTCGTGAAAATTGTTGTCCGACAGAGCGAGGGCGCTCACGCGCCGCTCCGAGGCCGACGCCGATCCACCGAACTTGCCGTGCAAGTAGCTGATCTCGAGGCCGAGTACGACATCGTCCCACTGGGCATTGTAGCCGACGAAAGCGCCGTAGCCGCTGTTGCGTTGTGAAGCCTTGCCAAGTCCGAGGTTCCACTGCGATACGCCCATCTCATTTTCGACCAAGGTATCGGCCAGCAACGCCGCCATCATATTGCTGGTCGAGCCTCTGAAGTTCTCGTCCGACGAGCCATAGCCGCCCTGGGCGCCGATATAGCTTCCCTGCCAGTTGACGTTGGACTTGCTCAAGCCGTCGGTGAAGCTGCCGCGCAGGATGGGAAGATCGGAGAGATCGGCCGCGTGCCCCGCAGAGACCGTCCCCAACATCGCCGCCGCCAACAATAGCCTACGCATCGAACGCTCCATCGAACTCGAACTTTCGCTCGTGATCATGGCCCGTTAACCTTAACCAATGGTTGCGTCGGAGCCCTTCGTCGCCGGTCGCCATGAAAAATACGCAAAGCAAAACGGCGCGGGATGATCCCGCGCCGTTAAGAAGTCCTAACCGATCAGGCGGACGATCAGCCCTTGGTGACGAGCGGCGGCGGCATGTAGGCCGGCGGGCTGCTGAGGTCCCAACGCACGCCGAGCTTCACGTCATGCGAAGTGATGTCCTTGACCTTGATCGTCGACGCGCCAGAGATGCTATTGTCATAGGCGCGGAAGTTGCCGGGGTTCGCGTCGCCGAGATCCATGTAGCTATAGGCGAGTTCGACGGTTAGGCCAGGGCTGACCTTGTAGGCAAGACCGGCATGAGCCGCCCAGGCAAGATTCCACTTACCGTTGTCGGCGAAGTAGGTCACGCTGTTGGAGAGACCGCCAGCATTGATGCGGGTGCCGTCGTCACGGAAGCCGCTCAGCTTGTTGTACGAGCCGCCGACACCGGCGCCGATGAACGGGGTGATGCACCACCAAGTGCCGAGATCGACGTAGGCGTTGGCCATGACGACCCACTCGGACTTGCTGCCGGAGTAGTTGTTGGCTTCGAAATCGGCGGCTCCGAGCGTGACGTTGTCCGAGCCATGCAGATTGGCCTTGCCGCGATACTGGCCGATCAAATCGGTGCGGAACCAGTTGTTGAACTTATAACCGACGCCGAGGCCGAACAGCGGCGACGAATCGAAGCCGAGACCGACGGTCTGGGTCGGGAACGCCTGCGCGGTCGCGCTGTCGATGCGCTTGGCGCTCTGATTGGTCATGCCGACGTCGCCGCGCAGATACCAGCCACCGAAATCGGCGGGCGGCGCCGGGGGCGCGTACATCGGAGGGGGCGCCGCGATCGGCATGTCGGCGGCGAACGCCATCGAGGAGATCAGGGTTGCCGCACCCGCGGCAAGGAGAGACTTAACGCTACGCATTGGCTTCGTCCTTTTGGCCGGTGAGGCAATACGGCGCCTCACGTTCTGGAAACTCACGGTCGGGACGATGCCAGCAAATGTTTAAGCGCCACTTAACCCTAATTTTTAAGGTTGATTTTTTCTCAACTCACACGCGCGTGCGGCGCGAGCGTTGCAAAAATGCAGCGCCAAATGCGACCTCTTCGCCGCGTTTCCTAACGATGTATGAAGCCGCGTTGCAGCAAGACAGGATATATTAACGCGCGTGCCGCGGCAGCTTGGGCAGGAACACCGCGAGCAGGCCGATCGCCGGCAAATAGGCGCAGACCTGGTAGACGAACTCGATCGAGGTGTGATCGCCGAGCTTGCCAAGCACGGCGGCGCCAAGGCCCCCGATACCGAACGCAACACCGAAGAACACGCCGGAGATCATGCCGAAGCGATGCGGCACCAGCTCCTGCGCGAACACGATGATCGACGAGGTCGTCGAGGAGATGATCAGGCCGATGATCACGGACAGCACCGCACTCGCGTACAGCCCGGCATAGGGTAGCGCCAGTGTGAACGGCAGCGCCCCCAGGATCGAGATCCAGATCACGATCTTGCGGCCGAAGCGATCGCCCAAGGGACCACCGAGAAAAGCGCCGACCGCGTTCGCCGCGAGGAAAATGAAGAGATACATCTGCGCGGCTTGCGTCGACACGCCAAAGCGGTCGATCAGATAGAAGATGTAGTAGCTCGACAGGCTCGAGACGTAGAGCTGTTTCGAAAACAGCAGTGCGACCAGCACGAGCAGCGCAACGACGACTCGACGCGAGTTCGGCGCGTCGGGATGGGCTTGAGCGACCGCGGTCTTCTTCGCCTTGATCTGCGGTTCGTACCAGCGGCCGATGCGCCAGAGGATGAGGATCGCGAGGAAGGCGATCGAGGAGAACCAGGCGATACTGCCCTGCCCGAACGGCACGACGATGAGCGCGGCGAGCACCGGTCCCATCGAGGTGCCGAAACTGCCGCCGAGCTGGAACACCGATTGCGCAAAACCGTAGCGGCCGCCGGAGGCGAGCCGCGCAATGCGCGCCGACTCCGGGTGAAACACCGCCGAGCCGAGGCCGACCAGCGCGGCGGCGACGAGGATGACGAGATATTGGTGGGCGGCACTGAGCAGCAACAGACCGAAGAAGGTCGAGGCCATGCCGATCGACAGCGAATAAGGCTGCGCCTTCTTGTCGGTGTAGTGGCCGACTACCGGCTGGAGCAGCGAGGCCGTGAACTGGAAGGCCAGCGTGATCATGCCGATCTGCGCGAAGTCGAGCGCGTAGGTGTCCTTCAGGATCGGATACACCGAGGCGATCAGCGATTGCATGGTGTCGTTGAGGAAGTGGGAGAAGCTGATGCCGGCCAGCACGACATAGGCCGGCCCTGCCGCTGACTTCGCCGCCGGCGTCACGTCGCTGACGATGACGGGCTCGGTCAGCGTTTCCTCTGAGACGACGACAGGCTTGTTCAATGGATCGATCCAGGCGCGGCACATTGCCGCGACCTGCTAGTTACGCTGCGCGCGGCGACCGATCCACCGCCAATCGTCGATGGCTGGGATGCGTCCGGGCTACGATCGTGCTTCGCGATGCGCCTTAAGCCGCGGCCTGCCCGAGCGCGGTGACGATGGTATCGACGACGTCCTCGACCAGGATGCGATCCTCGCCCTCGCCCATGACGCGGATCACCGGCTCGGTGCCGGAGGAGCGGATCAGCAGACGGCCGTGGCCGTTGAGCCGCTGCTCGCCGTCGGAGATCGCCGATTTGACGTCGGAATTGTCGAGCGGCTTGCCGCCCTTGTGGCGGACGTTCTTCAGGATTTGCGGCAGCGGATCGAAGCGGTGGCAGACTTCCGATACGGGCCGGCGCAGCTTCTGCACCACGGCAAGCACCTGCAATGCGGCCACGAAGCCGTCGCCGGTGGTGGCGTAGTCGGACAGGATGATGTGGCCGGACTGCTCGCCGCCGAGATTGTAGCCGCCGTTCAGCATCTGCTCGAGCACGTAGCGATCGCCGACCGGCGTGCGCACGAGATCGAGCCCCTGCGCATTGAGGAAGCGCTCGAGGCCGAGGTTCGACATCACGGTGGCGACGATGCCCGATCGCGACAGCCGGCCGTCTTCCTTCCAGCTCTGCGCGATCACCGCGAGCAGCTGGTCGCCGTCGACGATGTGGCCGCGCTCGTCGACCAGAATGACGCGGTCGGCGTCACCGTCGAGCGCGATGCCGATGTCGGCGCGCATCTCGCGGACCTTCTTCGACAGCGCTTCCGGCGAGGTGGAGCCGCATTCCTTGTTGATGTTGAAGCCGTCGGGCTCGACGCCGATCGGGATCACGTCGGCGCCCAGCTCCCACAGCGCTTCCGGCACCACCTTGTAGGCGGCGCCATTGGCGCAATCGACCACGACGCGCAGGCCGTCGAGCGACAGATCGCGCGGCAGCGTGCGCTTGGCGAATTCGATGTAGCGATCATGCACGCCGTCGATACGGCGGGCGCGGCCGAGGCTGGCGCTCTGGGCGAGACGCTTGTCGATGGGCTCGTCGAGCAGCTGCTCGATCTGCTTCTCGACGTCGTCGGAGAGCTTGAAGCCCTGCGGGCCGAACAGCTTGATGCCGTTGTCCTCGAACAGATTGTGCGAGGCGGAGATCATCACGCCGAGATCGGCGCGCATCGACTTGGTCAGCATCGCGACTGCCGGCGTCGGCATCGGGCCGACCAGCAGCACGTCCATGCCGACCGAGGTGAAGCCCGCGACCATCGCGTATTCGATCATGTAGCCGGACAGGCGGGTGTCCTTGCCGATCACGACCCTGTGGCGGTGGTCACCGCGCTGAAACGCGAGGCCTGCGGCCTGGCCGACCTTGAGCGCGAGCTCCGGCGTGATCAGTCCGTTAGCGCGGCCCCGAATCCCGTCCGTCCCGAAATATTTGCGGCTCATATCGTCCCCCACGCAACAACCAGGGATCCCCAATACAACCTCCGGGTGCCATGGCGGGACCCGCATCCCTGATTTGCTGAGGTGTTATAAAGCCATCGCAGCTAACTTGGCTTCAAAAAATATGATAAATCATTACGGAACCGGGCTTGCCCGGCCCCGATAACGTCCTGTTAACATTATATTTCCGGCCAGGTCGCCGGAACAGGCCGGAACCCGCGCTAGCCCGAGCGCTTCACATGGCCGTCCCCGCGGCTCGGCGCCGGCTGGGTGACATTGACGGGATCGGAGCCCGGAAAGGTCTCTTCCAGACCTTCTTCCAGCGCCTCCTCGAGATCATGCTTCTCCTTGATCTCCTCCGGCGTCGGTCCGGTGTGCGGCCTGGTCATGGCGCCCTCCTCTTCAAAACGATTTGCAAACGATTTGGCTGTGCATCCAACCATGCTAGATGACCCCTCGATCTTCCGATGCAAGCCTCTTCCGCTACAAGACTTCCGATGCAGACTCTTCCGATACAAGCCGGGCCGGGGAAACGTTCATGAAGCACATCACCTGTATCGACGATCTTCGCACACTGCATCAGCGCCGCGTGCCGAAGGCGTTTTTCGATTATTGCGACCGCGGCTCCTACGCCGAGGAAACGCTGCGCGCCAACCGCGATGACATGCAGGCAATCAAGTTCCGCCAGCGCATCCTGGTCGACGTCTCCAAGCGCGACACTTCGACCACCATCCTCGGCGAGCCCTCGACCATGCCGCTGATGCTCGCGCCGGTGGGCCTGCTCGGCATGCAGCATGGCGATGGCGAGATCCATGCCTGCCGCGCCGCGCAGGCCGCCGGTATCCCGTTCACGCAGTCGACGATGTCGATCTGCTCGATCGAGGACATCGCAGCCAATGTCGAGAAGCCGTTCTGGTTCCAGCTCTACGTGATGAAGGACCGCGGCTTCATCAAGGAATTGATCCAGCGCGCGATCGCGGCGAACTGCTCCGCGCTGGTGCTGACCGTTGACCTGCAAGTGATCGGCCAGCGCCACGCCGACATCAAGAACGGCATGACGGTTCCGCCGGAATGGTCGCTCTCGAAGCTGCTGGATTTCGCTAGCAAGCCCACCTGGGTCTCCGGCGTGCTGCAAGGCAAGCGTCGCACCTTCGGTAACATCGCCGGCCATGTGAAGAACACCGGGGACCTCAATCGCCTCGCGGAGTGGACGGCATCGCAGTTCGATACGTCCCTGAACTGGAAGGACGTCGAGTGGGTCCGCAGCATCTGGCCGGGCAAGCTGATCATCAAGGGCATTCTGGACGTCGAGGACGCCGAGGAAGCCGCCAAGACCGGCGCGCAGGCTCTCGTCGTCTCGAACCATGGCGGCCGTCAGCTCGACGGCGCGCCGTCATCGATCGAGGTGCTGCCCGAGATCGCCGAGGCGGTCGGTGACAGGATGGAGATCATGTTCGACGGCGGCATCCGCTCCGGCCAGGACGTGATGCGCGCGCTCGCGCTCGGTGCAAAGTCCTGCATGATCGGCCGCGCCTACGCCTACGGCCTTGGCGCCGGCGGCCAGGCCGGCGTCGCCAAGGCGATCGACATCATCCAGAAGGAGCTGCTCACAACCATGGGCCTGTGCGGCGTCAACAGGATTGACGAGATCGACGAACATATCATCGCGATGTGATCGCCGTAGTGTGGTCAAAAGCAGCCGCTTCAAACTCAGCCGTCGTCCCGGCGAAGGCCGGGACCCATAGCCACAGCGAGTAGTTTGGCGAAGATCGGTAGTTATTCAACCTTCGCGCGGTACTGAGACCTGCGCCCAAAGATAGATCACGCGGTATGGGTCCCGGCCTTCGCCGGGACGACACTGAAGATGTCGCCGCAGCAGCACTCTCACATCGGCGGCGTCACCCCATCGCGGCCGACATTGACGCGGTTGGCTTCCAGCGAACCATCGTCCTTCTTCACCGCACCGAAAATGATCAGCTTGGCGCCGGGCTTGAGCTCGGATTTGTCGCTGGCGACGAAGGTGACGATCGGCGTGTCCGGGGGCACCACGACTTTCTTCTAACCGTCCTTGTACTTGACCGTGATGTTCTGGCCGTCGGTGCCCTTCACCGTCTGCGCCACGGTGGCGTTGGTCATGGTCGAGTTGGCGCGCGCATCCCAGGGACGAAAACCTTCGGCCGCGCCGCGCTGGTTTTCGGGGAAGATGTGCACCGCGATCGCCTTCTGGGTGCCGTCGGGCTCCGGCAGGCCGGTGACGCCGATATAGGAGCCGTCCTTGATCTCCGACAACGACGTCTTCACCACCGCGAAGACGGCGACATTGTCGGTCATGCGCACCTTCACGTCGCTGCCTTCGCGGGTCTTGATGCCGAGCGTGTTGCCGTCGACGCTCTCGATGGTGCCGCGGATGCGCACCGTCGGCGTCTGCTGCGCCAGGGCGGATGACGTGACGATGCAGGCGGCGAATGCGGCCACGCCAACGATATCCAGGTTCTCTTCGTCATGTTGTTATCCTCTATTACATCGGCGGCGTCAGGCCGTCGCGGCCGATGCTGACGCGGTTGGTTTCGAACGAGCCGTCCGGCAGCTGCTTCATGAAGGCGATGACCTTGGCGCCGGCCTTCAGATCGGATTTGTCGCCGGGCACGAAGGTCACGACCGGCGTATTGTCGGCGACGAACACCTTCTTCTCGCCGTCCTTGTACTTGACCAGCAGCGTATGGCCGTCATTGCCGACCACGCTCTCCGACACGGTCGCATTGGTCATGCTGGAGTTGGGCTTGAGGTCGTAGGGTCGCGAGCCCTCGCCGGTGCCGCGCATGCTCTCCGGAAACACGTGGACCTCGACCGCGTTCGCGCCGCCGTCCGGTCCGGGCACGGTGGTGGCGCCGACGAAGGAGCCGGGCTTGATGTCGGCAAGTGAAATCCTGGTAATGCCTGACACGTTCACGTCGGAGGCGATGTGCAGCTTGACGTCCTCGCCGCCGCGCGCCTTGACCTGCATCGTGTCACCATTGACGCTTTCGATCGTGCCGCGCACGCGCGTCGGCACCGGCGCCCTTTGCGCAAGTGCCGAGAGGGTCGAGACGGCCACCATCGCGACGGCGATGAGCGGACGTGTGAAAGTTGCACGTTGAACAGACATGATGGTCTCCGATTGTCCCTATCGCCCTTACGGACATAGAACTCCGGAGGTTACGCGCTATTCTTTCAAGTCTTTGTGAGATCAGCCTCGACCAGCGCACGCAGCTCGGCCGTGACCTGCGGTCGCCGGCCGAACCACAGCTCGAAGCCACGGACCGCCTGATGCAGCAGCATGCCGAGCCCGTCGGCGGTCTTCAGTCCACGCGCCTTTGCGGCCGCCAGCAACGGCGTCACCAGCGGGACATAGACGAGATCGGCGACGACGGCGCCATCCGCCAGGCGCGCCACTTCAAGGTCAAGTGAAGGCTGACCGTGCATGCCGAGCGAGGTCGTGTTCACGAGAAGTTTTGCACGCGGCAGGATGTCGTCGATCCCGTCCCACGCAAGAGGATGCACCTTCGGCCCGAACTGCCTTGCAAGCATCTCGGCCCGGGCGATGGTGCGATTGGCGAGATGCACGCGCTTGATGCCGCGTTCGAGCAGCCCGAACACGATGGCCCGCGCGGAGCCGCCGGCGCCCAGCACCAGCGCCTCGCTGGCTGCGTCCCAGCCGGGCGCGCTGGCATCGAGATTGCCGATAAAGCCCTCGACGTCGGTGTTGGTCGAGCGCAGCTCGCCGTCCGCAAACCACAGCGTGTTGGCCGCCCCCACCGCCTGCGCGCGGGCATCGGGCGTCGAGAGCTCAAGTACGCCCTCCTTGTGCGGGATGGTGACGTTGGCGCCGACGAAGCCGCGCAGCGACAGCCGCAGCACGAAATCGCGCAAATTATCGGGTGGAACCGCCTCGATGACATAGCCGCCCTCGATCTCGAGCGCGCGCAGCCAGTAACGATGGATCAGCGGCGAGCGCGAATGCGCGGCCGGCCATCCGATCAGACAGGCTGCGGGAGCCTTGGTCACGGTCGTCCTCCCCTCGGGTCGTTTCGGAGGCGATCCATTTCGCGTCCCGCAGGCCCTGTCAAGCGCGCGGGCCGTCTCGGGAGAGGCTCGACGTTAGGTCGTGCCCGCCTCACCAGCTGCGGGGTGCGCCGCGCCGCCCTTGATGTCGGCGACCGCACGCGCGATGGTCTCGCGATAACGCGCGCGTGGCGGCGTGACGCCATGGGTGAGCAGCGCGCGGCGAACCGTTGGCGATGCCCCCGTGATGAACAGCCGGATGCCCTGCCGGTGGGCCTTGGCGGCGACGCGGCCGAGCACGTTGGCCGCGGTCGAATCCAGAAACGGCACCGCGGCGAAATCGACCACAAAACCCTTGCGCTTGTCGGCGATGCCGTCGAGCACGCTGCCGATCGCCGAGGCCGCGCCGAAGAAGAACGCGCCGGTGATGCGATAGACCAGCACGTCACGATCGACCGCGAGCGCGGGGTCGTAAGGCACGCGCTCGCCATTTTCGTCGTCGGGACGATCGGCAGCCACCATCGGCGAACGTTCCTCGATGCCGGTCATTTCCGCCATGCGATGGATGAACAGGACCGCGCCAAGCGCGAAGCCGACCAAAATGCCTTCGGTCAGATCGCGGAAGATGGTGAGCAGGAAGGTTGCGAGCAGCACGACGGCATCGCCCCATGACGAGCGCAGGAGCGTCGCGAATTCGTGCTTCTCCGCCATGGTCCAGGCCACCACGACGAGCACGGCGGCGAGCGCGGCCAGCGGGATGTAGCTCGCGAGCGGCGCTGCGATCAGCATGAACAGCAGCAGGAAGACCGAATGCAGCATACCCGCGAGCGGCCCCCGCGCGCCGGCGCGGATGTTGGTCGCGGTGCGCGCGATCAGCCCCGTGACGCAGATGCCGCCGAACAGCGCCGAGCCGACATTGGCGGCGCCTTGCGCCACCAGCTCGCAATTGGAGCGGTGACGGCGTCCGGTCATGCCGTCGGCCACCACCGCCGACAGCAGCGATTCGATCGCGGCGAGCAGCGCGAAGGAGATCGCATCCGGCAGCACGGCGGTCGCCTTCGCAAGCGAGAACGCGGGCAAGGCCGGCGAAGGCAGTTCGCGCGGAATGCCGCCGAAGCGCGATCCGACGGTCTCGACCGGCAGCGACAGCACGGCACATGCGACCGCCGCGAGCACGACCGCGATCAGAATGCCCGGCCAGGACGGACGCCAGCGTCGCAGGCCGGCGATGATGGCAATGCTCACGATCGCGACCGCCAAGGCCGACGGATTGACGGTGTGCAGGCCCCCCGCAAGCGCGACGAGTTTCGGGACGAATTCGCTCGGCTCCTTCGCCACCAGCGTGATCCCGCCGAGATCGCGCAGCTGGCTCGCGAAGATGATGACGGCGATGCCGGCCGTGAAGCCGACCGTCACCGGGTACGGAATGAACTTGATATAGGTGCCGATCCGCAGGAAGCCCGCAGCGATCAGGAACAGGCCCGCCATCAGCGTGGCCAGGATCACGCCGTCGACTCCGTGACGGTCGGCGGTCGCCGCAACCAGCACAATGAAGGCGCCGGCGGGACCGCCGATCTGGAACCGGCTGCCGCCGAGCAGTGACGCAATGAAGCCGCCGACAACAGCGGTGTAGAGTCCGCGATCCGGCGTCACGCCCGAGGCGATCGCGATCGCCATCGACAGCGGCAACGCGACGATCGCGACCGTGAGGCCCGCGAACACATCGGCGCGGAAATCCGATAGGCCATAGCCCTCGCGCCATACGGTGACGAGCTTTGGCAGATAGAGTTCGGTAAAGGTCGGCCGACGAAGCTGGTGCAGCTTGCCTGCGTGTTCGCCTGTGATGCTCATTTCAGCAAATTGCTCCGCTGCCCACAACGCTTCGATGCATCGTGCGGCCGCGTAGCGGGGCGCGACGGTGCGTTAGTTAAGACTGCTTCCGAGCACGATCATTGCGGGATCATGCTCCCACTCGCCGCGGCGGCCCTGGCTGCTTGAGCCGAACGCCACGTCCGCCGCCTTCGCTGCGCGCCTGTTCGCCGATCAGCTCGACGCCGGCCCGATCAAAGGCTTCGACCACCTTCATCAAGGTCTCGACCACGCCGCGGACGTTGCCGGTGCTCGCCTCCATGCGCTGAATGGTCGGCAGCGAAACGCCTGCGAGCTCCGCCAAGGCTCTCTGGTCAATGCCAAGCAGCGCGCGCGCTGCCCGCATCTGGAACGACGTGATCACCTTGGCCTCACGTTTCAGCCTTTATAAGTGACATCTGAAGCATGTACAATGATGTAAAATACATCAACTAAGGCCGAACGCAAGGGGAAGTTCGCCGTGCAAGCCACCCCCTCCACCGTCATTGCGAGGAGCAGCTGAGTCCAACCTTCGCCACGCCCGGGGTGACAGCCCCTCACCCCACCCTCTCCCCGTAGAGAACGGGGAGAGGTGTGGGAGAGCGGTTGCTTCCCTTACTTCGGCAGACCGATCACGCCGCGTGCTGATGCGCTGCGATGATCTGGTCGGCGGCGCGCCCCGTGACTTCGGCCATGTGGTCGAACTGGCGGGTGAAGCTGCCGGCGCCTGCCGTGGCCGAGCGCAGTTCGACGATCAACTCGCCAATCTCGGCTTCCGGCATCATGGCGCGGACGCAGTCCCATCCGCTCCAGCCGTCGCGGGTGTCGAAGCCGAGGATCTGGCCGCGCCGCGCCGACAGGATCGCGTTGATCTTGGCGGTGGCGTCGGTCGGGCAGACGATCTCGACCACGTGGATCGGCTCCAGCAGCACCGACTGGCATTGCGGCAGGCCTTCGTTGAGCCCGACCCGCGCCGCCGTGCGGAAGGCGAGGTCGGAGGAATCGACGCTATGATAGGAGCCGTCGGTCAGCGTCACCTGCAAATCGGTGACCGGGAAACCGAGCGGGCCGCGTGCGAGCCCGTCGACGACCCCCTCTTCCACCGCGCCGATGTAGTTGCGCGGCACCGCGCCGCCGACCACCTTCTCGGCGAACTTGAAGCCATCGCCGCGCGGCAGCGGCCTGATGTCGAGCACGACATCGCCGAACTGGCCATGGCCGCCGGACTGCTTCTTGTGGCGGCCGCGCTGGACGATCGGCTTGCGGATGGTTTCCTGATAACCGATCGCGGGGGGATGCGAGGCGACCTTGACGCCGAAACGGTCGCGCAGCCGCTCGCTCGCGACGCGCAAGTGCATCTCGCCCTGCCCCCACAGCACGGTGTCGTGGGTCTGGGCGTTCATCACGAAGACGAGCGAGGGATCCTCCTCGTGCAGTCGCATCAGCGCCTGGCCGAGCTTGACGTCGTCCTTGCGGTCAGTAGCCGCAACCGAGATCGCGAGCACCGGCGGAGTGGGCTCGCCGGCGGCGAGCGCTGCTGGCTGGGTCTTGCCGTTCGAGACCGTGTCGCCGGTCTTGATCGGGTCGAGCTTGGCGAGCGCTATCGTGTCGCCGGCTTCCGCCGCGGCACGCTTGGTATCGTAGGCCCCGGTGACGGCGAGGATGCCGGAGATGCGGCTCGCCCCGCCGGAGGAGGATTGCAGGGTGGCACCGTCGTCGAGATGACCGGCGAGCATCCGCGTCAGCGACAGCTTACCGCCGTGCTGCGAATGCAGCGTCTTGAAAACGAAGCCGAGGGCGTCCCTGGTCTCGGGAACGCCGAGACGCTTTGCGGTCTCCGCGATACCGGGCGCCTCGTGGCGCAACGCTTTCATCAAACGCAGCACGCCGTTTTCGCGTGCGGCGGCGCCGAGCAGCACGGGGCAGATCAGCCCGTCACGCAATTCCCGCGCGAGATCATCGAACACGGCATCGCGCGGCGGCTGGATGTCCTCGAGCAGCTGCTCCATCAGCGCATCGTCGTGATCGGCGAGCTTCTCCAGCATCGAGAAGCGGGCCTCCTTCTCGCGATCGAGATCGCCGCCTTGGAGCGCGACCACTTCGGAGGCCTTGTGCTCGCGGTAAATGAACGCGCGCTCCAGCGCGAGATCGACGAAGCCCTCGATCAGCTCGTCCTTCCAGATCGGGATCTGGCGCAGCACCAGCGGCACGCGCGAGGCGGGCTGGAGCATCTCGAGCGTCTCGCGGATGCGCTTGTTGGCGCGGTCGATCTTGTTGAGGAACAGGAAGCGCGGGATCTTCAGCTCCTCCAGCTCGCGCAGAATGATCTGAAGCTGCGGCAGCTTCTTCTCGTCGGCTTCGCAGACCGCGATTGCGGCGTCGACCGCAGGCAGCGCGGCGCGCATGTCGTGGGCAAATTCGACGGAACCGGGACAATCGAGAAAGGTGTAGCTGTCGCCCATGAAACTCGTGGTGACGGCAGTCAGCCCGACGGTCATCTTGTGATGACGGGCCTCTGGCGTGGCGTCGCCGACGGAGGTTCCGGCGTCGACGCTGCCGGCGCGCGGGATTGCGCCCGTTCGCGCCAGGATGGCTTCGAGAAGTGTGGTTTTACCGCTTTGGAAAGGGCCCACCAGCGCGATGCACCGTGGACCTCGGGGACTTCTGACGTCTTGTCCCATTCGCCGCCTCCTTGGTGTGGAGCTCGGCCCATGATTGGGTCGGCAAACGCCGATGCTCTGCCCGTCCCCGAGATTTGGCAAGCATCAAACGTCGCTGCGGTGCGTCGTCGGTATTTCCTCCTCGCCCGAAGAGAGAGGTGAGGAGGAACGCTTCGGCTGGCGCCGAGCCTCAACGGCCCGGGCGGAGTTCCAGGCTCTCGAGGCCGGCGGCGACATTGAGGCCGACCTGGCCCTGCACGCTGAGCGGCTGGAGCGCGATCGAATTGTTGGAGCCGCCGACCAGCACGTTGCCGCCGAGGCCGACGCCGACCGAGGCGCTGCCCTGCGCGCCGGCATAGGTGCCGGCGAGGTCGCCCGGTCCGAGCCGGTTCACCGGCGCGAACACGCCCCAGGCGAGTGCCGTTTCCTGGGTGATGCCAATGTCGAGGCCGACCTTGCGGATCGTCGCGACGTAACGGTCGTCCGGCAAACCATCGACGCGCAGCACGCAGCCGAGATGGGTCACCGATCCCACGATGAAGCCCACGCTGGCGCCGCCGCGGCATTCGAGCACGCCCACCTGCACCATCCGCGACTGCGCGCTGGCGCCCGCAACGGAGGCAACGAGGCTCGCAACGGCAAGCCCGGCGAGGAGGAGTGAACGGCGCATGAAGATCTCCGGCGATGAATGTGATGCGAGCATGGAGGCGCGGCACACGCCACGCGATGGTCTATGCCACAACAGTTCCGGTGGCGCCAGATCGCGCAGACTTGAAAGAAAAAGGGCCCGCGTTGCGCGGGCCCTTCGATGTCACATCAGGTCTGCGAGCTCAGCGCAGATTGCCGCAGAAGCGCTGGATTCGCTTGCAGGCGTCTTCGAGGTCCGAGGTCTTGGTCGCGTAGGAGATGCGGAATGCCGGGCCGAGGCCGAAGGCCGAACCCTGCACCACGGCGACGCCTTCGGTCTCCAGCAGTTCGGTGACGAATGTCTCGTCATTGTCGATCACCTTGCCGGACGGCGCGGTCTTGCCGATCGTGCCGGCGCAGGACGGATAGACGTAGAAGGCGCCTTCGGGACGCGGGCACTCGATCCCCTTGGCCTGGTTGAGCATGGAGACGACGAGGTCGCGGCGCTCCTTGAAGACCTTGTTGTTGGCGGGGATGAAGTCCTGCGGACCGTTCAGCGCCTCAACGGCGGCCCATTGCGCAATCGACGACGGGTTTGAGGTCGACTGCGACTGGATCGTCGACATCGCCTTGATCAGCTGCGCCGGCCCGCCGGCATAGCCGATGCGCCAACCGGTCATGCAATAGGCCTTCGACACGCCGTTCACGGTGAGCGTGCGGTCGTAGAGTTTCGGCTCGACCTGCGCGACCGTTGTGAATTGGAAGTCGTCATAGACGAGATGCTCGTACATGTCGTCGGTCATGACCCAGACGTGGGGATGCTTGACCAGCACGTCGGTGAGCGCCTTCAGCTCGGTCCTGGTGTAGGCGGCTCCCGTCGGGTTCGACGGCGAGCACAGGATCACCCATTTGGTCTTCGGCGTGATCGCGCGCTCGAGCGCTTCGGCCTGGAGCTTGAAACCGGTCGCGGCGGTGCACACAACCGGCACCGGCTCGCCGCCGGCGAGCGCCACCATCTCGGGATAGCTGACCCAGAACGGCGCGGGGATGATCACCTCGTCGCCCGGATTGATGGTCGCCATCAGCGCGTTGTAGAGCACCTGCTTGCCGCCGGTGCCGACGATGATCTGGTTCGCCTTGTAGACGACGCCGTTCTCGCGCTGAAACTTGGCGATGATGGCGTCCTTCAACTCGGGAATGCCGTCGACCGCGGTGTACTTGGTCTTGCCGGCTTCGATGGCGTGGATCGCGGCCAGCTTGATGTTGGCGGGCGTGTCGAAGTCGGGCTCGCCGGCGCCTAAACCGATGACGTTGCGGCCCGCCGCTTTCAGCGCACGTGCTTTATCCGTGACCGCGATGGTCGCGGACGGCTTCACACGGTCGAGCGCAGCGGCAAGGAAGGACATCGTCATCTCCTGACAAGCGTCGTGAACCCTTTGGCTTCACGACTCCGATTGTGGGAATGAGCCACCCTAAAACGAGTGCCGTTGCGCCGCAAGAAACTTCGGCCCGATCTCGGAAAAGTTTACGTGTCTGGCGCGCATCAAGCCGCGATTTCTCGCAATATTCCGCAACTTTGCGGGGCAAATCCCGCATATCCGACAAGGCGTGTCCTCGGAGCAATTTTGGCGCCTTCGAGGGCCATGAAACGAGAACGTCGTCATGCCCGGGCCTGTCCCGCCTTCGGCTCGCCGAAGCCGCTCCGGCGAGGCGAAGGCCCGGGCATCCACGTTCTTCGTGCCGTGTGCAGCGCGTAGATGGCCGGGACAAGCCCGGCCATGACGATGCGGAAGCTTCAGTGCCAAAACGCGGCCGCCGTTTCTCGCACACGATCGCGTCGAGCAACGCACTTGCGCGTTGACGCAAGCGTGAACTGAGTTGGAGGGTCGCACGGAAATGATCTTCCGCCGCATTGCAATGCGGTAGGGTTTTCGAGTTTTTCTATTGGCCGGGTCTTGCGGCGGATTCGCATCGGCATCATTGTTTAGCCGCGTTGCGGGGCAACAAGCGCCGCGCCCTCCCGTCTTCCGGAATCATCCTCAGAATGTACAAGCTCTATTCGATGCAGCGCTCGGGCAACAGCTACAAGGTCCGCCTTGCGTTGGCGCTGCTGAACTTGCCTTACGAAGCGGTCGAGGTGGACATTCTGCGCGGCGAGAGCCGCACCCCGGACTTCCTGGCCAAGAACCCGTCCGGTCAGGTGCCGCTGCTCGAGGTCGGCGACGATCGCTATCTTGCCGAGTCCAACGCCATCCTCTGGTATGTCGCCGTCGGCACGCCGCTCGCACCGGAGAACCGCATCGATCGCGCCGACGCGCTGCAGTGGATGTTCTTCGAGCAGCACGCGCTGGAGCCGAACATCGGCGCGGCCTATTTCTGGCTGTCGCTGGTGAGGGGCGGCCGCGACCTCCAGACTCATTCGCTGGAAGACTGGATGGAGCGCGGCTATGGCGCGCTCCAGGTGATGGAGAATCACCTCAAGACCAACGCCTATTTCGCCGCCCGCCAGCTCACGGTCGCCGACATCGCGCTGTACGGCTACACCCACCTCGCCGACCGCTGCGACTTCGACCTCTCGACCTTCCCGGCGATCCGGGACTGGCTGAAGCGCGTGGAAGCGGCCCCCGGCTTCGTCGCAATGGACTGGCGGCCGGCCAACATCGAGGACCCCGCCAGCATCGCCGCGGGCGCTTGACGGCGCGCAGTGCTCTGCGAATAGCGGGCACAAGGGCCGTCCTTGCCGCAATCTCGCCGTGATCGCACGATTGGCCGCCGCAATATTGCCGATTGGAACAGTGAAATTGTTCGATGTCGCGGGTGATTCGCTCGCGCGTTGAAGGATTTAGACCATGATTCGGGCGTCCGGCACGGCAGGCTTTCAGGGCCCACCCGCTACCGTTTCGTCTTCCCGGCTGACCAACGCGGTCGCGGCCTCGCTCGCCGTGGCCGCGCTCTCGCTGTGCTTGATCGTCACCCTGACGGTGCTGTCGACCAAGGCGACCATGGCGATGGGCCTGCCGGTCTGATTCCCGCTTCATCCTGGACCCGCCTTCAAGGCGCCGCGTGGCCCGCGCCGACCGGCATCGCGACAGGACGTCGATGAAATCACCTGTGCTAGTCGTTGCAATCACCCTGACCGCGGCCATCCTCGTCGCGGCATCGCTGTTGATCTTCGTCGGCACGCGCAAGGGCCAGGGGACGTCGACGCTGAATGCGCCCGCGCTGCAACAACGTCTCAAGCACGCGCATTTGGTCTAAAATCATCCGAAAGCTTTGCGCGTGAACCAAAGCGCACCTTAAGCACACCGCGCGAAACCGCATCGCAATGGCGCAATGTTCGGTCAGTGTTGCCGTCGTCCAGGGAGGAGCGAGACAGGCCCATGCGGTTGGGATGGCGTGCGATCTCCGGTCCGGCGCTGACAGCAGCGACTTTGCTGCTGACGATGTTTTTCGATCGCTTCGTCCCCGTTCCCTCGCCCGCGCCGCTGCTCGTCTGTATCGTGGCGCTCGCTGGCGCGCTCTCTGGTCCCGCTTCCGCCGTTGCCAGCGTAGCCATCGCCGTCATTGGCGCGGCACTGCTGCTCCTCAGCCGGCACGGCGTTTCAGGTCTTACCACGGCGGATATGATCCAGCTCGGCTTCCTGGCCGCGACGGCCGCGGGCACCGCAGGAATCACCGGCCTGATGCGTCAGCGGCTGCTCGGCACGTTTGCCGCCGAGCGGCGGAGCCACGCCACCGCAGGGCGGCTATCGGCCGCGCTCGACCAGGTCGATATCGGCATCGTGCTGCTCGATGCCGAGACGCGCGCCGAATTCATCAACCGCGCGTTCCGCGATTATTTTGCAGTGCCGGACGACATCGCCGACGGCAAGCCGCCGTTCATCGCGCTGATGTATCATGGACGCGACACCGGCGCGTTCGAATTGCCCGAGGACGAGCTTGGCACCTTCATCGCACAGCGCATGGAGATGGTGCGGATCGGCGATGCCACGCCGATCAACATCGCCTTACGCAATGGCGAGGTGTTGCGCTTCGTCTGTGCCACGCTGCCCGACGGCGGGCGCATGCTGAGCTACACGCCCGTGACCGACCTCGTGCGCCACACCGATGCGCCGTCCCGCGCCGACTACTACCGCTCGCTGCGCGACCCCGCGGGTCGCAAGCTGATCCGGTATCTGCGCGTCGCGGAGTGATGCCCGATTGATCAGCACGTCCATCATCACGTATGAAGGACGCCTCATCGCTCCCGGGAATTCATATGTCGCTCAGCATTCGCTCCGTCACGAGGCAGGACTACGAACAATGGCTGCCGTTGTGGGACGGCTACAACGCCTTCTACGGCCGCTCCGGCCCGACCGCGCTCTCGCCCGAAATCACGCGCGTGACATGGCAGCGCTTTTTCGACGCCTATGAGCCGGTGCACGGATTGGTCGCCGAGAGTGACGGCCGCCTGCTCGGGATGACAAATTATCTGTTTCACCGCAGCACCACCGCGATCGAGCCGTCCTGCTATCTGCAGGACCTGTTCACGACCGAGGCGGCACGCGGCAAGGGTGTCGGCTCGGCGCTGATCCACGGCGTCTACGAGCGCGCGAAGCTCGCGGGCTCCCCGCGCGTCTATTGGCAGACGCACGAGACCAACGTCACGGCGCAGCGCCTGTACGACAAGGTGGCCGAGCGTTCCGGGTTCATCGTCTATCGCAAGATCTTCTGATCCTCGCGATCGCGAGGCCTGTGGATAACTCTGCCTGTCACCCGCGCGTAACATAGCGGGACTAGGCTGCAGCTGCGTCTGGTCAGCCCCCCGTCACCGATCAAGCGCCCCAAAGCGGTCCCCGTCAGTCGCCGCGTCTGACAGGGGCCGCATTTTTTTGCCGGCAATTCCTTGTCGGCAGCTCCTTGTCAGCATGGCAGCAACGCGGCGCGCCGCTTGCTGCGGCGGCGCACCGCAGTCACAATACGGCCCTGCCATCTCCGACAGGGATCTCCCATGGAAATTCGCAATCTCGGCGCCTCCGGCCTGCGCGTGTCTGCGGTCGGCCTCGGCTGCAACAATTTCGGCCAGCGCACGGATTTGGAGACCTCGCGCAAGGTGATCCATCGCGCGCTCGACCTCGGCATCACGCTGTTCGACACCGCCGACATCTATGCCGGCATGGGCGGTTCGGAATCGGTGCTGGGCACCGTGCTGGGCGACCGCCGCAAGGACATCGTGCTCGCCACCAAGTTTTCCAAGCCGATGGCGACCGACGGAACCAAACAGGGCGCTTCGCGCCGCTACATCATGAACGCAGTCGAGGCGAGCCTGACGCGGCTCAAGACGGACTACATCGATCTCTATCAGCAGCACGATTACGACCCGCTGACGCCGATGGAGGAGACGCTGCGCGCGCTCGACGATCTCGTCCGTCAGGGCAAGGTGCGCTACATCGGCAATTCCAATTTCCCGGCCTGGCGCGTGGCGGAGGCCGAATTCACGGCGCGTGCGATGAATGTCAGCCGCTTCGTCTCCTGCCAGGACGAATACAGCCTGCTGGTGCGCGACATCGAAAAGGACCTGCTGCCGGCCGCACAGGAGTACAAGCTCGGCCTCCTGCCGTTCTTCCCGCTCGCAAGCGGGCTCCTCACCGGCAAGTACCAGCGCGGCGCGGCCGCCCCGAGCGATACGCGCTTCGGCAAGGTACCGGCGTTACGCGACCGCTACGTCACCCCGCGAAACGAGGACATCGTCGACAAGCTCGCGGCATTCACGAAAGCCCGCGGGCACAGCATGCTTGAGCTCGCCTTTTCCTGGCTCGCCGCGCGCCCGCAAGTATCGAGCGTGATCGCCGGCGCTACTCGCGTGGAGCAGGTCGAGGAGAACGTGAAGGCGATTGCGTGGAAGCTCGGTGCGGATGATCTCGCCGAGATCGACAAGATCACGCTGGGCTGATCTTTTGGGGCGTGGCGCGCTACTTGGCGCCGTGTCCGACCGTCTGGATCACCTCAAAGCCCTCGAACTGGGGATGGCCGAGATAGGTTGGCTTGGTGTCGCCGGCCCGCGCATGCGCGGCGCGAAACGCCTCCGACTTGGTCCAGGCCTCGAACGCCGCGTGGTTGGCCCAGATCGTGTGCGAGGCGTACAGCGTGTGGTCCTCGAGCTCGGGGCCGCGCAGCAGATGAAACTCGACGAAGCCCTGCACCTTGTCCAAATGAGTATCGCGCGAAAGCCAGACCTGCTCGAAGGCGGCCTCGGAGCCTTTGGCGACGCGAAAGCGGTTCATGGCGATGTACATGGGTGATGGTCTCCTGATGTTTGGCTGATCATGTCGTCATTCCGGGACGCGCCGCAAGGCGCGGGCCCGGAATCGCAGGTTAACTAACCAGCCCCTTCATCGGCCTTGCGCCCGCGCTGTCCGGAAACACCGTCTCGGCCAGCACGCGATCCGACAGGCCGAACTGTCCCTGCAGCACGCCCTTGATCACGGAGCGCAGATCGGTGGTGGGCTTGAGATCGCGAGCCTCGAAGAGGTTGGCGGGCTTGAGGCCGGGCCAGTCGGCGATGACGCGGCCGCCCTTCACCGCACCTCCGGCGAGCAGCGCGATCGTTGCCGTGCCGTGATCGGTGCCGTCGGTGCCGTTGATGCGCGCGGTGCGGCCGAATTCGGTGGCGACCACCACGACGGTATCGCGCCAGCGTTCGCCGAGGCCGCTTTCGAATTCGGCGAGCGCGCCGTCGAGCCCGCCGAGCAGGAAGGCGAGACGACCGACCGGCCCGCCTTCATTGGCGTGCGTGTCCCAGCCATCGAACGCGAGCGCCGCGATGCGCGGGCCGTCGTCGGATGCCATCAGTTTTGCGGCGCCGCGCGCGACCTGCCGCATCTGCGCGACCGCATTGCCCGGCTTCGGCTTCATGTCGTCACCGCTCGCAGCCTTCTCCAGCTGAAGGCCCTGCGACAGCACGGCCGCCAGCGCGGGATCGCGATGACGGTAGAGCTCGACCAGACGCGTCGCCGTATCGTCATCGGCTTGCGGCAGCGCCACCGGGGCCCAGCCGACGGTCGGCGCATTGCCGCGCAGCACCAGCGGCGTGGTCGGGCCGACGGCAAGGGCACTCGACACCCGCTCGCCACGCGGCAGCGCCTCCAGCGCGCGGTTGAGCCAGCCGGATTGCACGCGACCGGGGCCGGCATAGCCGCTTTCGAGCACGTCCTGGCCGTCGAAATGCGAACGGTCGCGATAAGGCGTCGCCACCGCGTGGATCACCGCGGCATGCTTGTCGCGATACATGCGTCCGAACTCAGGCATCGACGGATGCAGCGCAAAGAAAGCATCGAGCATGATGGCGGGATGGGCGCCGTCCGCCGTGAGCGCGATCGACCCGTGCAGGCCGGCATAATCGGGATCGCCGACCGGCGCGACGGTCGAGAGACCATCGAGCGCGCCGCGCAGGATCACCACGATCAGCCGGGGATCGCGACCGTCCGCCGCGCGGGCGAATTTCGGCAAATAAGCCCAGGCCGCGAAGGACGCGCCGCCGAGCAGGAGGCCGCGGCGCGAGGTGAGGAGCCGGTTCTCGACGCAGTCGATCATCGTCATCTCCTCTGCATTTCTGGCGACATCAACAGCAGCGCCAATGCTTGCTGCCGCGACTCCGCGCGCTCGATGGTGCGCCGTGTTTCGATCGAGGCCGCATCTGCTGCGGCAAATTCCAGCAGGTCGAGCGGGTCGATGTTGGGCCCGAGCCGCGCGCCCATTTGCGCGGCAATGTCGAGCCGGAGCTTGATGCCTTCGGGCGCAGCCCAGGCGGCGCTGGTATCAGCAAAACCATTCGGGCCGGCTGGCGACCACAACGGCTGGCCCAGCAGATTGAGATTGTTGAGATAGGCGCCGGGATCCTCCGGCACGCGCGCGAGCAGCCGGCCGCTCGCGACCAGGAAATCATAGGGACTCCGCATCTTCGTCAGCGGCGCCTTCCACGCCTCGTCGGAATCAACCAGTGCGGTCGCGAGCGCCTTGAGATCCCCGTCGGTCTTGATGAAGACATCGCGCAATCGCGCCACCAGCGCCGGCGGCGGATCGTCGGCGACGAAATGTCGGACGAGCTTTGTGGCGATGAAGTTCGCGGTCGAGGGATGGCGTGCGATGTCAGCGAGGGCGGCTTCGCCTTGCGCAAGGCCGGTCGGCTCGTAGGTCTTGCCAAGCAGCATTTGCGGCCCGGGCTGGTGCGCATTGACGTTGAACACGAACGAACCGGGCGCCCCCAGCTGTCCCTGCCGGCCGGCAAAGGTCCAGCCGGTGATGATGCGCGCGAGTGAGGTGACGTCGTCCTGCGTGTAGCCGCCGCCGACGCCGAGCGTATGCAGCTCCATGATCTCGCGCGCGAGATTTTCGTTCAGCCCGCGCTTGCGGTTCTGGCCGGCGCGCGAGTCCGGTCCGAGCGATTGTTGGTTGTCGAGGAAGAAAAGCATCGCCGGATGCTGCTCCACCGCTTTCAGCATGTCGGCGAAACGCCCGAGCACGTGCGGCCTGATCGCCTCGCGTTCGAACGCGCCGGCCCATATCCGCGCCAGCTCGCCCTTGCTGGCGGAGATGCAGAAATGGTTGGACCAGAACACGACCAGGCGTTCGGTGAAGCCGCACTCGACCAGGGTCGCGCGCTGCAACCGCGCCAACGCCTCGGCGCGAAAGGTTTTTTGGACGACGTTGAGCGGCTGCGGGGCGGGTTTTGCGGCAGCCGGCGCGGCCGCGTTGGGCTGCATGGCGTCCGGCTTGGCCGTATTGTCGACTGGCTTGTTGTCAGCAGGCTTGTTGTTACCAGGCTTGGCCTCGGCCATCTGGCCGGCGATCTCGGTTGCGACGGCGTTCAGCGAGAGATTGCGGCGCAGTCCGGGCTTCTGATCGGCCGGCGCTTGCGGCAGTGCTTCGGTCGGCGCGCCGGCTTTGGCGGCGGCCTCGCGCGCCTGCTTGACCTGGTCCTGGTAGGCGAACACGGCCTGCCCGAGCTGGGGCGTGGATTGCAGGCCCGGCGCCTCCAGCAGCACGCCGTTGGGACGAGCGAGTTCCGCCTTCACAAACCCGCGAGGATCGGAGGCGGCGTTGATGAGATCGCCGGATGCGCCGCCGCGGGCGCCGAAGCCGAAACGGTTGAGCGCGACGAGCGCGGCTTGCGAATCGCGGGCCATCGATGTGTCCTTCGCGCGTTGCCAACCGCTTTCCTGATACGTGCGCGAGGCATAATATACCGCAGCGGGGGATGAACCCGACATGAAAATGACAGCACAGCTTTTGCGCAAATCATGACAAATCCGCAAGAACTTCCGGTGCAGGAACCCCGCCGCCTCGCCTGCTCCCGTTGCGGCGCCGAGTTCGGCTGCGACCTCTCAGGCACCTGCTGGTGCGCGGAAGAAACGGCGCGGCTGCCGATGCCGGTCAAGGGCGAGGATTGCTTGTGCCGGGAATGCTTGCGCGAGGCGGCGGCGATGCGTAGCCCGGATGGAGCGCAAGCGTAGTCCTCCGCGTCGTCCTGGCGAAAGCCAGGACCCATTACCCCAGGGAGTTGTTTGGCGAAGACTGGTCGTTCGGGACATCTACCGAACGCTATAGATAGATTCCGCGGTATGGGTCCTGGCTTTCGCCAGGACGACGTTGAGGAGAGACGGCTCGCGACAACTACACCGCATGCCCCGGCGACTTCCGCGCCATGCCATTGAACGCATCGAGCAGCTTTTCGCGCCAGGCGTAGACCGGGTCGTCCGCTTCCAACAGCTTGAACGGGCTCGTCACGCGCGCCCACTGAAAACCACCGAACACGATGTAGTCGGCATAGTTCGGTGTGGCGCCGCCGATAAAGGGCTGCTTCTTGAGCGTCTGCCGCATCACCTCGATCGATTTGCGGAACGCGACCACGCCGGCGTCGCGGCCCGACATCACCTCTTCCAGACTCTTGCCGAAACGCGCCTCGCGCGACTGGCGGAAATAGGCGGCGTCCACCGTGGCCAGATTGTTCGGAATGTCGGCGATGATCAGCGGAAAGATGCCGCCGACGATGGCGATGTCGCCCCAGGCATTGAGCATGCGCGCCATGGCGCGGCCACCCTCGCCGCCGAATAGCGACGGACGGTCCGGAAACTTGTCTTCGAGATAGGTCGCGATCGCCCAGGAATCGACCACCGGCTGGTCGTGATGCAGCAGCACCGGCACCTTCTCCGAGCCGTGCGGCGCGATCGCGCTCTTCTCGGTGAAGCGCCAGGGCAGCGTTTCCGCCGAAAGGCCCTTGTGCGCCAGCGCCATCCGCGTGCGCCAGCAGAACGGGCTGAACGGTCGCGAGGCGTCCGTGCCGACAAGTTCGAACAGTTTGAGCGACATGAAAGGGGTCTCCTGGTATTCCGTCATTGCGAGCGAAGCGAAGCAATCCAGGACTGCCGCCGCGGAAACATTCTGGATTGCTTCGCTTGCGCTCGCAATGACGGATGTGGCGAGAGCTAGCGCCCGTTCGTGCGCAGCAGCCTCGCGCCGTCCTCGGTCACCGCGATGACCAGTCCCATTCCGGGCAGCGTCTCGCGTGCGACATAGCCGCGGTCGGCGGCGTCTTCCCAGATGGTGAGGCGCGGGCACGAGGTCTTCCAGGTCGCGATCACCTCGGCATAGGCGCGCGGCTCGCGCGCAACCCATTCGACGAAGTCCAGCACCAGCGGGTCGGCGGTCTCGCTCATTGCAAACCTCCCTTGTCGAAGGCTGCCAGCACGGGCGTGCGGACCAGCAGCCAGCTGCCATAGGCGATGTAATAGCAGGCGATGGCGGTGATCAGCTTCATCGACCAGGCCACGAATTGCTGGTCGGTCATGGCTTCGAGGATGCGCCGCGCCAGCGTGGTGCCGAGCATCGACGCTGCGACCGCGACCCCGGCGAGCACGGGATCGAGCGTCGCGGCCTGGTCGATCACGCCCCCGAAATAGATCAGTTTGGTGAAATGGCTGACGAGCTGGCACATCGCCTTGGTCGCCACCTTCTCGCGCCGGCCGAAATCGCCGCCCAGGAAGAAGGTATCGAGCAGCGGCCCCGACACGCCGGTCATCAGCATGAGACCCATGCAGATCGTGCCGTAGACGGTGCCCTGCCAGAGACGATCGGGATCCGGCTTGATGTTCGCGGGCAGCAGCCGGGCCATGAAGGGCGTGATGCCGAGCAGCAGCAGCGCGACAGACTTGTCCGGCACATAGCGGGTGAGCGACCACGCCGCGAGCGCGACAGCCGCGCCGACCATATAGTTCGCGACCGGCCGCCAGCGGATATGCGCGCGCCAGAGAAAGGCGCGCCAGCCGTTCGAGGCCATCTGCGTGATCGCATGCAGCACCATCGCTGTCGGCAGCGGCATCAAGGCCAGCAGCACGCCGATCAGGATCAGCCCGCCCGCCATGCCGAACAGCCCCGACAGGAACGCGGTGCCGACCATCAGCAATCCAAGGGCAGCGATCATGATGGGCGTCACGTAAAAATCTCCGGTTGGCCTTTCCCCGCTCGCGGCGAGAAGCGAAGGGGAACGTGCCCCGCTTGCCCCGTCTACGCAAACTGAGTTATCTTGGTCTGGCATCAGCTTTCCTGAGGGTCGGTCATTTGCGGCGCTTGCTGTTTCTCAACGGCATCAAGGCATTCGAAGCCGCGGCGCGGGCGGGGAGCTTTGCCGCGGCCGGCCTCGAGCTGAGCGTATCGGCGGCGGCGGTCAGCCGCATGGTGCACATCCTGGAAGAACGGCTCGGCGTCGCGCTGTTCGAGCGCAAGGCCAATAAGCTGCTCCTCACGCAGGCGGGCCGCGCCTATCAAAGCGGGCTGACGCCGATCTTCGACGCGCTCGCAAGCCTCACCGCCCAGGTGACGGCGCCTTCGAGCGTCCGCGTGCTCACCATCGGCATCGGCCACACCTTTGCGATGCGCTGGCTGATCCCGCGCCTGTCGGAGTTTCGCAGCGAAGAGCCCAACATCGAGGTACGCTTCACCACCGGCGGCGCGTCAGTGCCGTTCGGCGAGGACTGGAGCTGCGGCATCCAGCTCGGGACCGGGGACTGGCCGGGGCTGGTGGCCGAGCCGCTATTCGCCGGCGACCTCACACCGGTTTGCTTGCCCCGCCTCGCTTCCTCGCTGAAGCGCCCGGCCGATCTCAGGGGACCGAGCCTGATCCGCGTCGCGCATTCGCCCGAGGACTGGCCGATCTGGCTCAAGGCCGCGAACCTCGCGCGCATCAACGCGCGCGGGCCGGAGTTCCAATTCTACGGCCAGGCGCTCCAGGCTGCCGCCGACGGGCTCGGCGTCGCCATGGGCATCCGGCCCTATATCGACGACGATCTCGCCGCCGGCCGATTGGTGGCGCCATTCGACCTCTCGGTGCCCAAGGGCATGCGCTGGTACCTGCTCTATCGCAGCTTCCAGACCGAGCACCGCGACTTTGCCGCGTTCCGCCGCTGGATCATGCGCGCGGCGTCGGAACCTACCACCCGTCCGGTGAGGCGAACCGGTCGCACCGCCGCGCGGAACTGACATTGCAACAGCCTTTTAGTCAAAAAAGCCCGCCGCTTGTGAACGGCTTCACATCCCAAAATGCGCAAACGTGGTCCCCTGACCCTCCAACAAGGCGCTCGAACAAGACATTCTGGGGACTGCAATGACGACCATCTACGACGGCTTTGACATCGAATCCTTCGAAGCTGGCAAGGGCCTGTGGCACGCCCGTATCCGGCGTGCCGATTTCAGCCCGGTTGCCATCGACGGCGTGCTGTTTCCGGCCATGGAAGTCGGCTTCGCCTGGCCCGATCCCGATGCCGCGATTGCCCATGCCAAGCATCACATCGATCGCTTCCGCCGGCGGGCCGACGACAGCGACGACGAATAAGCGAGCGGGACTGCAGGCGAACCAGGGAACGGCGCAGGGTCAAAGGGGGAAACCGGTCATGTCAGTCATCGAATTCGAAGACACGCCGCGGCCGAGGATTTACACCCGCAATGTGATGTCCAGCTGCCCGGAATGCGACGGCGATCTCACGGTGCTCCGCGTGATCGGCGGCCGTGCCGGATGCGAATATTGGGCCATGCGCTGCACCGAATGCGGCGGCATCCATCTCGACATCCTCGAGCCGCATCAGGCAGCCGGGGACGATGAGGGACCGTCGCCGGCGGCCTGATCGCTGATCCGGCAATCCAGGCCTGCTGCCAACCTGCTGTCAGCAGTCTGATCCGGGAAGGGCATTCGCTCTTTATTGCGAGCCGGACTCGCCCCATATTCGGAGCATGGCGAAGAAACCTGCATCCCCCGAAAAATCCGGCAAATCCCCCAAGACCAAGGCTCCGAACGCCAAGGCACCAAATTCCAAAGCGCCAAACTCCAAGGCGTCACGCCCGGACGTGCAGCCGATCGGGCCGGCGCTGGCCGAGTTGCTCAATCCCGCGATCAATCGCGGCGATGCCGGGCTCGGATCGGGCACCGGCCTGCAGCCGCCGCCGGACAATTCGCGCGACCGCCGCTCCGGAGGCGAGGCCGCCGCGCATCGCGCGCGCGCTTCGACGCCGAGGGAGTTTCCGCAAGACAATACGCGGCCGATGCCGCTGCGGCCCAATCCGCAGCCATCCGGGGCCCGCAACGCGGGCTTCGACGAGGCACCGCAGGCCAATTACGGAACCGCGGCCACGATCCCGACGCTCGATCCGGAACTGGCGCGTCAGCTCGGACTTCCCACGGAAGAGGACGATGCCGAAGCCCTGGCGCGTCCGCCGCGCAGCAAGATGGAGGCGCTCGGCGTCAAGGCGACCGCTGACGCGCTGGAATCGCTGATCCGCGAGGGTCGGCCGGAGTTCCGCAAGGACGACGGCTCCACCAGGGTGTGGACCCCGCATCGGCCGCCGCGGCCGGAAAAGTCCGAAGGCGGCGTGCGCTTCGAGATCAAGTCGCACTACGAGCCGCGCGGCGACCAGCCGACCGCGATCGCCGAGCTGGTCGAAGGCATCAATCGCAATGACCGCTCGCAGGTGCTGCTCGGCGTCACCGGCTCCGGCAAGACCTACACCATGGCCAAGGTGATCGAGGCGACGCAGCGCCCCGCCATCATCCTGGCGCCGAACAAGACGCTCGCCGCCCAGCTCTATGGCGAGTTCAAGAGTTTCTTCCCGGACAACGCGGTCGAATATTTCGTCAGCTATTACGACTACTACCAGCCGGAAGCATATGTTCCTCGCACGGACACCTACATCGAAAAGGACTCCTCGATCAACGAGCAGATCGACCGCATGCGCCACTCGGCGACGCGCGCGCTGCTCGAACGCGACGACGTCATCATCGTGGCCTCGGTGTCCTGCATCTACGGTATCGGCTCGGTCGAAACCTACACCGCGATGACGTTCGCGCTGAAGAAGGGCGAGCGCATCGACCAGCGCCAGCTGATCGCCGATCTCGTCGCCCTGCAATACAAGCGCACCCAGGCCGATTTTACCCGCGGCACATTTCGCGTGCGCGGCGATGTCATCGACATCTTCCCGGCGCACTATGAAGACCGCGCCTGGCGCGTGAACCTGTTCGGCGACACCATCGAGACCATCGAGGAGTTCGATCCGCTCACCGGCCACAAGCAGGACGAGCTCGAATTCATCAAGATGTACGCCAACTCGCACTATGTGACGCCGCGCCCGACGCTGGTGCAGGCAATCAAGTCGATCAAAGCCGAATTGAAGATGCGGCTCGACCAGCTCCACGACCAGGGCCGCCTGCTGGAAGCGCAGCGGCTGGAGCAACGCACCACCTTCGACCTCGAGATGATGGAGGCGACCGGAAGCTGCGCCGGCATCGAAAACTATTCGCGCTATCTCACGGGGCGCCTGCCCGGCGAGCCGCCGCCGACGCTGTTCGAATACGTGCCCGACAACGCGCTGGTGTTCGCCGACGAAAGCCACGTCACCGTTCCCCAGATCGGCGGCATGTTCCGTGGCGACTTCCGCCGCAAGGCGACGCTCGCCGAATATGGTTTCCGCCTGCCCTCCTGCATGGACAACCGCCCGCTGCGCTTCGAGGAATGGGACATGATGCGACCGCAGACGGTCGCAGTCTCGGCGACGCCCAGCGCCTGGGAGATCAACGAGAGCGGCGGCGTGTTCGTCGAGCAGGTGATCCGACCGACCGGACTTATTGACCCTCCCGTGAACATTCGCCCGGCCCGCACCCAGGTCGACGATCTCGTCGGCGAAGTCCGCGCCACCGCGCAGGCCGGCTATCGCTCGCTGATCACCGTGCTCACAAAACGAATGGCGGAGGACCTCACCGAATATCTGCACGAGCAGGGCATTCGCGTCCGCTACATGCATAGCGATATCGACACCATTGAACGCATCGAGATCATCCGCGATTTGCGCCTCGGCGCCTTCGACGCGCTGGTCGGCATCAATTTGCTGCGCGAAGGCCTCGACATTCCCGAATGCGCGCTGGTCGCGATCCTCGATGCCGACAAGGAAGGCTTCTTGCGCAGCGAGACGTCGCTGATCCAGACCATCGGCCGCGCCGCGCGCAACGTCGACGGCAAGGTGATCCTCTATGCCGACCAGATGACGGGCTCGATGGAGCGCGCCATCGCCGAGACCGACCGGCGCCGCGAGAAGCAGGTCGAGTACAACACGGCGCATGGCATCACGCCGGAGAGCATCAAGAAGTCGATCGGCGACATCATGAACAGCGTCTACGAGCGCGATCATGTGCTGGTCGAGATCGGCGGCCACGACATGACCGACGACGTCATTTCGATCGGCCACAATTTCGAAGCCGTGCTCGGCGATCTCGAGACGAGGATGCGCGAGGCCGCCGCCGATCTGAACTTCGAGGAAGCCGCGCGCCTGCGCGACGAGGTCAAGCGCCTGCGCGCCACCGAACTCGCGGTGGTCGACGATCCCACCGTCAAGCAGCGCACCGTGCAGGGCAAGGCCGGCGCCTATGCGGGCGCGAAGAAATACGGCGATGCGGCGAATTTGCCGGTCAGCGCCATGAAGAAAAAGACCGTGAGCTCCGCGCTGAAGGCGAGCGGCGGCGGTAGCGGCTCGAAGGTGCACAAGCCGCATCTCGACGAGATGCACGGCCCGGAATCCCTGCCCTATCGCGCCGACCGCGCGCTGCCGACAAAGCCGTTCGGCGGCGAGAGCCGCATCATCCAGCCGACGGATTCAAAGCAGTCGGGCCCAGAGTTCGGGCCATCGCCGCGGTCGAGCGGAGGGGCGCCGGGGCATAGAGGTGGGTGGAAGAAGAGGTAGAGGGCACAGAGCGCCGGCGCCGCCCATGGTTATTAGTGGCGGCGTCCGAGAAGGATCAGAACGCGAACTCACCCCACGCTTGCCGCCAGCAGCGACAGCAGCAGCACTGAGGCCACCAGCTGCATCGAGGTCGCCGGTTTGGCGCGCCAGCAGGCGATCTTGTCGGAGAAAGACAGGCTGGCGTCGAAGAACAGCGGTTCGTAGGCGTTCTTTGCAAATCTCGGGAATGTCGATCCCGCCCAGATGGCGAGACAGCTGTAGAAGATCGATGCCATCGCGATGGTGAGGACATGATTGCCACCGCGGTCATGTCCCAGCAGCTTCACCATCAGCGACGCCGCGGCGAAGATCGGGAAGCCCTGAAGGATTGTGGTGAGCGCAAAGCCTTCGAGCCAGTTAAGCGGGCCGGATTTCGACGCGGTGATGAAGGGCATAATGCGATTACCCCACGCTCGCCGTCACTACCGCCATCACCGACAGCAGCAGCACGATGGTCATCAGTTGCAGCGAGGCGACCGGCTGGGTGCGCCATGCGGTGATCTTCTCAGTGAGCGACAGATGGGCCTCGAAGAACTTTGGTTCGTAGACGGTCTTGAACAAATGCGGGAAGCTCGGCCCGAAGGTCACCGCGAGCAGCGCATGGGCGAGCGAGGCGATGGCGACGAAGATGGCGACGCCGGGATCGCCGACCAGGTCGTGATTGCCGACCAGCTTGAGCAGGAAGGCGGCGGCGGCGAAGGTCGGGAAGCTCTGCAGCGTCGCGGTCAGCGCGAGGCCTTCGACCGCATTGTGCAGGCTGGATTTTCTGACTCTGGCGATGGCGGCCATGGCACGTCTCCCTGATGACATGCGGATGAATCTAGCCGCCATCAGGGAGGCCTGATGTGAGATGCGTCACGCCCATTTCCTCTGCGGGAACAAGGCGCGCGCCCGGAATGACCAAGGGTTACAGCTTGCCCTGCCCGTTCACCTGGCTCTGCTGTTGCCGCTGCCTCTCCTGCTCTTGCTGCTCCTTGGCATGGTGGCGGCCGTAGAGGCAGCCGGCGGCGGCGCCGAGGACGCCGTGATGACCGGCATAGTGGCCGGCGACGCCGCCGACGACGGCGCCCTTGATGCAGCCCTTGGCGTTAGCGGTGGAGGTCGCGCCACAGATCAGAAGTGCGGCGGCGATGGCGGCGAGGGATTTCATGGATCGATGTCTCCGGATGCGTCGCAATCTCAACGGGCACGGGCACGTCCCGGTTCCGCGTTCGCTTCCTGCGCCCAGGCCAGCCGCGCGCGAATTCGTTTAGGCGCGCGGTACCTCAACCCTTAATTGCAGCCATGAACCTGGCGTTGCGCTGGCGCGTCATATTGTCTGCAGTATCCCCTGTGGTTTTGCGGATTGCCGGTGTCCGAGGCGGCGCGTTAGCCTTGCGCAACTCCACACGGCCAATGAGGACGGGCGGAATGACGGTCGAGAAGCTCAATCGCCAGCGCGTGCTGCATCTGCTCGATGCCATCGCGCGCAGCGACCTCCAGGCTGCGCTCGCCTGCTGCACCGACGACGTCGACTTCCTTACCCACGCGCCGATCGACGTGCTGCCGCACATGGGCCCCTGCCACGGCAAGAAGGAACTTGGCGAGTTCTGGCGCACCGTGCAGGAGCGATACGCCGAGATCCGCTACGAGGCGCCGCAGATCGTCGCCGAGGGCGACGCGGTCGCGGCCTATCTGCGTGTGTTCTTCAGGAAGCGCAGCAACGACCGCATCATTCAGGTCGACATGGCCGTGTTCTACACTTTCCGCAACGGCCAGGTGGCGCAGATCCGCGAGATCATCGATTCCTACGATTTGGTGCAGCAGGTGCTGGAACGCGAGATCGGCCCGCTGATCGTGGGCGAGCGGGTGGACGGGGGCTAGCTCTCTCCAAATCAGCCCGGACCGGGAAACTACGGGGTCCTATTGTAAATCTCACACGCGGGGATCAATTTTGCATTGCAAAAACGTGAATTGCGTTTTGGCCGAATTGGCGTATTTTGTTCGTATACAAATGAGTTGAGCGACCCCGCGGCACCTTATCCTGTGCGCTTGGGGTTGTTTTTCGTTTTTTTTCGCAAGCCAGCTTCAGGACTGCCCAAGATGACAGAGCACAGCCTCTGGCGTTTCTCGCGTGCGTTGCATCGCGCGATCAACGACCGGCATTTCGAGGACATCGAGGCCCTGATCGACGAGGACGTCGAGTGGGCGCTCTACGGCCCGATCGACATGTTTCCGTTCCTCGGCGCGCGCCAAGGCAAGGACGCCGTGCTCGACGTCATCCGCCAGTTCGCCGACAATTTCCAGGTCCGCCGCTTCGACCGCGAGAGCATCATGCTCGGCGTCGATTCCGCCGCCTCGATGCTGCGCTATTCGCTGACCGCCTTGGATTCCAGCAAGCCGATCAGCTTGCGGGTGGCGCAATTCGCCCAGTTCAGGGCGGGCAAGCTCACCAGCATGCGCGTGCTGATCGACACGTTTGATCTGGTCGAGCAGGCACTCGGCCGCGCCATTCATCTGCCGAAGATGACCAGCGTCGGCTGAACGGAACACCAACGGGCCCCGCACTTCGGGACCGATGGCTGATGCTCCCCGCGACGCGTCCTGGCCTCCAGCCCCGCCGGATGCAATCGCGGAGAAGCTCGTCATCGGGCGCGCGCCTTTCGCGCGGCCCGTTGGTTCGCGTTTGATGGAACCGCCACAATTTCGCAACGATGGTTCCGCATCCTCGGCGGGAACTGGGCTGACGGGCAGGACGATGGAATTCTCGACAGGGTTTGGCTGGACCAGGCTGCCGATGCTGGCGGCCGCTTTCATCTTGGGATCGGTGCTGACGGTTTCGGCGCAGATCATTCCGCCCTTCTCCCCCGGCCCGGCCGCAGCGCCTGACGACGACGAGGCCGAGACGGCGGAGGCCGCTGATGTCAACGACCCCGACCTGCTCCGTGGCATCGACGTCGACAAGCTCGACTGGGGCCAGCTCGCGATCGACGCCGGCACGCTCAACGACATCGCCGCCGCCAAGAAGCGCGCCCAGGCGGCCGCCAAGGACGGGCTGAACTGGGCGACGAACGCCAACGCCAACGGCTCCTCGGGGGTGACTGTGAAGCAGTCGGTATCCTCATTCTGGGACGCCCGCATCGGTGCAGACATGACGGTGACGAGCGAGCCGCGGACGATGTCCGAGCTGCTGGCGCAGAAGGCCACCAATGGCGGCAGCGTGCCTCAATCGTCCGGCAGCGCCTGGGCGGCCGCGACCGCACCGGGCGCGGGCGCGATCTGGGACAAGACCGCGGTGGAGGCCCGCGTCGATCCCGGCGCCGAACAGAGCAAGCTCGGGGCGTCGCTGATCAAGTCGGTGCCGCTGTCGGGCGACACGTCGCTGACGCTCCAGAACGGCTACAGCGTCAACCAGCAGGGCACCACCGCGCTCCCCGGCGTCGGCGGTCACATCACGCGCAATTACGAGACCGAGCAGTCGGCCAAGGTCACCCTCACCGACACCGGCACCAGCATCACCGCGGGCCAGTCGCTGTCGACCACCGACGACAAATGGCTGCGCAAGGTCGGCGCGGAGCAAAAGCTGTTCGACAACGTCACCGTCTCCGGTTCGGTCGGCGAAACCTCGCAAGGGGCGATCAACAAGAGCCTGACGGCGGGTTTCAAGAAGAGCTGGTAGGTCCACTCTCTCCCCTCATCCTGAGGAGCGCTCCAACGGAGCGCGTCTCGAAGGATCGAGGCCCCCGCGAGAGCCGGGCCGGGCATGGTTCGAGACGCGCTTCGCGCTCCTCACCATGAGGAGCTAGAAAGTTCGGCGCGGCAACCGCGTTCAGACTCCCGTAACCATACGCCACGGCAAAGCCCCCGAATGGACCGCCCTTGCCGCACCTCGGCCAAGTTGCGGCCAAAATCCGACGCCCTAGTCCCAGACTGACGTCGTCGTGCGGGGGACACTCGCGCTGCGCTCAACGCGAACAGGGGAACAACGATGAACGCCATGCGTCCGGAAAAGACCGAAGGTACCGAGACCGAGACCATCGACACCAACCTCGCCGCCGTGACGGAAGTCGAAGCCGGCATCCGTGACTTCGTCCGCAACGACATCGCCTATCTGCGCCGTCCGGCAGCGACCACCACGGACGCGCCGCCGCTCGATCCGAGCGCGGAGGCCACCGTCACCAACGTCAACTCGCTGATCCAGCGCGTCGCCGGCACCTCGCTTGCCGAGATCGAGAATTTGATCTCCGAGCTCGAGAGCCTGCGCGATCTGCTCCACGCCGAAGGCCAGCGCGTCCAGCGCGAGATCTCCGGCTACGCCCAGCTCAGCCAGGCCGCGATGAAGTCGACCCGCATGATCGCCGACAACGTCTCGCAGTGGAAGCGCGCCGCCGACGGCCTGCGCAACAGCTGATCGCTGCATCCCGCATCACCAGCCGCCGCGTTCCGAAAGGGGCGCGGCGGTTTTGATTCTGGGGGGCATCCTCAATGTAGCGTCATCATCCGCGAAGGCGGATGATCCAGTATTCCAGAGGCGGTGATGTGACACCGAGACGCGGCAGCCTACTGGATGCCCCGCTTTCGCGGGGCATGACAGCGGAGGGTTTTGAACTTCCCGCATCCCCGCGGCGACTAACGCCAGGCGCCCTTGCCATCGCGGCCGGGCCTGGGGACATTTCATGGAAAGCATTCGGCCCGACACCACCGACCCGATACCGCTGCGGCCCGCGCCGAACCAGTTCGGCACGATCATGCTGCGTTTTGTCGGATTGCTGGCGGTTGCGATCGCGATATTGGCGTTCGTCTATAGCCGCTGAGGGCGGAGGCCGCGTTGCGGCCCCGCGGAGTTAACGAAGTCTTACCGGGCGGCTTCCACGGTCGAAGCTTCCAGGGTGTAGGCACCATCGGCATAGCCCTTCACCACCATGCCGGCCACCAGCATCACGGCCAGCGTCGCGGTAGCAAAGATGAATCCGACCAGCTTGAGTGCGCCGCGGTCTGCCATGGTCCTCGTCCCCTGTACTCTGCCCAGTTCGTTCAAATAGACAGCGACAGGTTCATAATTGGTTAGCAACTCGATGGTTCCGCCAACTGCTTCGCGGGAAAACCATGTTGCGCAGGCTTATGGCAGCCACCCGGAATCGCGTCCATAGCGCGGGGGCAACACTCGCACCCTGTTTTGGCCGTTCATCCTGGAACGAATCTAACCGCCGTTCACACGCATCGGCACGAAGGCACTGGCGGTGATGGCGTAGACGTCCTCGCCGCGCTGGTTGGTGCCGGTGGTGCGCGCGGTCAGGATGCCCCAGCCGGGTCGCGAGGCGGAGCTGCGCTTGTCGATGACGACGTTGACGTAGGTGATGATGTCGCCGGCGAGCACCGGCCTGATCCAGCGCAGGTCGCGAAAGCCCGGCGATGGGCCCCACACCGCGACCTCCTCGCCGCGCGAAACGGCTTCCCGCGCCAAACGCTGGCCGTCGGCGACAAGCAGGCTCATGCAGGCCGAGCCGACATGCCAGCCCGAGGCCGCGAGCCCGCCAAACAGCGAGTTCTTGCCCTCCTCCTCGTCGAGGTGAAAACGCTGCGGATCGAATTTTGCGGCGAATGTCTTGATCGACTCCGCCGTGAACGTATAGGCGCCGATCTCGCGGCGATGCCCAATCTCGATCTCCTCGAAAAACGGCATCAGACCGCCCCCTCGCGCCGCTTGATCAGGATCGGCGAGGTCATCTCGCACAGCGCCTGCCCCGCCGCGTTGCGCACGGTACATTTGAACTTGACGATGCCGAGCTCCGGGCGGCTCTTCGAGCTACGGGCCTCAACGACATCGACGTCGAGCATGAGGTTGTCGCCGGGTCTCAACGGCGACAACCACCGCACCTCATCGACGCCGGGCGAGCCCAGCGAGGCGGCGCGGGTAATAAAACCGTCGGCCATCATCCGCATCATCAGCGAACAGAGATGCCAGCCCGAGCCGGACAGGCCGCGCAGCATGCTCTTGCTGGCGGCGTCCTCGTCGAGGTGCATCGGCTGCGGATCGAACTCGGCGGCAAAGGCCAGGATCTCGTCGCGCGTGACATGGCGCGGGCCGAATGTTCCGAACCGGCCGGGCGGGAAATCTTCGAAGGTCAGGGTCATCTTGGGAAAGGTTTGAGGGAATGACAGATTGTGGCCGCACTTTGCGGCAATCTCAACCCGCCGGCCCGCATGGCTCGTGCTACATTCGGCGCGCCGGCGTTGGTCTTGAGTCGGATCGGTCAGGGGTCTCGATCCATTTGCAAGGCCCGGCAACACCTGAATTGCCCTGGGGAGAGCAATGTTTTCATTCAGCGACCTGTTTCAATGGGACCGCTTCATCACGCCGACGATCATCAAGACCTTCTATTGGCTGGTGATCGCGCTGATCTGCCTGTTCGGCCTCTCCGGCATCTTCTCCGGCCTCGCGATGATGGCGATCAGCCCGTTCGGCGGCTTCCTGATGCTGCTGTCGTCGATTGCGAGCGTCGTCGTCGGAATCGTGTTCTCGCGCATTCTCGCCGAGCTGATCCTGATCATCTTCCGCATCAACGAGCATCTCGGCGCGATCAGGGATCAGGGCGGCGGGATGAAGTGAGGCAAGCACCGGCGCCGTAGGTGGGTTAGCCGAAGGCATAACCCACCAACTTCGTTCTGCAAACGAGGAAGCGTGGTGGGTTACGCTGCGCTAACCCACCCTACGAACCTATCCAGATCTTACGTATTGAACCTGAAATGCATCACGTCGCCGTCGGCGACGACGTATTCCTTGCCTTCGAGGCGGAGCTTGCCGGCATCGCGGGCGCCGGCTTCGCCGCCGAGCGCGACGTAGTCCTCATACGCGATGGTCTCGGCGCGGATGAAACCCTTCTCGAAGTCGGTGTGGATGACGCCGGCCGCGCCCGGCGCCTTGGTGCCGCGATAGATGGTCCAGGCGCGCGCTTCCTTCGGGCCCACTGTGAAATAGGTGATGAGGTCGAGCAGCGTGTAGCCGGCGCGGATCAGGCGATCGAGGCCGGCCTCTTCGAGACCCAGCGTCTCCAGGAAATCGGCGCGTTCGTCACGTGAAATGGTGGCGATCTCGGATTCGATTTTTGCCGAGATGACGACGGCAATGGCGCCTTCCTTGGCAGCCTGGTCCTGCACCGCCTTCGAGAACGAATTGCCTGTCGCGGCCGAGCCTTCCTCGACGTTGCAGACGTAGAGCACGGGCTTGGAGGACAGCAGGCCGAGCATCCCGAAGGCGCGCTCCTCCTCCGCCTTGCGTTCGACCAGACGCGCGGGCTTGCCCTCGCGCAGCAGCACCAGCGTACGGTTGACGAGATCGAGCTGCTCCTTGGCGTCCTTGTCGTTGCCCTTGGCCTTCTTGGACAAATTGTCGACGCGCTTTTCGAGGCTGTCGAGATCGGCGAGCATCAGTTCGGTCTCGATGGTCTCGATGTCGGCGAGCGGGGCGATCTTGCCCTCGACATGGGTGATGTCGGAATCCTCGAAGCAGCGCACGACATGCGCGATGGCGTCGACCTCGCGGATGTTGGCGAGGAACTGGTTGCCGAGGCCTTCACCCTTGGACGCGCCGCGCACGAGGCCGGCGATGTCCACGAAGGTCAGCCGGGTCGGGATGATCTGGCCCGACTTGGCGATCGCTGCGAGCTTGTCGAGCCGCGGATCCGGCACCGCGACTTCGCCGACATTCGGCTCGATCGTGCAGAACGGATAGTTCGCCGCCTGCGCCGCGGCCGTCTCGGTCAGTGCGTTGAACAAGGTCGATTTGCCGACATTGGGCAATCCGACGATCCCGCATTTAAATCCCATAATGTCCTCTATCCATGTTCGTCATGGCCGGGCTTGACCCGGCCATCCACGACTTTGACTTGCGGCACCAAGAACGTGGATGCCCGGGTCAAGCCCGGGCATGACGGAGAGCCAGTTATTCCTTGCCGTTGTCGTCCTTGGTCAAAAATCCCTTCGCCTGCATGGCGAGATGCACCCTGTTGGCGAAGGTCGCGTCCGTGCCTTTGGCAACCAATGCCGCGTGCTCGGCCACCGCGTCGCAGAGCGTCGCCACCCAGTCGTTGTCGGCTTTGGCGAAGTCCGACAGCACGTGGCCGTGCACCAATTCCTTGACGCCGGGATGACCGATACCGAGCCGCACCCGGCGGTACTCGTTGCCGATATGGGCGGAGATCGAGCGCAGGCCGTTGTGGCCGGCGATACCACCGCCGACCTTCACCCGCACCTTGCCCGGTGGCAGTTCGAGTTCGTCATGGAATACGGTGACGTCGCCCGGCGCGATCTTGAAGAAGCTTGCCGCTTCCTGAACGCTGCGGCCGGACTCGTTCATGTAGGTCATCGGCTTGAGCAGGATCACGCGCTCGGTGCCGAGCGTGCCTTCCGAGGTCTCGCCCTGAAACCTGCGGCGCCAGGGCGCGAAACCATGACGCCGCGCGATCTCATCGACGGCCATGAAGCCGACATTGTGCCGGTTACGTGCGAATTTCGGGCCGGGATTGCCGAGCCCAACAAACAGTCGCATGACGCGGCGCGCCCCTCGCTCGGCGCGCGGTCATGGACCGCGCGCCAGCTTTGAGAGATTACTTCTTCTTGTCGCCGCCGGCGGGAGCCTTGGCAGCCGGGGCCTTGGCAGCCGCTGCCGGAGCAGCAGCACCCGCAGCCGGAGCAGCACCAGCCGCCGGAGCAGCAGCACCCGCAGCAGGAGCAGCAGCCGCGGCCTTCTGCTCTTCGGCGTAGCCGGACGGCGGCACGATGGTGACGAGGGTCGCGTCCTCGGACGTCAGCGCCTTCACGCCAGCCGGCAGCTTGATGTCGGAGAGATGCAGCGAGTGGCCGATTTCGAGCGAACCGACGTCGGCCTCGATGAACTGCGGGATGTTCTCCACGCCGCACTCGAGCTCGATCGCGTGCGCAACGATGTTCACGGCGCCGCCGCGCTTCACGCCCGGCGAACCTTCAGCCTTCACCACGTGCAAGGGAACGCTGATGCGGATGGTGGCGCCTTCGCCGAGCCGCATGAAGTCGACGTGGATCGGGAAATCCTTGACCGGATCGAGGTGGTAGTCGCGCGGAATCACGCGGTGCTTGTTGCCCTCGAGATCGATGTCGACCAGCGTGGTCAGGAACCGGCCGGCGAGGATGCGGGTGCGCAGTTCACGATCTTCGATCGAGATCGTCAGCGGGGGCTGGTTGTTGCCATAGATCACTCCGGGCACTCTCCCGGCGCGACGCTCAGCCCGGGCGGCCCCCTTGCCGCTCTTCGGACGTGCGGTCGCCTTCAATTCCTTGACGGTCGCCATAACGTTAAGTCCTTGTTTTTGCAAAAGTTAATGGGCCGCAACGCGGCCCATGGCATACGCCGCAGCAAGCCTCCAGGGGTGCGGGGGCTGCAGACGTGGCGGGCTTTTACCCGGAAGACGCGGAAATGACAAGGAGAATGGGCTACCGGGCGTCCCTGAACTGTCGGTTATTCCGGGGCGGTCGCGACAGCGATCGAACTCTGGTGCGCGATTGCGCACCAGAGAAGCTCGAGATTCCGGGTTCGATGCTGCGCATCGCCCCGGAATGACGGAAAAGTCTACCCGCCGAGCTTGGCCTCCAGCGCCGCGATGCGCGCCTTCAGAGCCTCGTTCTCCTCACGCGCCAGGCGCGCCATGTCCTTGACCGCCTCGAACTCCTCGCGCTTGACCAGGTCCATATCGCGCAGGAATTTTTCGGCCTGGGTGCGCATCACCGTGTCGAACTCGCGCTTGACGCCCTGCGCGGCACCGGCGGCATCGTTCATCAGGCGGCCGATCTCGTCGAAAAACCGGTTGTTGGTCTGGGTCATGTCGGTCTCCTGGCGGCTTTCGATGAACTCTGCGCGAACGCGCGGGGAGACAATGGCAATCCGATGGAGCCGGTTCAAGGGCCGATCGGCGGTATCCTTGTCATGCCCCGGTTTCCTTGCAATCGTATTCAACGTCCCTGCATAAGAAGAATCATAAAAGGCGCTCGATATGATCGACCAGCAGATCGCGATCCCCACCAAGGACGGTCACACCGCAACCTTCATCAGCCATCCCGAACGCGGCGGGCCGTTTCCGGTCATCCTGTTCTACATGGACGCGCCGGCGATCCGCGAAGAGCTGCGTGACATGGCGCGCCGGCTCGCGACATCGGGCTATTACGTGATGCTGCCGAACCTCTATTACCGCTCCGGCGTGATGGAGCTCGGCGCGCTGCCCGCCGATCCGAACGCCCCGGAACGCAAGCGCATGTTTGCGCTGATGGGATCGCTCACGATCCCAATGATCATGGACGACACGCGGGCGTTGCTGACCTATGCCGAGGGCCAGGCGGCTGCGAACACCAAACTGATCGGCACCGTCGGCTACTGCATGAGCGGCCGCTACGCCGTTAATGCCGCCACGCACTTCCCCGATCGCGTCAAGGCCGCCGCCTCGGTCTACGGCACGCAGCTCGCAACCGACCAGGACGACAGCCCGCATCTCGCGGCAGCCAAGACCAAGGCCGAACTCTACTTCGCCTGCGCCGAGACCGACATCTACGCGCCCGCCGAGATCATCGAGAAGGTGAAGCAGGGCATGAGCGGCGCCAAAGCCGAAGTCGAGATCTATCCCGGCACCCATCACGGCTTCGCCTTCCCCAAGCGTCCGGTCTACGACCGCGACGCAGCCGAGCGGCATTGGGAGCGTCTGCTGGCGCTCTATCGCCGCAATCTCGTCTAGACATAGAAGGCGCGATGCCCTTTCTGCTCATCGACTTTCCCGCCTTCAAGCCGATCGCGATCGAGATCGGTCCGTTCGCGATCCGCTGGTATGCGCTGGCCTATATCTGCGGCATCGTGTTCGGCTGGCTCTATGCGCGCTCGCTCCTGAAGAAAGAGCGGCTGTGGGGCGGCCCGGCGCCGATGTCGCTGGTGCAGATCGACGACTTCATTCTGTGGGTCACGCTCGGCATCATCCTCGGCGGCCGCACCGGCTATGTGCTGTTCTACAATCTGCCCTTCTTCATCGACCATCCCGCTGCGATCTTCAGGCTGTGGGAAGGCGGCATGTCCTTCCACGGCGGCTTTCTCGGCTGCGTCGTCGCGGTGATGTGGTTTGCTTATCGCAACGGCATCTCGATCCTGTCGCTCGGCGATATCACAACCGCCGTCGCGCCGGTCGGGCTGCTGCTCGGCCGCATCGCCAATTTCATCAACGGCGAATTGTGGGGCCGCGCCGCTGACCCGGAGCTGCCCTGGGCGATGATCTTCCCCAACGATCCCACCCAGCTGCCGCGCCATCCGAGCCAGCTCTATGAGGCCGGCATGGAGGGCATTTTGCTGTTTGCCGCCCTCGCAATCATGATCCGCTTCGGTGCCCTGAAACGGCCGGGCATGATCCTCGGGGCGTTCATCCTGATCTATGGTCTGAGCCGGATCGCCGGCGAGCATTTCCGCGAACCGGACGTCCAGCTCGGCTTCCTCTGGGGCGGATTAACCATGGGCATGCTGTTGTCGATCCCAATGCTTATTGTCGGCCTCATACTTATTGTATTGGCAGTGAGGCGCGATGCGCCGAAGCCCGCAGGGGCTATTCGTTAATTCCTCTTGAGAAGATGGACCGTGACCGACCAGCCGTTACTCGACGAGATCAAGGCGCTGATCAAATCCTCCGGCCCCATGCCGGTCTGGCGGTACATGGAACTGTGCCTCATGCATCCGCGCTATGGCTATTACGTCTCGCGCGATCCGCTGGGACGAGAAGGCGATTTCACCACCGCGCCCGAGGTCAGCCAAATGTTCGGCGAGCTCCTGGGCCTGTGGACCGCCTCGGTGTGGAAGCAGATGGGCTCGCCGCAATTCCTGCGGCTGATCGAGCTCGGCCCCGGCCGCGGCACCATGATGGCCGATGCGCTGCGTGCGCTCCGCGTGCTGCCGCCGCTCTACCAGGCACTCCACATCCACATGGTCGAGGTCAATCCGGTCCTGCGCGAGCGGCAGAGTGCGACGCTATCGGGCGTGCGCAACATCGCCTGGCACGACAGCATCGACGACGTGCCTGAGGGACCGAGCATCATCCTCGCCAACGAATATTTCGACGTGCTGCCGATCCATCAGATGGTCCGTCACGAGAACGGCTGGCACGAGCGCGTGATCGAGGTCGACGCCAACGGAAAACTTCAATTCGGCGCGGCGGCCGAGCCGACGCCGCGCTTCGAGGTGCTGTTGCCGCCTCTGGTCCGCGCCGCGCCCGTCGGGGCCGTGTTCGAATGGCGGCCCGATGCGGAGATCATGAAGCTCGCCAGCCGCGTGCGCGACCAGGACGGCGCGGCGCTGATCATCGATTACGGCCATCTGCGCAGCGATGCCGGCGACACCTTCCAGGCGATCGCGCGCCACACCTTCACCGATCCCCTGAAGGCGCCGGGCCAGGCCGACGTCACAGCCCATGTCGACTTCCAGGCGCTCGCGCGCGGAGCGGAGGACGTGGGCGCCCGCGTGCACGGGCCGGTGACGCAGGGCGATTTCCTCAAACGCGTCGGCATCGAGACCCGTGCAGCCGCCTTGATGCAGAAGGCGGCGCCCGACGTTGCCACCGACATTTCGATCGCACTCAAGCGCCTGACCGAAACCGGGCGCAGCGGCATGGGTTCGATGTTCAAGGTGCTCGGCATCTCCGAGCCGCGGCTGACGGGCCTTGCGGGCCTCAGCGATCTCGAACGCGCCGGAGACGGTTCATGACGCTTGCCTCCTCGCTGCTGTCGGCGGTGCCGGGCCTGCGCCATGCCTTCTTCACCCGCGAAGGCGGCGTCTCGGGCGGCATCTATTCCGCGCTGAACGGCGGGCTCGGCTCCAATGACGATCAGGCCCTTGTCGCGGAGAACCGCCGCCGCATGGCCGAGCATGTCGGCGTCGCACCGGAACGCTTTCTCAGCCTGCACCAGATCCATTCGCCCGACGTGCTCGTGGCCGACGCGCCGTGGCCGAGCGGGCCGCGGCCGAAGGGCGATGCGCTGGTGACGAAGGTGCCCGGCATCGCGCTCGGCGTCTCCACCGCCGACTGCGGGCCCGTGCTGTTCGTCGACCCCAATGCGGGCGTGATCGGCGGCGCGCATGCCGGCTGGAAGGGCGCGCTCACCGGCGTCCTGGAGCAGACCATTTCGGCGATGGAGAAACTCGGCGCCTCGCGCGGCGGCATCATCGCCGCGGTCGGCCCGCTGATCCGCCAGGACAGTTATGAAGTCGGCAACGAGTTCGTGACGCGCTTCATCGAGGCGGATGCGGACAACGCCATGTTCTTCATCCCGTCGGTGCGCGAAGGACACGCGATGTTCGATCTCGCCGGCTTCATCCGCAAGCGTCTGGAAGCCGCGGGCATCCTGATGATCGACGATCTCGGTCTGGACACCTACGCCGACGAACGCTTCTTCAGCTACCGCCGCTCGGTACATCGCAAGGAGCCGGATTACGGCCGCCACGTTCACGCGATCGCGCTCGAAGTGTGAACACAACGGCAACCCCGTGTCATTCCGGGGCTATGCCTGCGCGCGATGACAGTGGCCTGTGGCGCCCCCGCCCTAGACGTTAATGCGTTTTAACGATATCGCTGCCCTCCATAATGAGGGACGCGTCATTCATCTTGCGCCGCGCGGGTTCGCGCGTGCTGGCGGTCATGCTGCTGACGGCTGCGACAGCCCTCGGCGGCTGTGCCGGTGGCGGTGGTGCCGCGAACTCCTATGCGATGGCGCCGAGCGCCGGCTCGGGGGCGACAGTCGCGTTCGAATCGATCGACGGGCCGCCGGCGCAAGTGTTCGACCGCATGGTCGGCGTGCTCGACAGCGAATCCAAGTTGCGCAGCCTGTCCGTGGTCTCGCGCGAGGGGACGGCTGCCTACCGCGTGCGCAGCTACCTCTCCGCCCAGATCGTGCGCGGCAAGACCGTGATCGCCTGGGTCTGGGACGTCTACGACGCCAACCAGCAGCGGGCGCTGCGCCTTTCCGGCGAGGAACCGACTGCGGCCAAGGGCGGCCGCGATCCTTGGAGCGCGGCCGACGACCTCGTGCTGCGGAAGATCGCCCAAGCCGGATTCAGCGGACTTTCCAACATGATCAACGGAACGCCGGATGCGCCGGGCTCGGCTCCCGGCTTGCGCGGGCCGGCCGTGGCGAGCGTGATGCCGGAGGCCCCGGTGGCCGAGATGCCGGCCTCGGCGCTGGGCTATGCCGAGCGATAACCCCCGCGAAACCACGGCCCCAACTTCCAGCCAAACCGTTGGCCGGACTCAGGATTTCGCAGGGAAAACGTAGCCTCCCGGGTTGCCATCGCAGCCCCCGGCCTGATATTTCCTCGCCCGTCGTAACCGTGCTTCGAGTGGGTATTGTTTGATGTTGAACATCGTGTCCAGCAAAGCGCGGGAGGAAGCGTCCATGTCGGCCAAGAACGGCTCCATCAAGCTCGTCGCCGGCAACTCCAATCCGGCTCTCGCGCAGGCCATCGCGCAGGGTCTCGACCTGCCGCTGACCAAGGCGGTGGTACGGCGCTTCGCCGACATGGAGATCTTCGTCGAGATCCAGGAGAACGTGCGCGGCTCGGATGCCTTCGTCATCCAGTCGACCTCGTTCCCGGCGAACGACCATTTGATGGAATTGCTGATCATCACCGACGCACTGCGCCGCTCCTCGGCGCGCCGCATCACCGCGGTGCTGCCCTATTTCGGCTACGCCCGGCAGGACCGCAAATCGGGTTCGCGCACGCCGATCTCGGCAAAACTCGTCGCCAATCTGATCACGCAGGCCGGCGTCGACCGTGTCATGACGCTCGACCTGCATGCCGGCCAGATCCAGGGCTTCTTCGACATCCCGACCGACAACCTCTACGCGGCGCCGCTGATGGTGCGCGACATCAAGGACAAGTTCGACCTCTCCAGGACGATGGTGATCTCGCCCGACGTCGGCGGCGTGGCGCGCGCGCGCGGCCTCGCCAAGCGCATCAACACCCCGCTCGCGATCGTCGACAAGCGCCGCGAGAGGGCGGGTGAATCCGAGGTCATGAACGTGATCGGCGACGTCGCCGGCTACACCTGCATCCTGATCGACGACATCGTGGACTCCGGCGGCACGCTGGTGAACGCGGCCGACGCGCTGATCGCCAAGGGCGCCAAGGACGTCTACGCCTACATCACCCACGGCGTGCTCTCCGGCGGCGCGGCCGCCCGGATCACAAACTCCAGGCTGAAGGAGCTGGTGATCACCGACTCGATCCTGCCGACGGATGCGGTGAGCAAGGCGCCGAACATCCGCACGCTGCCGATCGCCAGCCTGATCTCCGACGCGATCGCGCGCACCGCGGCGGAAGAGTCGGTGTCGAGCCTGTTCGACTGATTTTTTCCGCCTCTGGCCGCTTGCGGGCGGAGGGAGTGCGAGCGTCTACCGTGTCCCTTACGAGGCAGCCCCCGGGTTGTTGCCAACGACCGCCCATGACATCATCCGAATCCCGAGTCATCTCTGCCCTCTGGATGCCCGATGCCACGCCGGAAATTTGCCTGGGACAAGCTGTCGGATGACGAGTTGCTCAAGCAACGCCTCTCCAGCCTGAGGGTTACGGTCGAAGGCACCTGGCTCGAGGACTGCGTCAGCACGCTCTACGAGGAGCTGGAAGAACGGGATATCCGGCTGCGGCCGCACACATGGATGTCGAGCGAATGGTTCAGTCCGGGCGGCGTTCCCGGCATCGCCATTCCGTTCTATCTCGCTCATCCCCGCCTGATGAAGCTCGAGAAGAAGATGATGTTCGACGTCGAGGGTGGAACCTGGCGCGAATGCATGGCCATCCTCCGTCACGAAGCGGGCCACGCCATACAGCACGGCTACCAGCTACAGCGCCGCCGGCGCTGGCAGCAACTGTTCGGCCCGTCGTCGAAACACTACCCGCGCTATTACCGGCCCAATCCAGCCAGCCGGCGCTACGTCCAGCATCTGCGGCTGTGGTACGCGCAGAGCCATCCGGACGAGGATTTCGCCGAGACCTTTGCGGTGTGGCTGCGGCCGCGCTCGAACTGGCGGACGCGATATGCCGGCTGGCCGGCGCTAAAGAAGCTCGAATATGTCGACGAGCTGATGGGCGAGATCGCGGGAAAGCGGCCGCCGGTCACGACGCGGGAGCGTGTCGATACGCTGGGTCGGCTCAGCCAGACGCTCGAAGAGCACTACAAGAAGAAGCAGGCGTTCTACGCCTTCACGCCCCCCAAGACCTACGACCGCGATCTCTCCCGGCTGTTTTCAGCCGATCCACGGCATCACCGGTCGAAGCCGGCTTCGGCCCTGATCCGGCGACACCGCGCCCATATCAGGCAGCTGGTGGCGCGATGGACGGGCGAGAATCAGCTTACACTCGATGCCGTGCTTGACGAGATGATCTCCCGCTGTCGCGAGCTCGATCTGCGCGCCGTCGGCCCCGAACAGAAGCTCGTTCTCGACTTCATCGTCCTCGTGACCGCCAAGACGATGCACACGATGTTTGGCCCGTCTCAGCGAAAATGGATCGCGCTATGAGACGTCTCCGCATCCTGGTCCTCATGCATCCGGACTTCCTGCCCCCGGACTCCTCCGACGGATACAGCCCGCAGGAGATCAATGCGTGGAAAACCGAATACGACGTGGTGAGCACCTTGCGCGCAGCCGGCCACGAGGTTCGACCGCTCGGTGCGCAGGAGGAAATCAAGCCGGTGCGCGAGGCGATCGAGGAGTTCAAGCCGCACGTGGTTTTCACGCTGCTGGAGGAATTCCACAACAACGTCGCCTTCGACCAGCACATCGCGAGCTATCTCGAGCTGATGAAGGTCCCTTATACCGGGTGCAATCCGCGCGGCCTGACCCTGGCCCGCGGCAAGGATTTGTCCAAGACGCTGGTGCATCACCGCCGGATCGCCGCTCCGGCCTTTGCCGTCTTCCCGATGCGCCGCAAGGTGAAACGCCCGACGCGTCTTGCGCTGCCGCTGATCGTCAAGAGCCTGAACATGGATGGCTCGTTCGGCATCTCGCAAGCCTCGATCGTCGACACCGACGAAAAGCTGGCGGAGCGGGTCGCCTTTATCCACGAGCGGGTCGAATCCGCCGCCATCGCCGAGCAGTTCATCGAGGGGCGAGAGCTTTACGTCGGCGTGCTCGGCAACAACCGCTTACGCGTTCTGCCGATCTGGGAGTTGAAATTCGGCAGCATGGGCGGCCGCTCTTCACGGCACATCGCCACCGAGAAGGCCAAGCACGACACCGATTATCAGGAGAAGGTCGGCATCGTCGACGGGCCAGCGAAGGATCTGGCGCCGGAAGTGACCGCCAGGATCCAGCGGGCCGCGAAACGCATCTATCGGGCGCTTGGCCTCGACGGCTACGCGCGCATCGATTTTCGTCTCACCGCCGACGGCACACCGTATTTCATCGAAGCCAATCCCAATCCCGAGATTGCGAAGAGCCAGGAGTTCGCCACAGCGGCTCAACATGCCGGACTCAAATATCCGGCACTCCTGCAGCGCATCCTGGCCCTCGGAATCAGCCGCGCCAAGGCGGGGGTCTCGCTCGGCTGATGACGAACACGGCGGCGATCGCCCCTCATCCGTCGAGACGCGCTTCGCGCCCCTCGGGATGAGGGATGGTCGTTGCGCTGCGTTACGCGATTCCCGCGGCGACCTGGCCGCGCAGGCGTTCGAGCCCGAGCAATGTCTCCGCACAGGCGGCCGCCACCTCGACGCCCTTGATCGCAAAATGCTTGCGGAAGAAATCGTAGTGCACCTCGGTTTCGTGGAATTGCTGCGGCGTCAGAACCGCGGAGAACACGGGCACCTCGGTGCGCAGCTGCACGTCCATCAGCGCCTTGATCACGGTGTCGGCGACGAACTCATGGCGGTAGATGCCGCCGTCGACGACCAGGCCGGCCGCGACGATCGCGGTGTAGCGCCGTGTCTTGGCGAGGATCTGCGCATGCAGCGGGATCTCGAACGAGCCCGGCACCTCGAACACGTCGACATGATTGAGGTGGCGCGCTGCCGCCTCCTTCACGAAGGCGATACGGGCCTCCTCGACCACGTCGCGGTGCCAGCAGGCCTGCACGAAGGCCACCCGCTGCGGTTTCGCGAAGCGCGGGTGCTCGGGCGCCGGATCCTGCGGAACCGGCGGTGGCGTTTGGGTTGGTTGGGAAATTTCGGCCTTGGAAGTTTCGGCTTGGGGGTCTTGCAACATCTGATTCATGGCTTTCCTCAGTTAAGGACCAGAATCAGGGCACACGGAACGACAAACAGCCGCATCCTGCGATGCGTCTGCCACCGACCGTTCTCTTTCATCCGGACTTTAACCGTCGGCTTCGGAGTTGCACCGAATCTGCTGACCCTTCCCCTCAGCAACAGACTTGGAGGAAGGCGCTCGCGGGCTTAGGCCTTACGGCCCTTACCGCCGGTGGGGACTTTCACCCCGCCCTGAGAACATCGGCCGTCCGGAATGAACGGCCTGACCGAAATATGACGCCGGTTGGGGGCCGCGGCAAGCGGGTTCCGCATGGGAAAACCGCATGGTCCCATGCCGCCATGGCGGTCCAGGGGCACGCGACGGAATTAACGATTGGCGGGCCATCGAATCCGATTCCGATTTGTTCTTCCCGTTAATAATTGTGGCCGAGATGAGCTGTGGACGAACGAGTCCTGGCTTGTGGACGGACTCGGCAGCCAGTTGCGCAGATTCCGCAAATCACATCAGTTGATCCGCGACAAGCCCGCGCTTGATCCGAGGAGATCGCGACAGCGACTCCGAGGGATCGCCTTAACGAATTTAAAGGGAGCGCGCGCCGGACCAACCGCGTGCGTATCAAAGACAACAAAAAGGCAAGAGGTCGAGACGGCATGTCCCTGCTCGAAGGCACTATCGATTCCAAGAACCATCCGCTCGCGGTGGTCGAGGATATCGCTGCCAGCAACAACTGGCCGTTCGAACGCTCCGGCGAAGACGAACTCACGATTGTCTCCAAGGGACAATGGACTGACTATCAGATCTCCTTCACCTGGATGGGCGAGATCGAGGCGCTGCATCTGGCCTGCGCTTTCGACATGAAGATTCCGGTTGCGCGGCGACCGGAGGTGCAGCGGCTCGTGGCCGCCGTCAACGAGCAGCTATGGGTCGGGCACTTCGACCTGTGGACCACCACCGGCATGATCATGCACAGGCAGGCCCTGGTGCTGCCGGGCGGGCTCATCGCTTCCACCGGGCAGTGCGAAGCCATGCTCGCCGGTGCCATCCACGCCTGCGAACGCTATTTCCCGGCGTTCCAGTTCGTGGTGTGGGCGGGCAAGTCCACGACGGAAGCCATGGACGCGGCCATGTTCGATACGGTGGGCGAGGCGTAAGCGCACTCTCCCGAGGCGGCGAGCGAGCCCAGCTTTCTCCATCGTCGTCCTGGCGAAAGCCAGGACCCATACCGCGAGGTCTTTGTGTAGCTCGCGATGCTTGTTGCCCTGCCATCCTTCCACTAGAACCAGCCGTGGTAATGGGTCCTGGCTTTCGCCAGGACGACGGCGGTGGCAACGGCTATGACGAGCAACAGCACTCTCGAGAACATCACCGGCACCATCCTGCTCGCCGGCGCGGGCAAGATGGGCGGCGCGATGCTGACCGGATGGCTTTCGGGAGGGCTCGATCCGCACCGCGTCGCGGTGATTGATCCGCACGTCTCGGCCGAGATCACCGCGCTTGCCGGCAAGGGGGTTGCGCTCAATCCTGATGTGACGACGGCGGGCCAGGTCGAGACGCTCGTCATCGCGGTGAAGCCGCAAATGTTCCGCGAGGCCGGCGCCAAGCTGAAGCCATTCGTCTCGGACAAGACCTTCGTGGTGTCGATCATGGCGGGAACCACGATCGCCTCGCTTCAAGAGATCTGCGGCGGCGCGGTGGTGCGCGCGATGCCGAACACACCGGCCGCGATCGGTCGCGGCATCACGGTGGCTGTCGCCGCGAACAATGTCAGCGCACAGCAACGCGCGGTCGCCGATGCGCTGCTACGCGCCACCGGCTCGGTCGAATGGGTCGACGATGAGAGCCTGATGGACGCGGTGACTGCGGTGTCCGGCTCGGGCCCGGCCTATGTGTTTCTGCTTGCCGAAGAGCTCGCGCGCGCCGGCGTCGAGGCGGGATTGCCCGAGGCGCTAGCGACAAAACTCGCGCGCGAAACCGTCGCCGGCTCGGGTGAACTTCTCCACCAGTCGGAGCTTGCCTCCGGCACGCTGCGCCAGAACGTCACCTCGCCCGGCGGCACCACGGCCGCGGCACTCGGCGTGCTGATGGGCGAGCCCGGCCTGCGCGATCTGATGATCCGCGCGATCGCGGCGGCGACGCAGCGGTCGAAGGAATTGGCGAAGTAGCTAGAGCGCGGGACTACGTCGCCCCCAGCCGCTTGTTGAACATCGCGACATTGACGAGCCCGCGTGCGTGGCGGCCTTCGCCGAGCTTGCGCGAGCCCTCGAAGGCCTCGACCTCGAAGCGGATGACGCGGCGCTCGACTGCGAAGACCTTCGCGCTGGTCCGCACCGTCGCGCCGACGAGGGCTGCTGCAAGATGGCGGATGTCGACCTCGGTGCCGACGGTGACCCAGCCCGGCTGAAGGGCGCTGCGGATCGCGTCGCCCGACGTCATCTCCATTTCCAGAATCATCATCGGCGTCGCATAGACCATCGGCATGCCGGGCACGAAATGCCCAACCGTGCGCTCCACCGGCACCACCAGCGTGCGCTCGGCGCTCATGCCGACCTTGATGAAGTCACGAGCGTCCATGGGACCTCACTCATCGTCCTGGACAAGCGAGCAAAGCGAGCGCCGATCCGGGACCCATTACCCCGACTGAAAATTGTCATGCGCGGTCTAAACCACGACCTGCTGCAACAACTGCCGTTTGGATAATGGGTCCTGGCTTTCGCCAGGACGACAGTTGCGTTTGCAGCTACAGGGGTGACTATTTCTTCGCAGCCGCCGCGCGCTCCACGAACGTCTTGCCGCCCTTCATCTTGTGGCGGAGCGGGGCTTCGTTGATCTGGATGACGACGGCGTCGGCATCGACGCCGAGGTTCTTCACCAGTGCCTGGGTGATGTCGCGCATCATGCCGGCCTTTTGCTCGTCGGTGCGGCCTTCGGCCATGCTGACAGTGATCTCAGGCATTTTTCTCTCCCTTGGGGCCGAACACCGGCCATTGACGGGCGTCATCAAACAGGAGGTGGATGCCCGGGACAAGCCCGGGCATGCCGGCGTCAGCGAATGGCTAGCCCCAGCTCACGTCATGGCGCGCCAACACCTCGCGCACTTTGGCGACGAGGTCGGCCTCGCTGCACGAGAACTGCGCCGGGCGGCTCTCGCGCCATTCCTGGTTGGAAGCGATCGCGGCCGCCGCCTTGGCGCCCTCGATCAGATCCTTGATCTGCACCTCGCCACGCGCTTTTTCATCCGAGCCCTGGATGATGACGCACGGCGCTTTGCGGCGATCCGCATATTTGAGCTGGTTGCCCATGTTCTTGGGATTGCCGAGATAGAGCTCGGCGCGGATGCCGGCGCTGCGCAACGACGCCACCATCTTCTGGTAGTCGGCGACGCGATCGCGATCGAACACGGTGACGACGACGGGGCCGAACCCGGGCTTCGTGTCGAGCTTGCCGAGCAGCGTCAGCGCCGCCTGAAGCCGCGACACGCCGATCGAGAACCCGGTCGCTGGCACCGGCTCGCCGCGGAAGCGCGAGACCAGGCCGTCATAGCGTCCACCGCCGCCGACCGAGCCGAACCGGACCGGACGGCCTTTTTCGTCCTTGGTGTCGAGCAGCAATTCGACCTCGTAGACGGGACCGGTGTAATATTCGAGGCCGCGCACGACGGACGGATCGATCTTGATGCGGTCTGCGCCGTAACCCGACGCCGTCACCAGTTTGGCGATCTCTTCCAGCTCGCTCACGCCGGCCTGACCGACTTCGCTCTTGGCGAGATAGGTTTCCGCCGCGGCGATCGCCTCCTTCCAATCGTGGCGCGGTTTGGTGATGGCAAGAACGACGTCGGCCTCCGACGCGCTCAAATTGGCGCCCTTCGTGAAGTCACCTTTGCCTTCTTCGCCGCCATCCCATCTACCGGGACCGAGCAGCTTGCGAACTTCCTCGGCAGGAAACTTATCGAGCTTGTCGATCGCGCGCAGCACGGTCAGCCTGCGGCCCGCGTTCTCTTCGCCACCGAGCCCGATTGCTTCCAGAACGCCATCGAGCACCTTGCGGTTGTTCACCTTCACCACATAGGAGCCGCGCGCGATGCCCAGCGCTTCCATCGTGTCGGCCGCCATCATGCAGATCTCTGCGTCGGCCGCCGGCGTTGCCGAGCCAACCGTGTCGGCATCGAACTGCATGAACTGGCGGAAGCGGCCGGGGCCGGGCTTTTCGTTGCGGAAGACATAGCCGACGCGATAGCTGCGATAGGGCAACACAAGACCGTCGGTCCCGTAGCGCTCGCCGACATAGCGCGCGAGCGGCGCGGTCAGATCGTAGCGCAGCGAGATCCACTGCTCGTCGTCGTCCTGGAACGAGAACACGCCCTCGTTCGGACGATCCTGGTCGGGCAGGAATTTGCCGAGCGCATCGGTGTATTCCATCGCCGGCGTTTCCACCGGCTCGAACCCGTAGAGCTCGTAGACGGCGCGGATCTTCTCCACCATCTCGCGCGTCGCCCGGATCGCGGCGGGATCGCGATCCTCGAGCCCGCGCGGCAAGCGCGCCTTCAGTTTCTGCGGTTTTTTGGGTTTTTCGGCCATGCGCGGCATTTACCAGCCGACGCGCGAAGCGGCAACTGCCGGTTAGTTCCTTACGGCTGCTCCATCCGTGCCCGGAGCGCATCCGCGTCCGCTTTCGGCAGCGACTTCAGCGTCGGCTTGATGGTTTCGCCGCCGACGATCTTGTCGTTGCGCATGAACATCCAGTCCGAGATGTCAGCTTCAGTGAATTCGACCTTGTCGCCTGCCCGCTTGCCGGGCAGATCGCGTGGCTCGTTGGCGAAGAGGCCGGAATAGGCCCCATTGGGTAGCTTCTTCACGTCGGCCATCCAGATGTGCTCACCGCCTTTGCGGGTCGAAAAGTGCACCTTCAGGGCATGCCCAGTTTCCGACGGCTTCGGCGCCTCGTAGGAGGCCCAGAAGGTCGGCAGCGTCCCACGGGCGCGCGCGATCGCGGTGTTCATCTCCGGATCGGTAGTGCGCACGTCGACGACGGGCGAACGGCCCTCAGCGGAGACATCCGGCTTGGGGCCGATGGTCAGAATGCCGCATACGGTGATGCCGGTGACCGCGGCAAGAACCACCCATTTCAGGGACTGGGGAAGAGTGGATGTCATGATCGCGATGTCCAGGTATTCGAGGTCTCGGACTTTGTCGTACGATCATCGTGTCGCGTTCATTGCGCCTCTCTCTCCCCGCGAGCGGAGAGAGAGAGAGGGGGCAAAAATCAAGACAGATTGCGGATCCAGTTGTGCGGATCGTTGGTGCGGCCGTACTGGATGTCGACGAGCTGCTTGCGCAGGCCCATGGCGACCGGGCCGGCCGCGCCGCCGCTGATCTCGAAATCGCCGCTCACCGAGCGCACCGTGCCGATGGGCGAGATCACGGCGGCGGTGCCGCAGGCAAACGCCTCCTTCAGCTTGCCGCTTGCCGCATCCTTGCGCCATTGGTCGAGCGAGTACGGCTCCTCGCGCACGGTCTTGCCGGCGTCCTTGGCCAGCGCGATGATGGAATCGCGGGTGATGCCGGGCAGGATGGTGCCGAGCGGCGGCGTCGAGAGCGAGCCGTCGTCGAACACGAAGAACACGTTCATGCCGCCGAGCTCTTCGATGTAGCGGCGCTCGATCGCATCGAGGAAGACGACCTGATCGCAGCCGTGCTGGATCGCTTCGGCCTGCGCGCGCAGGCTTGCGGCATAGTTGCCTCCGCATTTGACGGCGCCGGTGCCGCCGACCGCAGCGCGCGTGTAATTCTCGGACACCCAGATCGAGACCGGCGCGGGGCCGCCCTTGAAGTAGGAGCCGACCGGCGAGGCGATCACCGCGAAGATGTATTCGGACGACGGCTTGACGCCGAGGAAGGTCTCGCTCGCGATCATGAACGGGCGCAGGTAAAGGCTGCCCTCGCCGCCCGGCATCCAGGCGCGGTCGATGCGCACGACTTGCTCGACCGCCTCGATGAAGACGTCTTCGGGAAGCTGCGCCATCGCCATGCGGTCGGCCGAGTCCTTGAAGCGCCGTGCATTGGCGTCGGGTCGGAACAGGTTCACGCCGCCGTCGTCGCGCTTGTAGGCCTTGAGGCCCTCAAAAATTTCCTGGGCGTAGTGCAGGACGGCGCCGGCCGGATCGAGCTGAAAATTAGCGCGGGCCTCGACACGCGCCTCGTACCAGCCGCCCTTGGCCTGGTTGTAGCGGACCACCGCCATGTGATCGGTGAAGACCCGCCCGAAGCCGGGGTCCACCAGCTTGGCGACCCGATCCTTCTCGGGGATCGGATTGGATGCGGGCTGGATGTCGAATTTCATGCTCATGTCCTTGCCTCCCGCTGCCGGTGGCGGCGCCGTTCTGGCACCCGCCTGCCCTGATTTGGGCCCGGCTGGCTCGATTGGTTTCTGGCCGAACCGCCGCCAGCCTTGTTACGGCCGGTTTCCGTGGCCAGCATGTCACCGAGGACATGCTTTTGCGGAAGACGGAAGTCCAGTATGTTTTGCCGAAATGCCGTTCGACAATCGCACGGTAGATCTGCTCCGGCCGTCGCCGCCTGTCCGGCCCTGTGCGGCCGCCTTGCTTCGATGCCCACCCGATGCGAAACGATCTAAAATTTCGTACGGGCTGATCGTTTTGTAACATTCAAACCAAGATACGTCAATATGCCTGACATAAATTTCGCGACTCCTTCTCAAGACGCTGCCGGGCCGCGGCCGGCCGCAGACGACGGAGGCAATTTGCGCTGGGATATCATCGAACTGCTGTTCTTCGCCTATCGCGATTTCGTCGGCGATCCCGACCAGGAGCTGGAGGCATTCGGCTTCGGCCGGGCCCATCACCGCGTCATGCACTTCGTCTATCGTTATCCCGGGCTCAAGGTCGCCGACCTCCTCGACGTCCTGCGCATCACCAAGCAATCGCTCGGCCGGGTGCTCAAGCAGCTCCTCGACGAGGGCTACATCGTGCAGAAGACCGGCGACAATGATCGCCGCCAACGCCTGCTGTTTGCGACACCGAAGGGCGAGGCGCTGGTGCAGAAGCTCGCCGGCCTCCAGACCACGCGCATCACCAAGGCGCTCGCCGAGATGGCGCCGCAGGATGCCGAGACCGTCAAGCGCTTCCTGCGCGCGATGATCGACCGCGACGATCCGGACAAGGTGCTCGAGACGATCTTTGCCACCGTCAATCAGGACAAGGAGTGACCGTGCCGCTCGCTGCCACGCTCGCACGCCCGCCGGCACGCCCCGCCGACGATGCCCCGCATCTCCTGCTGGTCGACGACGACCGCCGCATCCGCGATCTGCTCTCACGCTTCCTTGCAGGCGAAGGCTATCGCGTCTCGACCGCCGCCAGCGCCAGCGACGCTCGCGCGAAGCTGATGGGCCTGCACTTCGACCTCTTGATCCTCGATGTCATGATGCCCGGCGAGACCGGCTTCGATCTCGCCCGTTTCATCCGGACCTCGTCCTCGGTGCCGATCGTGATGCTGACGGCGCGGCACGAAGCCGAAGCGCGCATCGAGGGCCTGCAGATCGGTGCCGACGACTACGTCGCAAAGCCGTTCGAGCCGCGCGAGCTTGCGCTGCGCATCAACAACATCCTCAAGCGCGCCGCGCCGCCGCCGCAGGCCGCTGCGGTCGAGAAGATCGCGTTTGGCCCGTACATTTATCACCTCGACCGCGGCGAATTGCGTCAGGGCGAAGACGTCATTCACCTCACCGACCGCGAGCGCGAGATGCTGCGGATTTTATCGGAGACACCGGGCGAGACCGTGCCGCGCAGCGCGCTGACCGGCAATGGCAGCGTCAACGAGCGCGCCGTCGACGTGCAGATCAACCGCCTGCGGCGCAAGATCGAGACCGATCCCGCCAATCCGCTGTTCCTCCAGGCCGTGCGCGGCATCGGCTATCGGCTGGTAGCCTCGCCATAATAAAGTGAAGCGCCACCGATGAGCACGATCGATACCGGCCTGACGCTTTTGAAGAGCGCCGCCGGCCGCGTCTCTGCCGCCAATGGCTGGATGGGCAACGCCTTCAAGGGCTGGATGCCGACCGGCCTCTACGCGCGTGCGCTGCTGATCATGATCGTGCCGATGGTGATCCTGCAATCGGTGGTCGCCTTCGTGTTCATGGAGCGGCACTGGAACACGGTGACACGCCGCCTGTCGGCCGCCGTGGTGCAGGACATCGCCGCGCTGATCGACGTCTACAAGGGCTATCCGCAAGACCGGGATCGCGACCAGATCCGCCGCATCGCGCAGCAGCGCCTCGGCCTCGTCGTCGATTTCCTCCCGGCCGGCGACATGCCGCCGCCGGGACCAAAGCCGTTCTTCTCGCTGCTCGACCAGACGCTGTCGGTGCAGCTCGGCCGCCAGATCGGGCGCTCCTTCTGGATCGACACGGTCGGCCGCTCCAACCTTGTCGAGATCCGGATCCAGCTCGACGACGCCGTGATGCGCGTGTTCGCGCAACGCAGCGCCGCCTATGCCTCGAACTCGGAGATTTTCCTGTTCTGGATGGTCGGCACGTCCTCGATCCTGCTGATCGTCGCGGTGCTATTCCTGCGCAACCAGATCAAGCCGATCCTGCGACTTGCCGACGCCGCCGAAAGCTTCGGCAAGGGCCGCGAGGCGCCGAATTTCCGCCCGCGCGGCGCGCGCGAGGTGCGGCGCGCATCGGTCGCCTTCCTCGAAATGAAATCGCGCATCGAGCGAACGATGGAGCAGCGCACCGCAATGCTCGCCGGCGTCAGCCACGATCTGCGCACGATCCTGACGCGGTTCAAGCTCGAGCTGGCGCTGATCGGCGACAGCCCCGAAATGGAGGGCATGCGCAAGGACGTCGACGAGATGTCGATGATGCTCGAGGACTACCTCGCCTTTGCCCGGGGCGATTCCGGCGAGCAGTCGCAGCCGACCGACATGGCGCAAGCGCTCGAGGAGCTGCGCAGCGACGCCGAACGCCACGGCCACACGGCGACCGTCGCGTTCAACGGGCTGCCCGTGGTCACGGTAAAGCCGGCCTCGTTCAAGCGCTGCCTCGCCAACCTCGTCACCAACGCCGCCCGCTACGGCAAGAGCATCGCCATTACCGGCCAGCGCGATCACCGTTATTTGACAGTGACGGTCGACGACGACGGGCCGGGCATTCCCGCCCATCTGCGCGAAGAGGTGTTCAAGCCATTCCTGCGGCTGGACAACGCCCGCAACCAGGACGAAGGCGGCACGGGTCTTGGCCTCGCGATCGCCCGCGATATAGCGCGTTCGCACGGCGGCGACATCACGCTTGGCGACAGCCCGATGGGCGGATTAAGGGCGAGCGTGCGGATACCGGTGTAACCGGTGATGTAGCCCGGATGGAGCGTAGCGCAATCCGGGATTCTTTCTTCGCGATCGATGCACCGGCCCCGGATTCGCTTCGCTCCATCCGGGCTACGATCTTCCCTACTTCGGCAACAGCGCTTTCAGCTTGTCCATGTCGCGCACGTTCATCTTGAAGCCGCCGGGCATCACGATATCGCCGGGCTTCTGGTCCGGCTTGCAGGCCCCCAGCCATTTCGCTTCGAGCTGCATGGTCGTGTCGCGGCCTGCCGCGCCGGCGGCGCCGCCTTGCGCGTGCGACGACGTCTTCACCGTATAGGCCGAATTGAAATCGCCTGATATCTCAGCATGCGAGGTCGTGCTGATGCCGGCGACGCTACACTCGGAATCGCTGACATAGCCAGTCGCGGTCTTCTTGATGTCCTGCTTGGCGCAGATCTGCTTGGCCATCGGCGAGACGTTGTTGTTCATCTCCTTGTCGACGGTCTCGTCGGTGCAGTGCTGCATGGTCATCTCGGGCACGGGCGTGCCGGTCCTGACCATCTTCAATTCCCACAGGCCCGCCTTGCGCACCGGCAGGTCTTCAGCGCGAGCGCTGCCTGCCGACAAGACGAAGCAAAGTGCAGAGCCGAGCAAAGCGAGTTTGCGCGTCATGTGGGAAGCTCCCGGCTGCGAGATAGCGGCGTTGCGAAAGCGCCTCAGTAGAGCGTGCGGATCGGCTGCTCGGCGGCGCCATAGGGCACCCAGCGGCAGGAGAACGAGATGTAGCCGCCCTCATAGGCCTGCACCGCCAGGAATTTGGCGACCTTGCCGTAGCGCGCGCAGTGATCGACCGCGACCTGCCGCGCATCGGTCTGGGTTGCCATCGAATAGGCGATGATGCCGCCGGTGTCGTTGCCCTTGAACGGAGGCACCGGAAGCAGATCGGCGCGCGCCGACTGGCTCGCCATCATACCCAGGGCAAGAAGGCCCGCGGCCGCAATGATTCGCATTCCCGTCACTCCGATTGGTTGGCGGCAGTTTACGGTGCCAGCGCGGCGGTGGAAAGAACGGAAGGCCCCTCTAGTGCAGCATTGCGATCAACTCGTCGGCAAGTGTTGCCGCGCTGCACTTGACCTCCTCCGGCCTTCGCGGCACCGTCGGACCCTCGCAGATCATGCTGTCTGGATCATCCATGCGCGCCTCGACCTTCCTGAAATCGCTCCGCTTCGCCGCCGTGCTCGGCCTCCTGTTCGGGGCGCTGTCGCTCGGCGAGGCCAGGGCTGCCAATCCGCTGGAGCTGAATTTCTGGCTGAGCGGGCCGCGCTATGACGGCAACGTCTCCGAATGCGACAGGGCGCTGCCGACGATCGCCAGCCAGTTCTGGGAGAAAGAAAGCTCGTTCTGGAATTCCTCGTTGAAGATCACCGGCTTCGCCGCGGTTCACGAGACCGCGTTCCGGCCCTGGGCATCCGACAACATCCCTCGCCGCTATTGCACCGGCGAGGCCATGCTCACGGACGGCAAGATGCGCAAGGTGCACTTCTCGATCGTCGAGGATGGCGGCTTCGCCGGCTACGGCCAGGGTGTCGAATGGTGCGTGGTTGGGCTCGACCGCAACTGGGCCTACAACCCGGCCTGCCGCGCCGCCAAGCAATAACTGAAAAAGTTCTGATCAGGACCGATCAGGCGGCCGAACGACGGTCGCCCGCATTTTGTTCTTGAAATGTTCCTATCGCCTGCTAGGCTCATCTGCACAGTCTAGTTGAGGGGCGTCGCCATGTTTCATTCCAGATTGCATTCGTTCTCCCGCCTGATGATCTCGGTGACCCTTGCAGCCGGGTTGGCTGCATTGGCCGGTGGCGCCAAGGCCCAGGACAAGCGGCAGAACACGCCCGGCGAATTCGATTTTTATGTGCTGTCGCTGTCGTGGTCGCCCTCCTTCTGCGAAGAGGCGGCGGAGCGCGGCGGCCGTTCGCAGATCCAGTGCAGCGGACGGCCCTACGCTTTCGTGGTCCACGGTCTGTGGCCGCAATATGAGAACGGTTTTCCGGAATATTGCCAGCGGCCGTCGCCGCGGCTGAACCGCAGCATCGTCTCCTCCATGCTCGATCTGATGCCGGCGCCGGGGCTGATCTTCAACGAGTGGGACAAGCACGGCACCTGCTCGGGGCTCGCCGACCGCAGCTATTTCGAGACGATCCGGAAGGCGCGCGCCGCGATCAAGTTTCCGGCCGAATATCTCGATTTGTCGCAGGCCAAGACCGTGGCGCCGGCGGAGGTGGAAGAGGCGTTCATCAAGGCCAACCCGGGCCTCAGCAATGCCGCCGTCTCGATCACCTGCAACCGGACGCGGCTATCGGAAGTCCGCATCTGCCTCAGCAAGGACCTTCAATTCCGCGCCTGCGAGGAGATCGACCGCCGCGCCTGCCGCCGCGACCAGGTGGCAATGCCGCCGATCAGGGGCGGGTAGCCCAGGCATCGTGCCTCTTTGCTCAAGCCGTCACGTGGCGTAGTGCTCTTGCATGAATTACCGCCACGCCTTTCACGCCGGAAGCTTCGCTGACGTCATCAAGCACATCGTGCTGGCGCGGATCATCACCTACCTCCAGGACAAGCCGGGAGCGTTCCGCGTCATCGACACCCATGCCGGCGCCGGCCTCTACGATCTCGAAAGCGACGAGGCGCGCCGCGGCGGCGAGTGGCTGACGGGCATCGCGCGGCTGATGCAGGCGCGGCTGTCGAACGACGCCATGGCGCTGACCAAGCCCTATCTCGACATCGTCCGCGCCTTCAATCCGAAGGGCGAGCTCAAGGCCTATCCGGGCTCGCCGCTGATCGCGCGCGCCCTGATGCGGCCGCAGGACCGCCTCGTCGCCTGCGAACTCGAGCCGAAGGCGCGGAAAGCGCTGATCGGCGTGCTCCGCCACGACGAGCAGGCCCGCGTGGTCGACCTCGACGGCTGGATGGCACTGCCGGCTTTCGTGCCGCCAAAGGAACGGCGCGGGATCGTCCTGATCGACCCGCCGTTCGAGGCCAAGGACGAGTTCGACAAGCTCGGCGAGGCCTTCTCGGCGGCCTTCGCGAAATGGCCGACCGGTATCTATGTAATCTGGTATCCCGCCAAGAGCCGACGCGCCACCGACACGCTGGTGCAATCAGTGGCGCGGCTCGCAGCCGCCGCAAAGCCGCCGGGAAAATGCCTGCGGCTTGAATTCAGCGTAGCGCCGCAAGCCGACGGCGCAGCCCTCAGCTCCACCGGGCTCTTGATCGTCAATCCCCCTTACACATTGCACGGCGAGCTCAAGACGATCCTGCCGGAGCTGGAAATGCCGCTCGGCCAGGGTGGCGCTGCCAGATTCCGATTAGAGGTGCCGAGGCCGTAACACTCCGGCATCTTGGGAAAAATATGCAGGAGCGGTGGTCAATCTGCAGAGAACCGTATTATGCTGTTTCAGTGACTGGCTTTACGTTCCGCTTCCGCGAATGGTTGCGGCGGAGTGAAGGCCTAAGAAAGATCCAGTCGGACCGAATGGTCTGCCCAAGGATGGCCAGCTCCCGGGCTTCGTAAGGCCCGGTCATGTCGTGACGTGCGTCTGCGTCACGACGGAGGAGCAATGAGGGGGAGTTTCCCGATGGCCATGACGGGAACGGTCAAGTTTTTCAACGGTGAGCGCGGCTACGGATTCATCAAACCGGACGACGGGGGCCGCGACGTCTTCGTGCATATTACTGCTGTGGAGCGGGCCGGACTGAAGGACCTTGCCGAAGGACAGCGTATTACTTTCGAAGTCGAGCCGGACAAGAAGGGCAAGGGGCCGAAGGCGGTCGATTTGGTCATCTTGTCCTAGCGAGTCCGACGCGAAAACACCGGCGAAAAAAAATCCCGGCCGCGAGCGGCCGGGAGGCTGTAGTCCGGTATTTTCTTCTTTGGGTATCAGAAGTGATAGTTCACGCCTGCGCGCACAACGCTGGCGCTATAGCCGTTTGACACGCCTGTAATCGCGAACTGACTCGTCGACAGATCGATGTAGAGATATTCGAGCTTGGCGCTCCAGTTCGGCGCGAAGCCGACTTCCGCACCAGCACCGATGGTCCAACCGGCGCTGGTGTGCGACTCCGTCCAGCCGAACGTCTGTGCACGCAGCTCGCCGAAGGCGAGGCCCGCCGTGCCGTAGAACAGCACGTTGCTGAAGGCGTAGCCGGCGCGGCCGCGCAGGGTGCCGAACCACGGATTGGAGAACTTCCACGGCGCGAAAGTGTCGTCGGCACCGGCGGCCTGGATGTCGCCCTCGACGCCGAACACCCAAGGACCGTTCTGGAAATTGTAGCCGGCCTGAACGCCGCCGACGAAGCCCGACGGTTTTGCGGGATTGTTGTTCACCGAGCCCCATTCGTAGCCGAGATTGGCACCGAGATACGGACCGGCCCAGCTATAGGCGTTGAGCGGCTGATTGACCGTGTAGGGCGCACGCTGCCCGTAATTGAGATCGGCGGCCTCTGCCGAAGCCGTCCAGCCGACTGCAGCCAACGCGGCTGCGCCCACAACGAGCCCCTTCATCACACACTCCAACGCAACTGTCCCAACCGGTGCGATGCCCGCGCCGCCGCGCGAGGCAAAACCGCAGGGTTACGGAACCACGACTTTTTCGCGTAAGATTTATCGAGAGTTTTAGGTTAAAGGCCTGTTAAGCCGGGTTACCGCGCTGTTAACAGGCTTAAGCAAGCGTTACCGGGAACTGCGCCGCCATCCTGTGCGTGCCGCACGGCCGGAACTTCAAATCGGCCCCCGCAGCGCCTAAATTCGCACCATGGTTCACGATTCCACCGACAATCCGGACGACGCACGCGTACGCAAACCCGTGCGCGGCAACGCGCCCGATGTCCCGCCCCAGGAAACGGAAGCGGCGCCGCCGGACCTCGATCCCGCCACCGCAAGCGGCGACGACGAGGACGACGCACGGCTGCCGGACATCCTGGAAGAAAGCGGCACGGTCGGCGAAGAGCCGCTGGCGACCGGCCACGAGGCGATCGAACGCGCGGTCCGCCTCGCCCCCACCTCGCCCGGCGTCTACCGCATGCTCAACGCCAATGCCGACGTGCTCTATGTCGGCAAGGCCAAGAACGTCAAAAAGCGCCTGTCGAACTATGCGCGCCAGAGTGCGCCGCAGCCGGCGCGCATCCTGCGCATGATCGCCGCCACAGTTACGGTGGAAATCATCTCGACCCACACCGAGACCGAAGCGCTGCTGCTGGAGGCCAACCTCATCAAGCAGCTTCGGCCGCGCTTCAACGTGCAGCTGCGCGACGACAAGTCGTTTCCCTATATCCTGATCACGGGCGACCATTGGGCGCCGCAGATCTTGAAGCATCGCGGCGCGCAGACGCGGCCCGGTCGCTATTTCGGCCCGTTCGCCTCCGCGGGCGCCGTCAACCGCACCATCACCGCACTTCAGCGCGCGTTCCTGATCCGCTCCTGCACGGATTCCTTCTTCGAGAGCCGTTCGCGGCCCTGCCTGCTCTACCAGATCCGCCGTTGCGCCGGCCCCTGCACACGTGAGATCGACTTCCCCGGCTACACGACCCTGGTGCGCGAGGCGAGCGACTTCCTGTCCGGCAAGAGCCATGCGGTGAAACAGGAGCTTGCTAGCGAGATGGAGAAGGCCTCCGGCGAGCTCGAATTCGAAAGCGCCGCGCTCTACCGCGACCGCCTCGCTGCGTTGTCCGCGATCCAGTCGCAGCAGGGGATCAATCCGCGCACCGTGGAAGAAGCCGACGTGTTCGCCATCCACCAGGAGGGCGGCTTCTCCTGCGTCGAGGTGTTCTTCTTCCGCACCGGGCAGAACTGGGGCAACCGCGCCTATTTCCCGCGCGCGGAGAAGACCTATACGCCGGAAGAGGTGCTCGGCTCCTTCCTCGCCCAGTTCTACGACGACAAGCCGCCGCCGAGGAATATCCTGCTCTCGCACGAGATCGAGGAGAGCGAGCTGCTCGCCAACGCGCTGTCGATCAAGGCCGGCCGCAAGGTCGAGGTTTCCATGCCGAAGCGCGGCGAGAAGAAGGAGCTCGTCACCCACGCGCTCACCAACGCGCGCGAGGCCCTGGGCCGCAAGCTCGCGGACACCGCGACGCAGAGCCGGCTGCTGGACGCCATGGCCACGACCCTGAGCCTGCCGCATGCGCCGAAGCGGATTGAAGTCTACGACAACAGCCACATCCAGGGCACCAACGCAGTCGGCGCCATGATCGTTGCCGGCCCGGACGGTTTTGTGAAAAACCAGTACCGCAAGTTCAACATCAAGTCGGAAGGGATCACGCCGGGCGACGACTTCGCCATGATGCGCGAAGTGCTGGAGCGCCGCTTCAAGCGCCTGATCAACCCGCCCGAAGAGGGCGCGGCCAAAACCAAGGACGACGACTTCCCGCAATGGCCCGATCTCGTGATCATCGACGGCGGCCGCGGCCAGCTCAACGCGGTCCGGGAAATCTTTGCAAACCTCGGCCTGACCCAGGTGGTGCTGATGTCGGTGGCCAAGGGGCCGGACCGGGATGCCGGCCGCGAGACCCTGTTCATGCCGGAGCGCGAGGCGATCAAGCTGGAGCCGCGCGACCCCGTGCTCTATTTCATCCAGCGGCTGCGCGACGAGGCGCACCGCTTCGTCATCGGTTCGCACCGCAAGCTGCGCAAGAAGGACATCCGCGAGGCCGGCTTGCAGGAGATTCCGGGCATCGGTCCGTCACGCAAACGTGCCTTGCTGCACCATTTCGGAACCCTGAAGGAGATCGAACGGGCCTCGATCACCGATCTCGGCAAGGTTCCGGGGGTGAGCGCCGAGAGCGCTCGCAGGATTTTCGAGTATTTCCATCCCCAGCCGGGGTGAAATAAAGGGGGGCCGCGGTCATATGGTCGTCGCATCCCGCACCCCATTTGGGGAGCGGAACGGTTGACCTTCAGGCTGCAGCGGTATTGGTAGGACGGATGAACATCGCCACGACACGAGGGACGACCAGCCGCGCGATGTCCCTCCCGAACATCCTGACCTACGGCCGGATCGCCGCGATCCCGGTCGTGGTCGGGTGCATCTATGCACAGTCGATCATGGACGGCCCGCTGTGGCTGCGCTGGGTCGCGGTCGCCATTTTCATCGCGGCTGCGGTCACCGACTACCTCGACGGCTATTACGCGCGGATCTGGAATCAGCAATCGGCGTTCGGCCGGATGCTCGATCCGATCGCCGACAAGCTTCTGGTCGCCTCGTGCCTGCTGATGCTGGCCGCCGACGGCATCATTCACGGCTGGTCGCTGTGGGCCGCCATCGTGATCCTGTGCCGCGAGATCCTGGTCTCGGGCCTGCGCGAATATCTTGCTGCGCTGCGCGTCAGCGTGCCCGTGACCAAGCTTGCGAAGTGGAAGACGACGGTTCAGCTCATCGCCATCGGCTTCCTGCTGGCTGGTCCGGCCGGCGATGAGGTGGTGCCCATGGTCTCGATGATCGGACTGGCGCTGCTCTGGGCCTCGGCGATCCTCACAATGTACACCGGCTACGACTATTTCGGGGCCGGCATCCATCACCTTATCAAGGAGGATGAGGGATGAAGGTGAAGTACTTCGCCTGGGTGCGCGAGCGCGTCGGCAAGGCCGAGGAGACCATCGAGCCGCCCGCAACCGTGCGCACCGTGGAAGAGCTGATCGCCTGGCTGTCCGGCCAAAGCGAAGCCTACGCCTACGCGTTCGAGAAGCCGAAGGTGATCCGTACCGCGATCGACCATACCCACGTCAAGTCGGACGCCGCGATCGCGGGCGCTCGCGAGATCGCGTTCTTCCCGCCGATGACCGGCGGCTAGACCATGCCCGGCACCACCTGCCCCGTCACCATCCGTATCCAGCAGGACGATTTCGACATCGCGCGCGAGATCGCGGTGCTGACCGGGAACCGCACCGACATCGGTGCGGTCGTGAGCTTTTCCGGCATCTGCCGCAGCGACGAGGACAGCGCGAAGATCGCCGCGCTCTCGCTCGAGCATTATCCTGGCATGGCCGAGGAGGAGATCAGGCGCCATGCCGACGAGGCCACCTCGCGTTGGCCTCTCAACGGCGTCACGGTGATCCATCGCGTCGGCCGGTTCATGCCCGGTCAGAACATCGTGCTGGTGCTGACCGCCTCGCAGCACCGCCAGGCAGCGTTCCAGGCAGCCGAGTTCCTGATGGATTATCTCAAGACCAACGCGCCGTTCTGGAAGAAGGAAGAGAGCGCCTCCGGCACCGGCTGGGTCGAGGCCCAGGCCCGCGACGATGAAGCCGCCGCACGCTGGACCCGATCCTGATGGCAACAACATCCAAAAAGAGCGTGCGCGGCCGCGCCGCGCCAAAGCTCGCGAAAGTAGGCCGCGGAGAGCTTCTCACGCTGGTCGATTTCGTCCGCTATGCGGTGAGCCGCTCCAATGAGGCGAAGCTCGCCTTTGCTCATGGCACGCCCGATCCAGTCGCGGAAGCGGCCTTCCTGGTCTGTGAAGCCCTGCATCTGCACCCCGAGCAGTTCGAGATTTTTGCCAACGCGCGCGTCACGGCCGCCGAGGGCAGGACGATCATCGATCTCATCCATCAGCGCGTCACCACGCGTAAACCGGCTGCCTATCTCGTCAACAAGATCTACATGCGCGGCCTGCCGTTCTATGTCGACGAGCGCGTCATCGTTCCCCGCTCCTTTATCGGCGAGTTGCTGGAATCGCATTTCGGCGGCGACGGCGAAGCCGGCTCGCTGATCGATGACCCCACCGCGGTCGAGCGGGTGCTCGATCTCTGCACGGGGTCGGGATGCCTTGCGATCCTCGCCGCCCAGCATTTTCCGAACGCCACGATCGACGCCGTCGATATCTCCAAGGGCGCGGTCGACGTCGCCAGACGGAATGTCGGCGAATACGGGCTCGATGACCGGATCAGCCTGCATCGCGGCGACCTGTTCGCCCCGCTCGGTGACACCAAATACGACCTGATCATCACCAACCCGCCTTATGTCGACGCCGAAGGCATGGCTGCGTTGCCGCCGGAGTGCCGGGCCGAGCCGAAGCTCGCCTTTGACGGCGGCGCCGACGGTCTCGACGTGGTGCGCCGGATCCTGCGCGACGCGCCCGACCACCTGACGCCGCATGGTGGGCTGATCTGCGAGATCGGCCGCGGCCGCGAATTGGTCGACGAGGCCTTTCCTGAACTGCCGCTGCTCTGGCTCGACACCGAGGACTCCGAGGGCGAAGTGTTCTGGATCGCGGCAGCCGATCTCGGTTGATCCATCACGGCGGTCCGACCTCGTTCGGAACAAGTCAAATACCGCCACGTTCATCCCCCGACGAATTTTCTCGCACTCGGAGGATAACCGCATGCTTGCGCCATCGGGCGAATTGCTGCGCGCTGGCGTCGCGCTCAAGCTCAACCATCTCAAGCGCGCCGCCCAATCCTATGCCCGTGACCGGAGCAATCAGGCCACTGGGCGCATGACCTCGTACGCGACTGCGGCCGGACTGCTCGCGGTTGCGGGCTTGTTCGTCGTCGCAGCCTTCTTCGTCGGCCTGATCGCGCTGTACCGCTGGGTTGCAATCCATTACGGGCAATTCTGGGGGTTCGGCGCCGTTGGCGGCGTGCTCCTGATCCTGGCCGCCGCCTGCGCCGGCGTGGCCATGGCCCAGATGAAGCGCAAGACCAAGCCGATCGTGCCGCTCGCCAGCCGCCTGCGCGTGGCGATCGCCACCCCGCGCATCCCGCGCGGAACGGTGAAACAGGCGGTGAAAGAGGTCGCGACGACAATTCCCCTGGCGCCGCTCGCGCCGGGCGAACGAGGGCATGAACCAGGACATGGCGGCAGCACGTGGCCGGCTCGGTCCAACCGGCCCGTGCAAGTCGGGCTGATGCTCGCAGCCGTTGGGCTGGTCGGCCTCACGGCCGCGCGCCGGCGGCGTCACGGCCACGGAGCGGAGACCTGAAATGCCTATACGGCGCGCCGAACAATTTGACAGCTGGCTGTTGGTGGCAGCCACGACCGTGTTCGTGCTCACCGCGGAACGGTATTTCCAGGATTCCGGCATGGTCCGGGCGGGACCTCCGCACGACCACCGCAAAGGCGAGGCGAATTCGCCGGAAACGAGCCCGGTGGGTGCAGCCTCGCAGCCCGGCCGCGGCCGCCGCGCGAAAAGCCCGTTCGCGATCCCTTGGGCGGGCTGGAAGGACGTCTTCTGGCGCACCTATCAGCGCATCGACGACGATCGCCTGCTCGCGACCGCCGGCGGCGTCGTCTTTTTCGGGCTGCTCGCGATCTTTCCCGCCATCACGGCTCTGGTTTCGTTCTATGGCCTCTTCGCCGACCCCTCGAGGATCAGTTCCAACCTGCAATCGCTCGCGATGATGCTGCCCGAAGGCGCGTTCCAGATCGTCGAGGACCAGGTCGCCCGGGTCGTGTCGAACGGCGGCGCGACCCTTGGTTTCACTTTCCTGTTTGGCCTCTTGCTCGCGATCTGGAGCGCCAATGCCGGCGTCAAGGCCATCTTCGACGCCATCAACGTCGCCTATGAAGAGCGTGAAAAGCGCAGCTTCATCCGGCTGAACTCAGTCTCGCTGGCTTTCACGGTCGGTGGCATCGTTGCCCTGCTCCTGATGGTAGGCGCTGTCGTCGCCTTTCCGCTCGCGCTCAATCACCTCGGCATGGCGCCCGAAAGCAAGACGATCGTGGCGCTGGCGCGATGGCCAGTGCTGTTCGTCATTCTCCTTGCCGCGCTCGCCGTCCTCTACCGCTTCGCGCCCAGCCGCGACGCCCCACGCTGGCAATGGCTGAGCGTCGGAGCGGTGGCGGCCGCGATCCTCTGGATCGCCGGCTCGGCGCTGCTGTCCTGGTATCTCTCGGAATTCGCCAATTACAATGCGACCTACGGCTCGCTCGGCGCTGCGATCGGCTTGATGATGTGGATGTGGATGTCGGCCATCGTCGTCATGTTCGGGGCCGAGCTGAATTCGGAGATCGAACGGCAGACCCTGCGCGACACGACCACCGGGCCGCCCAAGCCGCTTGGCACCCGCCAGGCCGTCTCGGCCGACACGGTCGGCGCTGCGGCGCCATCCTGACTCCGAGATCGGGCCGCTATCCCCTCGAATCAACAATGATGTTAAGCTCATGCCGCTTGGGGGAGCATGCGGCGTGACGGGTTCGATACGCCACCCGTGTTTTCCCGGTCAGGCAGTCAGCTCTTGAGGCGTAACGCGCGGCATGATTCGTATTTCGACGATCTTCATCGCCATCTGCATGGTTCTGGTCGCCGCCTCGCTCGGGCTCGTGCTCTACGCAGTCGCCGGCATCAGCGGAACCGAATCCGCGATCGTGGCACTGACGGTGCTGACCTTCCTGATCCTCTACAATGCAGTGTCGATGCGACTGCGCGACCGCAGCGACGTCGGCGGCCAGATCACCGACCTTTCGCGCGGCACCGCCGACCTCGCCCGCCAGGTCGCCGAGTTCGGCCGCCGGCTTGCCACGATCGAAGCACGCATCGCCTCCTCCAATTCGACCAACTCCGACCGCATCCAGTCGGTGGTCGGCGAGATCAACGAGCTCGGCGGGTTGGTCAGGCAGCTCGCCACCACCGTGTCGGCCCATGAGGATCTGATGGCCGGCCACGCGCCGGTGCCGGCCCCCGCTCCGGTCGCAAGGCAGGAGCCGGAGGCGCCGCTCGACCTGATGGCCACGTTCGAGGAGGAGCGCCCGGCTGCCCCTCCCCCGGCGCCCGCGCCGCAGCCGCGGCCGTCAGCGCCGGCGATTCAGACCCAGACCGCCAATCCGGTTCAGACCGCCAACGGCCGCAACCCGACCCAATTGCTGGCGACGCTCCGCAACGCGATCGACGAGAACCGCATCGACATCTTCCTGCAGCCGATGGTGACGCTGCCGCAGCGCAAGGTCCGCTTCTACGAGGCCGTGACGCGCCTGCGCGACGAGCGGGACCAGTTGGTCGCGGCTGAGGAGTTCATCAGCATCGCCGAGGCCTCCGGCCTAATCGGGCGCATCGACAACATGGTGATGCTGCGCTGCGTGCAGGTGCTGCGACGCCTGATGGTACGCAACAAGGAGGTCGGCGTGTTCTGCAACGTCGCGGCTTCCACGCTCGGCAATTCCACGACCTTCGCGCAATACCTCGATTTCCTCGAAGCCAACCGGGCGCTGGCGCCCTCGCTGGTGCTGGAATTCAAGCAATCGACCTTCCGCAATCTCGGCCCGGCCGAGACCGAGAATCTCGCCGCGCTCGCCCAGCGCGGCTTCCGTTTCTCGATCGACCATGTCACCGATTTGCGCATCGAACCGCGCGAACTCGCCGATCGCGGCGTGCGCTTCATCAAGGTGCCCGCCTCGCTCCTGCTCGACGCGAGGCAGGCTTCGGCTTCGGACATCCACCCTTCCGACCTCTCCGACCTGCTCGGCCGCTTCGGCATCGACCTGATCGCCGAGCGGATCGAGGGCGAGCGCGCCGTGATCGACCTGCTCGACTATGACGTGCGGTTCGGCCAGGGGTTCCTGTTCGCGCCGCCCCGGCCATTGCGGCAGGAGGGGTCATCTGCTACCGCCGCGCCGAACCAGGCACAGGACACCCAGGCATCCAATGGCTCCGGCACCCCCAGCTCAAGCGCGACGTCGACTGCGTCTGCGCCACAGCGCGTCACCGGCAACGCCGCGCTCGCGCGTCGGATCTGATCGGCCGCACGCATCATGACCACGCTGCATTTCGCCGAAAGCCTGCGTGAACTCGTGGCGGGCGTGGACGTCGTGCTCAGCGACATCTGGGGCGTGGTCCATAACGGCCTCGAGTCTTTCCCCGAAGCCTGCGAGGCGCTGCACACCTATCGTAGCCGCGGCGGTACGGTCATCCTGATCACCAACGCGCCGCGCCCGGCAGACTCGGTGCAGCGGCAATTGCGCAAGCTCGGCGTCGCCGACGAGACCTACGACGCGATTGTGTCTTCAGGCGACCTGACGCGGCTCTATGTCGCCGATCATCCCGGCCGCAAGATGTTCTGGCTCGGCCCCGAGCGCGACAACTCGATCTACCGCGGCCTCGATGCGGTGACCGCGCCGCTGGAGCAGGCAGACTACATCGTCTGCACCGGCCTCTATGACGACGAGACCGAAACGGCGGAAGACTATCGCGGCATGATGCTGAAAGCGCGCGAGCGCAAGCTGACGCTGGTTTGTGCCAACCCGGACATCGTGGTGGAACGCGGCGACCGGCTGATCTACTGCGCCGGCGCGATCGCGGAGCTCTATCGCGAGCTCGGCGGCGAGGTGATCTTCTACGGCAAGCCGCACCGGCCGATCTACGAGCGCGCGATGGCGCTCGCCGGCGAACGCCAGGGCCACCAGATCGACCGCAAAAAGGTGCTCGCGATTGGCGATTCCGTCCGGACCGACCTCACCGGCGCGCGCGAGTTCGGGATCGATTGCCTGTTCGTGACCCGCGGCATCCATGCCGAGGATTTCGAGGGTCTCGACCAGCTCGACCCGGCTTCGGTGCTGGAATTGTTCGGCCATCCGCCGAAGGCGCTGATGCGCGAACTGAAGTGGTGATGGCTACGGCTTGAAGCGTCGCCTACCTAGACCAATTGCTAAGCCCCCGGACGCCGTCATGGCCGGGCACAGTCGGCCGTAGGACGGCGTCGCTCCCGCTCGCCTACGCCCCGGCCATCCACGCCTTCTTTGCAGCCCCAAACGTGGATGCCCGGGACAAGCCCGGGCATGACGATCCCAATGATGGATTATTATCCGGCCAAGCGCGCCTTACGCGCTTGCCATGTCCGGGAAGACCGCCTCGATCTTGGTCTTCAGCGTTGCCGCGTTGAACGGCTTGACGATGTAGTTGTTCACGCCCGCCTTCTTGGCCGCGATCACGTTCTCGGTCTTCGATTCGGCCGTGATCATGATGAAGGGCGTGGTGGCGAGGTTCGGATCCGCGCGCACTTCGCGCAGCAGGTCGTAACCCGTCATCGGCTCCATGTTCCAGTCGGAAATCACGAGCCCGTACTTCTTGCCGCGCATCTTGTTCAGCGCTGCCGAACCGTCGCTTGCATCATCGATATTCTCGAAGCCAAGCTGCTTCAGGAGGTTCCTGATGATACGGATCATGGTGCTGTAGTCGTCAACCACCAGAACCGACATCGACAAATCAACCGCCATCTCGACTCCCCCAACGCAAACCCAGGAAATATTTACGATCGGACCTGCCGGGCCGGAGCCCCGCGGTTCCACGCCCAAGGACTAGCACCAAGGCGTTAAACAGCGCGTTAACTGGGAACGCCCCCGGTGGACTGAAATCGCATTCGATGCGGCCGCCCCCTCCCGCTTGACTTCATCCGGCCCGTCGCGCCACGGTCCCGGCCGGTCCCGCCGGCTCGAGAATTCCCCTGATGGCTCCGCATTTTACCGTTATCCGCGACACCACGCCGGACTCCGCGATTGCAAGGGGCGCCGTGGTCGCCATGGGCAATTTCGACGGCGTTCATCTCGGCCATCGCGCCGTGATCGCCGCAGCCCTGGAAATGGGCAGGATACATGGCCGCCCTGCTCTGGCATTGACCTTCGAGCCGCATCCGCGCCGGTTTTTCAGCCCCAACACCCCGCAATTCCGCCTGACGGACGAGCGTGCCAAGCTGCGGCTTCTGGCCGGCACCGGACTTGCCGGCGCCGTGGTTATGACCTTCGACAAGTCCCGCGCCGGGACCAGCGCGCAAGACTTCATTCACCATGACCTGATCGGTCGCCTGGGCATCGGTGGAATCGCCGTCGGCTACGACTTCCATTTCGGCAAGGGTCGGGTCGGCTCGCCGAGCCTCCTGGTCAACGAGGCGCCCCGGCTCGGCATCGAGGTCGACGTGCAGCCGCATGTCGATATCGACGAGCGGCCGGTCTCTTCCAGCGCGATCCGGATCGCGCTCGCCGAAGGCCAACTCGACGAGGCCACGGCCATGCTCGGCGCGCCCTGGTTCATCACCGGCGAGGTCATCCACGGCGAGAAGCGCGGCCGCGACCTCGGATATCCCACCGCCAACATCCGCCTCGATGCCAATTGCGGCCTCAAGCACGGCATCTATGCGGTGCGAGTCGGCCGCGGCGCGGAGCGGCTCGACGGCGTGGCAAGCTTCGGCCGCCGCCCGACCTTCGATAACGGCGCACCGCTGCTGGAAATCTTCCTGTTCGACTTCAAGGGCGATCTTTACGGACAGACGCTCGACTGCGCCTTTATCGGCTTCATTCGCGAGGAGCTGAAATTCGACAGCCTGGAGGCCCTGATCCGCCAGATGGACGACGATTCTGCCCGCGCCCGGGCCATGCTCGACGCCGCCCCGAACGCGTTTCCGAGGCTTGGCGCCATCGATTGAGGTCGGAAATCGGCGCGCCGAACCTTTTGCGCTTCCTCCGCCCCCCTGCTATGGAGAGCCATGTTTGCGCGGCGCATCATAGGGATTAGCGGCCCGGCTTCCGCCTGAGCCTTCGGCTCGGCGCAAGACCGGGATGTTGTCGTTTCACCCGCGATTCCGCATCGCCATCCGTTCCCGCGCCCTTCCGAGCCAGTCAGCCTCATGTCCGACAAGTCCCAAAAATCCGAAGCTAAAGACTATTCGAAAACCCTGTTCCTGCCGCAGACCGAATTCCCCATGCGCGCCGGCCTGCCGCAGCGCGAGCCGGAGCTGCTGAAATACTGGAACGACATCGGCCTTTACGACAGGCTGCGCCAGGAAGCCCAGGGCCGCGCCAAATTCGTGCTGCATGACGGCCCGCCCTACGCCAATGGCAACATCCATATCGGGCACGCGCTGAACAAGATCCTCAAGGACGTCGTGACCAAGAGCCAGCAGATGCTTGGCTTCGACTCCAACTATGTGCCCGGCTGGGACTGCCACGGCCTGCCGATCGAATGGAAGATCGAGGAGGAGAATTACCGCTCCAAGGGCAAGCAGAAGCCCGACTTCCGCGACTCCGCCGCGATGGTGGCGTTTCGCAAGGAATGCCGCGCCTATGCGACGCACTGGATCAACGTGCAGCGCGAGGAGTTCAAGCGGCTCGGCATCATCGGCGACTGGGATCATCCCTATCAGACGATGAGCTATCCCGCCGAAGCGCAGATCGCCCGCGAGCTGATGAAGTTCGCCGCCAACGGCACGCTGTATCGCGGCTCCAAGCCGGTGATGTGGAGCGTGGTCGAGAAGACCGCGCTCGCCGAGGCCGAGGTCGAGTACGAGGACTACACCTCCGACATGGTTTGGGTGAAGTTTCCCGTCACGTCCCCGGCACATGGTGCGCTCGCCAATGCTTCGGTCGTGATCTGGACCACCACGCCGTGGACACTGCCCGGCAACCGCGCGATCTCGTTCTCACCGAAGATCGCCTACGGCCTCTACAAGGTGACGGATGCGGCTGCGGACAATTGGGCGAAGACCGGCGATCTCCTGATCCTGGCCGATGCGCTCGCCGCAGAGGTGTTCAAGCAGGCGCGCGTCACGGCCTATGAGAAGGTGCGCGACATTCCCGGCGATACGCTGGACGCCGTGGAGTGCGCCCATCCCTTGCGCGGCCTCGATGGCGGTTACGAGTTTATCGTGCCGCTGCTCGCCGGCGAGCATGTCACCGACGATACCGGCACCGGCTTCGTGCACACCGCGCCGAGCCACGGTCGCGAGGACTTCGACGTCTGGATGGCCAACACCCGCGAGCTCGATCAGCGCGGCATCTCGACGGCTATCCCCTACACTGTCGACGAGAACGGCGCCTATACGGCGCAGGCCCCTGGCTTCACCGGCAAGCGCGTGCTCAACGACAAGGGCGAAAACGGCGATGCCAATGAGGCCGTGATCAAGGCATTGATCGAGGCTGGCAAGCTGCTCGCGCGCGGCCGCCTCAAGCACCAATATCCGCATTCATGGCGCTCGAAGAAGCCGGTGATCTTCCGCAACACGCCGCAATGGTTCATCGCGATGGACAAGGACATCAGCGACGATGGCCACGCCAAGAAGGGCGATACATTGCGGGCCCGCGCGCTGCATGCGATCTCGGTCACGCAATGGGTGCCACCGTCGGGCGAGAACCGCATCAACGGCATGATCGCCAATCGTCCGGACTGGGTGATCTCGCGCCAGCGCGCCTGGGGCGTTCCGATCGCCGTGTTCGTGCGCGAGAAGAGCGACGGCTCGGCCGAGATCCTGCAGGACGAGATCGTCAATCAGCGCATCACCGAGGCCTTCATGGAGGAAGGCGCCGACGCCTGGTACATGGAAGGCGCCCGCGAGCGCTTCCTTGGATCGCGCGCGAAGGAAGACTGGAAGAAGATCGACGACATCTGCGACGTCTGGTTCGATTCCGGCTCCACGCACGCCTTCGTGCTCGAGGATCGCCAGAACTTCCCGCAGCTCGGCAACATCGTCCGCAAGGTCGACGGCGGCAACGACACCGTGATGTACCTGGAAGGCAGCGACCAGCATCGCGGCTGGTTTCACTCGTCACTGCTGGAGAGCGCCGGCACGCGCGGCCGCGCGCCCTATGACATCGTGCTCACCCACGGCTTCACGCTCGACGAGAATGGCCGCAAGATGTCGAAGTCGATCGGCAACACTGTCGAGCCGCAGAAGGTGATCAAGGATTCCGGCGCGGATATCCTGCGCCTGTGGGTCTGCGCCACCGACTATGCCGACGACCAGCGCATCGGCCCGGAGATCCTGAAGAACACCATCGAGACCTACCGCAAGCTGCGCAACACCGTGCGCTGGATGCTGGGAACGCTGGATCACTACAAGCCGGCCGACGCAGTCGCGCCCGCCGACATGCCTGAACTCGAACGGCTGATGCTGCACGAGCTCGCGGTCCGTGCTGCCGTCGTCCGCAAGGCCTATCAGGAGTTCGACTACAAGACCGTGGTCGCAACCTTGTCCGCCTTCCTGAACAGCGAGCTCTCGGCGTTCTATTTCGACATCCGCAAGGACACGCTGTATTGCGATCCGCCGTCCTCTCTGACGCGCAAGGCGGCGCTGACCACGATCGACCTGTTGTGCAGCTCGATCCTGAAATGGCTGGCGCCGATCCTCAGCTTCACCGCGGAGGAAGCCTGGCGCATGTACAGGCCCGACGCCGAGCCTTCGGTGCACCTGACGCTATTTCCGGAGAACCTCGAAAGCCTGCGCGACGACAAGCTCGCCGCGAAGTGGGAAGCGATCCGCAACGTCCGCCGCGTCGTCACCGGCGCGCTCGAGCTCGAACGCGCCGCCAAGAACATCGGCTCGTCGCTGGAGGCCTCGCCGGTCATCTATGTCGCCGATCGCGACATGCTTGCGACGCTGTTCGACACCGACCTCGCCGAGATCTGCATCACCTCGAATTACGAGGTGCGCGAGGGCGAAGCGCCGGCTTCCGCATTCCGTCTCGATGCCGTTCCAGGCGTCGCTGTCGTGGTGGAGAAGGCGGTCGGCACCAAATGCGCCCGTTCCTGGAAGATTTCGCCGACGGTGGGTGAAGACCCCGAATATCCCGACGTCACCCCGCGCGACGCCAAGGCGCTGCGCGAATGGAAGACGCTGGGGGTCAGCATCTAGCTCTCACCGTCGTCCTGGCGAAAGCCAGGACCCATTACACCGCCGCGAATTGCGACGAAGGCTGATGACCACAAGTCTTTCAAACAACGACCGCCTCGGAGCATGGGTGCTGGCTTTCGCCAGGCCGACGACGGAGCGTGATGTGGCCAGCTGCCCATGACCCCGCTCCGCGCCGGCATCCTCGCGGCCCTGGTCACGCTCGTGGCCGACCAGGCCTCAAAGCTCTGGCTGCTGAACGTGTTCGACCTCGCCCGTCGCGGAGCGGTGAGCGTGACGCCGTTCTTCGACCTGGTGCTGGCCTGGAACATCGGCATCAGCTTCGGCTGGCTCCAGAACGACGGCCAGGCGGCGCAGATGGCGCTGATGGCCGTGAAGGTCCTCGCCGTGGTTGCGCTGGCGATCTGGATGGCCCGCTCGCACACGCTGCTGGCAACCATCGCCCTCGGCCTGATCATCGGCGGCGCCATCGGCAATGGCATCGACCGTTTGGCCTATGGCGCGGTGGTCGATTTCGCCCTGTTCCACGTCGAGATCGGCGGAAATACCTATAATTGGTACGTGTTCAACCTCGCGGACGTGGCCATCGTTGCTGGCGTGGCGGCGCTATTGTATGATTCCTTCCTGGGGGTACCCGCCGCAAAAGCGCCCTGATCCCGGCTGATACGGACCGGCAGGCGGAACCTTGTTTTTGCGAGGGATTATGCCGCGCGAGAGCGGCAAACTGCCACAATTTGGAACAGGTACGGTGATGCGCAGCTCGAAGACCAGCAGTTCGATGGTTGGAGACCCCCGGCAGGGGTTCTGGCGGGCGTTGAAATTGTCCGCTGTCGCGCTCGGCATCGGTCTCGTCATGTCGGCTGGCGCCGCCCGCGCCGGTGACGACGGCGAGGACGATGACGACATGACCTTCGAAGAGAAGCTCATCGACAATCTGATGTCGGGCATCGGCGCCAAGAGCATGGAGAAGAAGGGTATCGAATACCGCGAGCGGTCGCCGCTGGTGGTACCGCCCAAGCTTGACCTGCCGCCGCCCGCCGGGACCGAAGCCAAGAACGCACCAAACTGGCCGAAGGACCCTGACGAGAGACGCCGCAAGGAGGCCATCGCGCAGCGGAAGAAGGCCGTCAAGGCGACGGAGAGCTGGCAGGCAGGGCGGGCGTTGTCACCCGCCGAGATGGAGGTCGGCAGGACAGCCGCACCCGAGCGCACGAGCAATGATCCTATTCAGCCGGGCACCAACGGCAATCCGTCGCTCAGCCCCGCCCAACTCGGCTTCACCGGCGGTCTGTGGGGCATGATGTCGAACAACAAAGGCGAGGCCAAGCAATTCACGACCGAGCCGCCGCGCCAGTCGCTGGTCGAGCCGCCGCCGGGCTACCAGACGCCGTCGCCGAGCTACGCCTATGGCGCCGGAGAGGACAAGACACGGCGGACCTATTTCGACATCATGTCCGGCAAGGACAAGGAACAATAGCCCTCCTGTCCCTTCGCGATATCCGGCAGACGCGGTCCCGCGCCGACGGCTCGTGCGCGCGGGACGCGGTCTTTTATTGCTTATCAGTAACTTGCGCCCGAGTTGAGTTCTCTGCTTCGTGACGCGAAGCGTTTGCCGCACGGTGTACCATGCCGTGCCTCCGAGCCGGACATCCGGGCTCGGCCTTTCATAAGGATCATGATGTCCTCTTACCGATCGGCTGCCTGCCTCCTTGCCGCGCTGCTTTCGACGAGTGTCCTGACGGCCGGCGCATCCCTTGCGCAGACCACGGTGACATCGGCCCCGCCCGCCAGCTTCACGCTCGGAAACGGCATGCAGGTCGTGGTGATTCCCGACCACCGCACGCCCGTCGTCACGGAAATGATCTGGTACAAGGTCGGCTCGGCTGACGAGACGCCGGGCAAGTCCGGGCTCGCGCACTTCCTTGAGCACCTGATGTTCAAGGGCACTTCGAAGCATCCGGTCGGCGAATTCTCCCAGACCGTGCTCCGCGTCGGCGGCAACGAGAACGCCTCGACCTCAGTGGACTACACCAACTATTACCAGCGAGTACCGAAAGAGCAGCTGCCGAAGATGATGGAGTTCGAGGCCGACCGCATGACCGGCCTGATCCTCAAGGACGAGAACGTGCTGCCCGAGCGCGACGTCGTGCTCGAAGAGTATAACATGCGCGTCGCCAACAATCCGGACGCGCGGCTGAACGAGCAGATCATGGCCGCGCTCTATCTCAACCATCCCTACGGCCGGCCGGTGATCGGCTGGCACCAGGAGATCGAGAAGCTCGATCGCGAGGATGCGCTCGCCTTCTACCGCCGCTTCTATGCGCCGAACAACGCGATCCTGGTGATCGCCGGCGACGTCGAGCCCGCCGACATCCGCCCGCTGGTCGAGCGCAATTTCGGCTCCATCCCGGCCCAGCCCGCAATCCCGGCGCGCCGCGTCCGCCCGCAGGAGCCGGAGCCCGCGGCGCCGCGCACCGTGACCCTGGCCGATCCGCGCGTCGAGCAACCCGGCTTGCGGCGCTATTACCTGGTGCCGTCGGCGACCACGGCTGCGGCCGGCGAAAGCGCGGCCCTCGACGTGCTGGCGCAGCTGATGGGCAGCGGCAGCAATTCCTATCTCTACCGTGCGCTCGTGGTCGACAAGCCGCTCGCGGTCTCCGCCAGCGCCAGCTATTCGAGCATCTCGCTCGACCCGACCCAGTTCGCGATCTCGGCTTCGCCCAAATCCGGCGTCAGCTTCGCCGAGGTCGAGCAGGTGGTCGACGGCGTCATTGCCGACATCGCGCAAAATCCGATCCGCGCCGAGGATCTCGAGCGGGTCAAGACCCAGCTCATCGCCGAAGCGATCTACGCCCAGGACAACCAGGCGGTGCTGGCGCGCTGGTATGGCGGGGCGCTGACCACGGGCCTGTCGGTCGAGGACATCCGGAGCTGGCCCGATCGCATCCGCGCGGTCACCGCCGAGCAGGTCCGCACCGTCGCGCAGAAATGGCTCGAGAAGAAGCGCTCGGTGACGGGCTATCTGATCAAGGACACCGCGACCACCAAGCGCGAGGAGAAGCGTTCGTGACCTATCCCTTCCTTCGACGCGTTGCATTCTCCTTTGCCACCGGCGCTGCACTCGCGCTCGCTGCGGTCTCGCCGTCGCAGGCGGCTGCAAAGATCCAGCATCTGACCTCGCCGGGCGGCATCGAGGCTTGGTTCGTGCAGGATGCGACCGTGCCGCTGATCGCGATGGAATATTCCTTTGCGGGCGGCTCGGCACAGGATCCCAAGGACAAGTCGGGCGTCGCCAATCTGGTCGGCGATCTCCTCGACGAAGGCTCCGGCGATCTCGATTCCAAGACCTTCCACGAGCGGCTCGACCGCCGCGCCATCGAGCTCTCCTTCAGCGCCACCCGCGACACGTTCCGCGGCAGCCTGCGCATGCTGCGCGACAACAAGGACGAGGCCTTCGACCTGCTGCGGAGCGCGCTGACCTCGCCGCATTTCGAAACCGCCGATGTCGAACGCATCCGCTCCCAGGTGATCTCGGGCCTGCGCCGCGAGACCACCAATCCGACCTCGCTGGCGAGCCGCAAATTCCTGGAGGTCGCCTTCGGCGATCATCCCTATAGCCGGCAGTCCAACGGCAACCTCGACAGCGTTCCGACCATCACGGTGGCCGACATGAAGGATTATGTCGGTCGCGTGCTCGCCAAGGACACGCTGAAGATCGCGGTGGTTGGCGATGTCGATCCGGCAACGCTCGGCAAGCTGCTCGACCACACTTTTGGGAGCCTGCCCGCCAAGGCCAACCTCGTGCCGGTCCCCGACGTCGAGGCCGCCAAGCCGCCGCAACGCGCCTTCGTGACGCTCGACGTGCCCCAGACCGTGATCACCTTCGGCGGCCCCGGGGTGAAGCGCAGCGATCCGAACTTCATGGCTGCCTATGTCGTCAACCACATCCTCGGCGGCGGCGGGTTGTCCTCGCGGCTCTATCGCGAGGTGCGCGAGAAGCGTGGCCTGGCCTATTCGGTATTCGAATCGCTGCTCTGGATGGAGCATTCGGCGGTCTTCATCGGCAATACCGGGACCCGTGCCGACCGTGCCGGCGACACCATCGATGCCATCGACAAGGAAGTGCGCCGGATCGCAGAGGAAGGCCCGACGCAGAAGGAGCTCGACGAGGCCAAGTCCTATCTCAAGGGCTCGCAGATGCTGGCACTCGACACCTCCTCGAAGCTCGCGCAGGCGCTGCTGCAATATCAGCAGGACAAGCTGCCGATCGACTATATCGAGAAGCGCAACGCCGTCATCGAAGCGGTCACCATGGACGACGCCAAGGCGGCCGCAAAGCGCCTCTGGGGCCAGGGCCTCCTGACCGTCGTCGTCGGCCGCGCTCCGCAGGCGGCGGCGCAACCGGCAGCCGCGCCGGTGACGAAGTCGAACTGACGTCGTCCGTAGGCTTCCTGAAATGGCCGGGCTCGCCCGGCCATTTGCATTTCGGGCGCCATTGCCGAACTTGGGCGGCCGGGATATGTCCGGGCATCACGAATGGTGCCACCATGCTGCGGATATCCCGCGATCTCGTCATTGACGAGGACGACATCGAGATCAGCTTTGTCCGCGCCTCCGGCCCGGGCGGGCAGAACGTCAACAAGGTGGCGACCTCGGCGCAATTGCGCTTCGACACCCGCAAGCTGACTATTCCGGAAGATGCCGCGCTGCGCCTCGCCCGGCTCGCAGGACAGCGCATGACCAAGGACGGCGTCATCGTGATCCAGGCCCAACGCTTCCGCACCCAGGAGCGCAACCGCCAGGACGCCATCGACCGGCTTACGGAGATGCTCGGCGAAGCCATGATCCGGCCGAAGCCGCGGCGCGCGACGAAGCCGACCTTTGGCTCGAAGCAGCGCCGGCTCGAGGGCAAGAAGCGCCGCAGCGACATCAAATCGAAGCGCGGGCGCGGTTTCGACGACTAGCAGACACAGCAAAAGAACTCCGGCCGCAGGGCGACCGGAGTTCTGCCGTTTCACTCCATTGGCTAGTAGCGCTTGCCCGTGGCTGCACCGCCCGTCGCGGAATCGTCGGTGGTCCCTCTGTGCGCAGCACTGCCCGTCGTGCCAACCGTGCCCCTGGTACCCTTCGTCGGCTTCATGCCCGTCGTCTCGCCCGCCGCGCCCGGCTGGGCGCTCATCTCCTCGTCGCCGCTGCCCATTGTGCTGCCTTGCATGGGTTTGCTTTGCACGGTCCCGCTAGGCCTGGCGCCGGACGACGTACCTTGCGCGAGAACGGGTGTCACAATGAGGGCCGAGACGGCGCATGCGATTGCAGAGGTCTTCAACAACTTCATCCATTTCTCCTGGACTTTCGCGATGATCGGTTCGGCGGCTTGATGCGCCGTCCGCCTGAGCCGAACCAGTCCATCGCGTTACGAGCTCGAACGGCGCGGCCGTGATGCAATCTGTCTCGTGTGGTGATCGTTTAGGGATTTGACGGCGGTTTCGCGAAATTGTCCTCCGCATATGCGGCAGCGCGGAACAACGCTGCCCGCGCGCATCTCCGCACGCAGCGAAACAGCCCGCTACTACCACGGCTTGTTTTACCGCGCCTAGAATTTGCGCACGCTGAATTGACGTGGATGGGCGGACTTTTGACGATGCGCGCGATCGTGCTGGGGTTGTGCACCGCGATGGTGCTGGTGGTGCGGGTGGCCGAGGCGCAAATGCCCTTGCCGGCTGCAAAGCCGCCGGATGGCGCGACACTGTTCAAGCAGCAATGCGCGGTGTGCCACACCACGAACCTGTCAGAACCGGTGCGGCAGGGTCCGCCGCTGGTTAGGATCGTCGGGCGTCCCGCCGGAAAGGTCGAAGGCTTTCACTATTCAGAGCCCCTCGCAAAAGCAGCCTTTGCCTGGGACGAGACGAAGCTCGATGCCTGGCTGACCAATCCGCAAGCGGTGATTCCCGGTGTCGTCATGGTCTACCGGCAGGCGAAGCCGGAGACGCGCGCCGCCATCATCGCCTTTCTTAGGGAGCAGCACTGAATGGCGAAGCCGGTCCATTCCATGATCCGCGCACTCGACGAGGCGCGCTCTCTCGACTTCTACCAGCGGGCCTTTGGCCTGGAAATCACCGACCGTCTGAAGTTCGCAGACTTTGTCTTGATCTATCTGCGGCACCCGTCCTCACCCTTCGAGGTGGAGCTGACGGTCAATTTCGATCGCAAGGAACCGTATGCGCTCGGCGACGGCTACGGACATCTAGCCGTGGTGGTCGAGGATCTCGATGCCGAACATGCCCGCTTCGAGCGCGAGAAGCTCGCGCCGGGCCAGCTGCGTGACTTCAAGCACGACGGCAAAACGCTAGCGCGCTTCTTCTTCGTCAGTGATCCCGACGGCTACAAGATAGAGGTGATTCAGCGCGGCGGACGTTTCAACTAACCAAATCAAAAATCAAGATCAACGGAGGAATGCCATGAGAGAAGTCGATCGTCGAAGCAAGCACAGCCGCCGCGTCTTTCTCAAGGGCGCCGCGACCGCCGTGCCGGTCGCGGCAGTCGCGGCCAGCGTCGCCGTCAGCGTCGAGGGCGCATGGGCCGACGAGACCAGTGCGCTTTCGCCCACAACGATGAAGACGCTGCTGAAGGTCGCGCGCGATATTTATCCGCACGACGTCCTCGGCGACAGCTACTACATCACCGCGATCAAGCCGTGGGACGGCAAGGCGGCGAAGGACGCCTCCGTCAAGTCGCTGATCAGCGACGGCATCACACGGCTCGATCAGAATGCGCGTGATCGCCACAAGGTGGCTTACGCCGAAGTGCCGTGGGAAGCCGACCGCGTGGTGCTCCTGAAGGAGATCGAGCAGAGCGAGTTCTTCCAGAAGGTGCGCGGCGACCTCATCGTCTCTCTTTACAACCAGAAAGAGGTCTGGCCGCGGTTCGGCTACGAGGGCTCCTCCGCCGAGCACGGCGGCTACATCAACCGCGGCTTCGCCGACATCGACTGGCTGCCGAAGGCTTAACGTCCACCCAACGGTTCAGGAGAACGCACATGGCAAAATTCGATCTGAACGACTCCGGCGTTGTGGTGATCGTCGGCTCCGGTGCCGGCGGCGGCACACTGGGCAACGAACTCGCACAGAAGGGCGTCAAGGTCGTCATTCTCGAAGCAGGTCCCCGCATCGAAAATCAGGACTTCGTCAATGACGAGTGGGAGAGTTTCTCCCAACTCGCGTGGACCGATGCCCGCACCACGTCGGGAACATGGCGCGTCGCAAAAGACTTCTCGGGTCTTCCCGCCTGGATCGTCAAGGCGGTCGGCGGCTCGACCACACACTGGGCCGGCGCATCGCTGCGGTTCGAGGAGCACGAGTTCAAGGTGAAGAGCACCTACGGCAACCTTCCCGGCACCAACCTGCTGGACTGGCCGGTCACGCTTGCCGAGATGGAGCCGTGGTACGCCAAGGCCGAGAACAAGATGGGCGTGACCCGCACCAACGGCATTCCCGGACTTCCCGGCAACAATAACTTCAGGGTGATGGAAGCCGGTGCGAAGAAGCTCGGATACAAAACCGTGCATACCGGCAACATGGCGATCAACAGCCAACCGCGCGATGGCCGCGGCGCCTGTCAGCAGATCGGCTTCTGCTTTCAGGGCTGCAAATCAGGCGCGAAATGGTCGACGCTCTACACCGAGATCCCCAAGGGCGAGGCGACCGGCAATCTCGAGGTCCGCCCCGCGAGCATGGCGGTCAAGATCGAGCATGACGCGGGGGGCAGGGTCACCGGCGTGGTGTACGCCGACGAGACTGGCGCGATGCAGCGCCAGAAGGCCCGTATCGTTGCGGTGGCCGGGAATTCGATCGAAAGCCCGCGGCTGCTGTTGAACAGCGCATCCACGATGTTTCCGGACGGCCTCGGCAACTCATCGGGCCAGGTCGGCCGCAACTACATGCGCCACATGACCGGCAGCGTCTACGCCGTGTTCGAGAAATCGGTGCACATGTATCGCGGCACCACCATGGCCGGCATCATCCGCGATGAGGCCGCAAATAATCCGAAGCGCGGCTTCGTCGGCGGCTACGAGATGGAGACACTATCGATCGGCCTGCCCTTCATGGCGGCGTTCCTCAATCCCGGCGCCTGGGGACGTCCATTCACCGCGGCGCTCGACGGCTATCCGCGGATGGCCGGGATGTGGCTGGTCGGCGAGGACATGGCGCAGGAGACCAACCGCATCACGCTCGATCCTGTCGTGAAGGACAAGTTCGGCCAGCCGGTCGCAAGCGTGCACTTCGACGATCATCCCAACGATCTCGCGATGCGCGCGCACGCCTACAAGCAGGGCGCTGCGGTCTACGACGCCGTCGGCGCCACCGTGAGCTATCCGACACCGCCCTATCCGAGCACGCACAATCTCGGCACCAACCGGATGAGCGACAAGCCGCGAGACGGCGTGGTCAACAAGTTCGGCCAAAGCCACGACGTCAAGAACCTGTTCGTCTCCGACGGCAGCCAGTTCACCAGCGGCGCAGCCTGCAATCCGACGCTGACCATCGTCTCGCTCGCGATCCGGCAGGCGGATTACATTGCGGGTGCGATGCAGAAGAAGGAGATTTGATCCAATCTCGTTCGTCCTGGCGAAAGCCAGGACCCATTGCCCCAGGAAGGAGTTCGGCGAAGGCTCGTTGTTCGGGACCCATACCGCCCATCGCTGACGGATTCCGCGGTATGGGTCCTGGCCTTCGCCAGGACGACATCGGGGCTATTCCGCCGCATCGAGGATGGGCGCGACCGTCGTCTTGAACGTCTGCACCGGTGCTGTCGCCTTGGCGCGGTAGATCAGGCAGGAGCAGCGCAGCAACGAAGCGAAGTTGTTGACCTCGCCGTGATGGTCGAGCACCTCGGTGTAGAGCGTCGTCAGGAACTTGCCGACGCTCATGTTCTCCTTGGCCGCGATCTCCTCCAGCGTGTCCCAAAATGCCATTTCCAAACGGATCGAGGTGCAATGCCCTCCGATCCGCAACGAGCGGGTCTGGGATTCGTAGTCGCGTTGGGGCTGGTGCGCGAAGAGATGGCACATGGCGTCCTCCCGTCCTGTTGCCGTTTTTTCACGATGCTACACCGCAGCCCGGTACCCCACAATCGGGACCAGCACCGGAGATTGATCCATCCCAGTTGCGCGATATTCTCGAACGTCCAATCTCTTCAATGCGATAGACAGCCCTTTTCCCCAGCCCGCCATGTTCCTGTTGCCCAACACATGCTTTTGACGCAACACGGCCTAGAATATCGCTGTCAGCGAATCCAGGTCGAAGCCCAAGTTTCATGCCCGTCCGCCAATTGCCCGAACAGGTCGTCAACCGCATCGCCGCCGGCGAGGTGGTCGAACGGCCCGCGAGCGTGGTCAAGGAGTTGGTCGAGAACGCCATCGATGCCGGCGCGAGCCGGATCGACGTCTTTACCGATGGCGGCGGGCGCCGGCGGATCGGCATTACCGACGACGGCGGCGGCATGACCGCCAGGGACCTATCGCTGGCGGTCGAGCGTCACGCAACCTCCAAGCTCGACGACGAGGACTTGCTGCAGATCCGCACGCTCGGATTCCGCGGCGAGGCGCTGCCCTCGATCGGCTCTGTGGCGCGGCTCGCCATCACCACGCGGCATGTCAGCGAGCCGCACGCCTGGGCGCTCAATGTCGAGGGCGGCGAGAAGTCCGAGATCATGCCGGCGGCGCTCGCGCACGGCACGCGGGTCGAGGTCAACGACCTCTTCTACGCGACGCCGGCGCGGCTGAAGTTCTTGAAGACCGACCGGACCGAGGCGGAAGCGATCCGTGAGGTGGTGCGGCGGCTGGCGATGGCGCGGCCCGAAATCGCCTTCACGCTTGCGGGCGAAGAGCGCGCCCCGGTGACCTGGGCTGCGGCGCTGCCCGGCGTCGCCGGTCGCCTGACTCGTCTCGGCGCCATCCTGGGAGCAGAGTTCCGCAGCCATGCCATCGAGGTCCATGCCGAGCGCGAGGGCGTAATGGTCGCCGGCTATGCCGCAGCGCCCGCGCTGACCAAAGCCAACGCGCTCGGGCAATATCTCTTCGTCAACGGCCGTCCGGTGCGCGACAAGCTGATCCTAGGGGCGGTGCGCGGGGCCTATGCCGACTATCTGCCGCGCGACCGTCATCCGGTGCTGGCGCTGTTCGTCACGCTCGATCCCCGCGAGGTCGACGCCAATGTGCATCCGGCCAAGACCGAGGTGCGGTTTCGCAACGCCGGCCTGGTCCGAGCACTGATCGTGCACGGATTAAAGGAAGGGCTTGCACGGGAGGGCCGGCGTACGGCCGCTAACAGCGGCGAGAGCGCGCTGTCGTCGTTCCGTCCCGCATTCACGCCGCGCCCGGCAAGCTGGGACTGGCGGGCGTCGCCATCCGCCCCGGTCGCGCCGATGCCGTCATTCGACGGTGCGGCCGCGCCCGCCTTCGCCGAGCGCACACAGGCCGCGTTCGACGTCGGTGCGCCCAGTGCGGACGTGCGGATCGAAACGCAGCCCGCCGGCGATCTGGTCGACCGACCGCTCGGCGCTGCGCGCACCCAGATCCACGAGACCTATATCGTCTCTCAAACTCGCGACGGCCTGATCATCGTCGACCAGCACGCCGCGCATGAACGCATCGTCTACGAGCGGCTGAAGGCCTCGCTGGCTGCCAATGGCGTGCAGCGGCAAATCCTGCTGATCCCGGAGATCGTCGAGATGGACGAGGCCACGGTGGAGCGCCTGCTCGAGCGCAGCGAGGAGCTGACGTCGTTTGGCCTCGCGATCGAATCCTTCGGCCCCGGCGCGGTTGCGGTGCGCGAGACGCCGTCGCTGCTCGGCAAGGCCAACGCGGGCGGGCTCTTGCGCGATCTTTCCGAGCACATGGCCGAGTGGGACGAGGCGCTGCCGCTGGAGCGCCGCCTGATGCACGTCGCCGCCACCATGGCCTGTCACGGTTCGGTGCGCGCCGGCCGCAGGCTCAGGCCCGAGGAGATGAACGCCCTGCTCCGCGAGATGGAGGACACCCCGAACTCCGGCCAGTGCAATCACGGCCGCCCGACCTATGTCGAGCTGAAGCTGAGCGACGTGGAGAAGCTGTTCGGGCGGAGGTAATTCGTAGGGTGGGTTAGCCCTGCAGATGCGCAAAGCGCATCTGCTCGGCGTAACCCACCAACTTCGTCCCACGTGCGCGGCAAGGTGGTGGGTTACGCCTTCGGCTATTCCACCCTAAGAACCGATTTTGAAATTAAGGCCGCTTCAAAAACACGAACTCCGTGTCGTCATACGCGCGCCGCTCCAATTCTTCGAAGCCTTCCGGCGTGACGAACTGCGCAGCCTTTGCCTCTTCGACGACGAGCAGCGCGCCCGGCGTCAGCCAGTCGCCGTCGCGCAAGCTCGCAAGCGCCTTCTCCGCAAACCCCTTGCCATAGGGCGGATCGAGGAACACCAGCGAGAACGGCTCGACCGGATGTGCGGGCCCGAGATCGGTCGCATCGCGGCGATAAACTTTTGTCACGCCGCCCAAGCCCAGCGTCTCGACATTGTTCCGCAGCAGGGCGCGCGCTTCCGCGCCGTTGTCGACGAACAGCGTGAACTTCGCGCCGCGTGACGACGCTTCGATGCCCAGCGCGCCGGTACCGGCGAAGAGATCGAGCACACGCGCATCCGCAATCGGATCGTCATAGGCGTGCATGAGGATGTTGAACACGGACTCGCGCAGGCGGTCCGCCGTGGGGCGGATGTCGCGCGAGGACGGTGAGGCCAAATTGCGCCCCTTCAATCGACCGCCGACGACGCGCAACGTCAGTCCTCCTTCGGCGCCAGATCGCGCTTGCCGTGATAGCCGCGCTTGGGACGGCGCGGCGGACCATAGCCGCTCGCCTCAGCCTCGTTGCGCTCGCGCGCTTCCTCGCTGCCGGTGCGCTGCACCAGAACGCGGCGGCCCTTGCGGTCGTTGATCACGCCGCGCTTGCTCGCAGGCTTCTTCTCGCGCGGCGCGTCGTCTCCCTCATGCGAGGCCGATTTCTGCGGCACGTCGAACTGCGCGCCCGATTTCTCGATGATCTTTTCGCCGAGCTGGTCGCGCAGCACGCGGGACTTGATCTCCTCGACGTGGCCTTCCGGGACCTCGCCGAGCTGGAACGGGCCGTAGGAGACCCGGATCAACCGGTTCACCTCGAGCCCGAGATGGGCGCAAACGTTGCGCACCTCGCGGTTCTTGCCCTCGCGGATCGCAAAAACCAGCCAGACATTGGCGCCCTGGTCACGCTCCAGCGTGGCGTCGATCGGACCATATTTGACGCCCTCGATCTCGATGCCGTTCTTCAGCTGGTCGAGCTGCGCCTGCGTGACGTCGCCATGGGCGCGGACGCGGTAGCGGCGCAGCCAGCCGGTGTCCGGCAGCTCGAGCGTGCGCGCGAGCCCGCCATCATTGGTGAGCAGCAGCAGGCCCTCGGTGTTGAAGTCGAGCCGGCCGACACTGATCAGCCGCGGCAGACCTTCGGGCAAATTGTCGAACACGGTCGGACGTCCCTCGGGATCGTCATGCGTCGTCATCAGGCCGCGCGGCTTGTGATAGAGGAATAGCCGCGTGCGCTCGCGCTCCGGCAACGGCTTGCCGTCGACAGTAACGACATCGTTCGAGGTGATGTCGAGCGCCGGCGAGTTGATGACCCGACCGTTGACGCTGACGCGGCCCTGCGTGACCATCTCCTCGGCATCGCGGCGCGAGGCGAGGCCCGCACGCGACAGCACCTTGGCGATACGCTCGCCGGCTTTCTTCGGCTTGACCTCTTCCTCGCGGCGCGGCCGCCGCTCGGAATCACGATCGCGCTCGCGATAGGCACCGCGGCCGCCGAAGGCGGGACGTTTCTCGAAGATCCTGCTGTCATCCTCGTTTTCGCGGCGTGGACGATCGCCGGAACGCGCTTCGCTGCGGGGATGCTCGTGCCAGTCGGAACGGCCCTCGGAACGCTCGCGCGGACGATCGAATTTCGGGCGATCGCCGCCGCGATCGAATCTGGGACGATCATCGCGCGGGCGATCAAACTTGGGCCGATCGAATTTGGGCCGCTCACGGAACGGACGATCACCCGATGTGCGATCGTCGCGCGAACGCGAAAAGCGCGGACGGTCTTCGCCGCCGCCTTGCCGATCGTCGCGCTTCTGCCAGGGCTTGTCCTGACCGCGGTCGCTGCCGCCAAAATCCTTGCGCGGACCCTTGTTGAAGTCCTTGCGCGGCGGCCGGTCGCCGCGCGGGGCCGCATCGCGCTTCTGCCAGGGTTTCGAATCGCTACGCTCGCTGCGATTGCGGTCCGGTGCACCGCGCGAAAACTTCCGCTCGCCGTCGAACTTGCGTTCCGGACGGTCGCCACGCGGTGCGTAAGGTCGCTTGTCGCCAAACTTCGCGTCACCGGTTCGGCCGGCCGGACGGGAATCGTCGCGATCCCTGCGCGGCGGACGGTCATCACGCCCATAGGACGGGCGATCACCGCGCGGCTTGAACGGCCGCTTCTCGCCATCGCGCGAGGGGCGATCAGAAAATGGGCGGTCGCCACGGGGCTTGAACGGGCGCTTCTCGCCGTCGCGCGACGGACGATCGGAAAACGGACGGTCTTCACGCGGCTTGAAGGGACGATCACCGCGCGGCTTGAAGCTGCGCTCGCCACGATCCTCGCCGCGCGGCCGCTCTTCACGCGGCCGATCTTGGCGATTGAACTTCGGACGGTCGCTGAAGTCGCGGCGCGGGGCATCACCGTCCTCGCGGCGACGAACCGGCCGGCTGTCGCGGTCGCCGCGGGGCGGGCGGCTGTCGCCCTTGCCCTCAAAGCCGCGCTTGGCGAACTTCTTGTCGGGCCCGCGTGGCTTGCCGGAGCGGCCCTTGGCGGAGCCTCCCTTGGCCGGGCCGCGATCACGCCGGCCGCGGGAATCGTTGTCTTTGTCGCTGTCGCGAGGCATGAATAAACTCACTCAGGGGGTGGCCAGAAAGCATTGTGCGCGCTCGTCTCGAGCCGCATGCTCAGGCAAATTCGGTCAAGCACTTCTGCTGAAGGCGCAGCTACTAGCAGGTTTCTCGGGATGATACGAGGCTTGAAAGCCCCCTCTTTCATGGATTTGGCGCTCAAAACGGCCGAAAACGCCGGAAAGGCGGGCGAAGTTCCGATCGGGTGCGTCGTGGTCCGCAATTACGAGGTCATCGCCACCGCGGCGAACCGGACGCTGACCGACTACGACCCCACGGCTCATGCCGAGATCGTTGCGCTGCGCGACGCCGCCAAGAAAATCGGCAGCGAGCGCCTGGTCGACTGCGACCTCTACGTGACGCTGGAGCCCTGCACCATGTGTGCGGGCGCGATCTCGTTTGCAAGGGTGAGGCGCCTGTATTACGGCGCCGCCGACCCCAAGGGCGGCGCGGTTGAATCAGGCGTGCGGTTCTTCACCTCGCCGACCTGCCATCACGTCCCGGATGTCTATTCCGGGGTGGGCGAAAGCGAGTCGGCGCGGCTGCTCAAGGACTTCTTTCGGGAGCGGCGCTAAGGCGCGGCAAAGAACTCGCGCAGCGCCTTGGCGGTGACGTCGGGGTTCTCCTCGGTGAGGAAGTGCCCCGAATCCACCGGCATGCCCGCGACGTTGGTCGCCCACTGCTTCCAGATGTCGAGCGGGGTGGCGGCGGCTTGCGCCACGCCGGCGTTGCCCCACAGCGCCAGCATGGGAATCGTGATCTTCTTGCCGGCCTCGAAATCGGCCTTGTCGAGATCGTAGTCGAAATAGGCGCCGGCGCGATAATCCTCGCACATCGCGTGGACGCGGGCGGGATCGCGGAACGGGGCGATGTAGTGTTCGAGCGCGCGCTCGTCGATGGCGTCGAGCGTCTTCGACCTGGTCTGGCTCGCCATCTTGAAGCGCAGGAAGAACTCGCCGTTGCTCGAGATCAGCGTCTCCGGCAACGGCGCGGGCTGCGCCAGAAACGTCCAGTGATAGATCTTCAGCGCGTAGACGCGGTTCATCCGCTCCCAGTAATTATAGGTCGGCAGGATATCGAGCACCGCAAGCTTCGACAGCCGGCCGGGATGATCGAGCGCCAGCCGATACGAGACGCGGCCGCCGCGATCGTGGCCGGCGAGCGCGAAGTGCACGTGGCCGAGGCGCTCCATCGCCTCGACCATGGCCTTGGCCATTGCGCGCTTGCTGTAGGGCATGTGCAGCGCGTCGCTCTCAGGCATGTCGGACCAGCCATAGCCGGGCAGATCGGCGATGATCAGCGTGAACCGGTCGGCCAGCTGCGGCGCGACGCGGTGCCACATCACGTTGGTCTCGGAGAAGCCGTGCAGCAGCAACAGCGGCGGCCCCTTGCCGCCGACGCGGGCGAAGATGCGGCCGAAGGAGGTGTTGATCCATTCGGAGGCGAAGCCGGGATAGAGGTCGGCGAGATCGGACATCTTCTGCATCCTTATCTGTCAGCGTGGGATCTGTTCGGTCTTGAGAATGTCCCAAAACAAAAAAGTCGAAAAACAACCCCATGCACAGTAGCTAAGTCCAACAGCCGCCTACACAATTTCGGAGGGCCGACGGCGCGGTCGCAAATTTCGCCGGCGTGCGAAAAAAGCCTGTCAGCTCTTGGACTTCTCGGCGTCCACCGCCTGCCAGCCGATGTCGCGGCGGCAAAAACCTTCCGGCCAGTTGATGCGGTCGACGGCCTGGTAGGCGCGCCCTTGCGCTTCGGTCACGGTCTTGCCGAGCGCGCAGACATTGAGCACGCGGCCGCCATTGGCGAGGATGGCGCCGTCCTTCTCGACCGTGCCGGCGTGGAATATCTCGGCGGTCTCGACCTCTGAGGCGTCATCGAGCCCCTCGATCCGCGTGCCTTTCTGATAGTCGCCGGGATATCCCTTCGCCGCCATCACCACCGTGAGCGCGGCCTCCGGATGCCAGCGGAGGTCAAAGTTCTTCAGCTGGCCGTCGCAGGCGGCGAGGAAGGCCGGCACGATGTCCGACATCATCCTGAGCATCAGCACCTGGCACTCGGGATCGCCGAAGCGCACGTTGAACTCGAACAGTTTCGGGCCCTGCGTCGTCAGCATGATCCCGGCGTAGAGGATGCCGCGAAACGGCGTGCCGCGCTGCTTCATGCCTGATACCGTCGGCAGAATGATCTTGGCCATGATCGCGTCGTGGATCGCCGGCGTGACCAGCGGCGTCGGCGAATAGGCGCCCATGCCGCCGGTGTTCGGGCCGACGTCGTGGTCGAACACGCGCTTGTGGTCCTGCGCGGACGCCAGCGGAATGGCGGTCTCGCCGTCGCACAGCGCGAAGAAGCTGATCTCGCGGCCCGGCAGAAACTCCTCGATCACGACCTCGGCGCCGGCCTCGCCAAAGGCGCCCTCGAACATCATGGCGATGGCGTCCTCCGCCTCGCGCACCGACTTGGCGACGACGACGCCCTTGCCGGCGGCAAGGCCGTCGGCCTTGACCACGATCGGCGCGCCCTGGCTCTGGACGTAAGCACGCGCATCGGCGGCGTTGGTGAAGCGCTTGTAGGCGCCGGTCGGAATGCCGAATTCGGTGCACAGCGCCTTGGTGAAGCCCTTCGAGCTTTCGAGCTGGGCGGGGATCTTGTCCGGCCCGAACGCCTTGATGCCGGCGGCGGTGAGGTCATCGACGATACCGGCCGCCAGCGGCGTCTCCGGGCCGACCACCACGAGCTCGACCGCATTCGTCTTGCAGAAGGCGATCACGGCGGCATGGTCGGCGACGTCGAGCGCCACGCATTCCGCCTCGCGCGCGATCCCGGCATTGCCCGGCGCGCACCAGAATTTGGTCACCAGGGGAGAGGCTGCGATCTTCCACGCCAGGGCATGTTCGCGGCCGCCGGAACCAAGCAGGAGAATGTGCATCGAAGGCTCGAAATGAGGGGTTTGCTGTGGCGGAGGTCGCATGAATCGGGGTGGGGCTCAAGGGGAAACGGACCACCGACGCTGCAACATTGGCTTCGAACAGTGCAAGGCCAAGCCGGACAAGAGCTTCTTCAGCTCTGACGCCCAACACCAGGTTGATTAAGATCCACTTATTGCGCCGGCTCTAGCCGGGGCGTTCCGTTTGCCTTTTTCCAAAGCTCCACTAATCTTTCGCCTTTAGATTGTTAGTCATGGAGCTATTATGCGCCTCGGTACCATAGCCGTCGCCACCTTTATTGCCAGCGTTCCCCCAGCACATGCCCAGACCGTCGACCTCCCGGGCTTGCTGATGAGCAAGGGGCGTATCGTTGGCTCATCAATGACCCCCGATGGAAAAATCCTGGTCACAGTACAGAACAACACTACCACGTCGTTCTGCTTCTTCAGACGACCAGAGCCCAAAGCTGACTCGGTCATGATGTTTGAGAACTGCTACAGCGTCGGCCCAAAATGAACTAGTGCTCGCGCTGCTTTTCCGCTGTTCAACCCCTGATCCACATACAACAGCGAATTCTTTGGCAAGCCATGACTGAATACAAGCCTCACGGGCAGGACGCGCGAGACGCGCACGCCATCGCTATCGGCAAGATAGCAATGGCATGGAATGAGTACCACTCCATCCTTGGAGAACTCTATTCCGAGTTATTCACGCACGGTCGAAATTGGCAGCTAGCGCTTGCTGCTTGGCATGCCATACCTAGCGATAAAACCCAGCGAGACATGCTTCGCAAAGTCGCGGAGCTAAAATTCAAGGCATCAAGCCGTGAGTTGACGGAGATAAACTGGCTCCTCGAAAAGACGAACGATGTCGTATCTGTCCAGCGTAACATCGGACTGCACACGCTTCTTTGGTCGTTTACCGCAGAAGATGGCGCGCATCTTATTCTCCCTATCGTATCCAACGACCGCACAGCGAAGGCGCTCGCCGACACAAAGATGCTTAGAGAATACGCCCACTACGAGAAGCAGATACGAAAAATGATCGGTTTCGCTGTGGGCATCCAGTTCGCCGTGTCTCCTCGCCGTCGCGGGAAGAAGACGTGGCCTGAGCGCCCGCCCCTCTCGAAGCGGTCTCCCTAGGCTCCCACGATGGAGGACCATCACGGACGCCTCCATGTCTGGATCATGTAGAGCACTGCCAGGATGATATTGCTGCCATAGGCTAAGCCGGCTTCACGCCAGCCATAACGGCAGCGTGCGCCGGAAACGCGCACCACCCCGTCCCGGCCCATGAACGGCGCGAGATGCTTCAGCTGCTCGAAGGGAGATGAATGCTTCGGCGGAATTACGGAGCTACGGTGATAGTGCATTAAATTCCAATGCCAAAGCATCAATCGAAATGGTTTAGTGCACTGTCACCGCAATACATAATGGAGCGATGATGGAGCGATTTGGCGGTGAAGAGAAGCCCTTAGCTGAACTGATGGTTGGCTCGGTCATCGAAGCTAAGAGCGCGCCGCAGCAATGCCATCGTCTGGCAGGTCATTTGGGCGTGACTCACGGTAGGCAAAGCCGTAGCCTCGGGTGATCGTTTAAGTTGTCGTCTGACGCCCGAGATTGTTGATGGATGCCCAAAGCGACGTGCAAGCATCGCGCCCGCCTCTAACCGGCGACAAGGCCCTTGTCTCGATAGATGATGACGAGTTTGGGCTCAATGAAACCATTGCTCGATTGTCCAATACGCTCGCGACTTTGGTTCGTGGCGACGGTTACGCGCTCGGCATTGAAGGCTCGTGGGGGAGCGGAAAATCCACATTCGTCAATTTTATAGGCGAGCAGCTGGAGAGAATCTCAGGACAACGTGTGCTTCGCTTCGAGCCGTGGCTCATCGGCGACAAAAGCGTGCTTATTGCCGCGTTCTTTAGCTTGCTGGCGACCGAGATCGATAGGATCGAAGAATCATCCGAATTCGGGTCGTCCTTCACGTCCTGGCAACTCCGCCGTGCCCGAAGAAAATTGTCTAAGTCTATTCGGAAGTACGGGAGATATATCGGAGCGTTAGCGGGACCTGTTGGCGGCGCCGCATCGCTAGATCCGAGCGGCACCACCGCACTGGCGGCAATAGGTCTTAAGGGGCTTGATAGGCTTATACCGTTCTTCGGAAATGCAGTTCCGCTCGAAAAACTGAAGGCCGAAATCGTTGAAGGGCTGAGAGAGCTGCGACGAACGCATTCGGAAATTAGGTTTAACGTCGTCATTGACGACGTAGATCGTCTGCCTCCTGAAGAGGCTGTAGAGGTCTTGCGCATGGTGCAAAAGGTGGCCGATTTTCCCTGCATCACGTACCTGATCTGCTACGACTCCAACGTGTTGTCGGAGCAGGTCCGCCATACGTTGCAGGTTCAGGATGGCCGTCGCTATACCGAAAAGATACTTCAGGAAGTCATTCACATCCCGCCGCAGGAACCTTTCGCTCTCCGAAGGGCCCTCAAAAGGAAGCTCAAGCAAGCTTTTCCTAAGGAGTTTGAGAGGATTCAAGGAGACCGCGATGCAGAGTACCGGCAACATCTATTTTTTGATATTTGGGGTGGTACCTTTCTAGCAACACCGCGAGACGTCGCCCGGCTATTCGATGCCGTTGCCTTAAGCTGGCCTCTGCTGCCACTCGAGTCGGACTTCTGCGATTTTCTGTGGCTGCAACTGCTGAAGCTCAAATCGTACGAGCTGTATACATGGACTCGCGAGTATCTTCAGAATGTCGGTGCGTATCGCGACGGGGGCCGTGCCGGGGACACCCAGCCTGGCGAAATGGCTCAATCTCTATCAAAGCTGATGGAGAAGCATGGCTGGGCAAGCCGCGCATATCTCTCTGGTATCAATAGCTTTCTACCCGGCGTGGGTTCGTTCGCATTTGATGATGAGAGCAAGCGAAAGGTCTTTGACTTTACGCGTGACGAGCTGAGAAATTTCGAAGCCAAACACAGATTGGGAAGTCCGAGCCACTGGCGGCAATATTTTGCCTTCGAAGCACCATCATACGCGCTGAAGGATGGCGATCTTATCTCATTTCGCAAGGCATGCGCGACCAGCGTAGGAAGAGCCAAGGCGTTCCTGTTAGAGTTGCTAAGGCGGGAGCATGAACGAAGAGGGCACTTCGTTGATCTACTGCTGGATCGACTTTTGGATCAACCAGCGGGCTCACTTTCGACGTCCGAAGCAGATGGCATGGCTTGGGCGTTTGCGCTGACGATGGACGAATTGGCGGTCGAGGCCGTGGGCATCCAGGAATTTGGGAGGAGTGAACTCTGGCGCAAAGCAGTTCATTTGGTGGAGAAGAATAAGCCGTCGGATTTCTCCGACATCGTAACGAGAGGGAAAGCCATCAATTGGCTGTCCCATTTGGTCCGCGATCTGGGCTTTGCCCACGGTCTGCCGAAGGGCAACAGATCCTATCCTGAAAACCAATGGCTCAGCCGTGAGGCGCTTGATGAAGCTGTGATACTCATCACCCGACGATACGAAACGTTCGGTGTGAAGAGGATAATCACCCTGCCGAGCCCCTTGGACGCACTCTATTGCTGGGTTCAGCTCGGCAGCGCGTCCATTGCGAGGCAGTATATCGCTGCAGCAACTCGTGACGATGAGGGCTTTCTAAGTGCTCTCCAGGCGATGCGCGGTTGGCAAAGCAGCTCAGACACGGGCGTAACCCATCCGCTGCGTGATGATGTCGTCGGCCTTTTCCTCGATAAGGGAGAGGCATTCTCGCGTTTGGAAGTGTTGGCAAATGCAGGTCGTCCGCGCGCGATTCGTAAAAAGGCCTCAGCGCTATTGAAAGCGTGGCAAAGAAACGAAAGTGCCAGGCAACCCGTTGCCGAAATAGCAATGGACGATGCAAGCGACGAGTAAGTTATGTGAGAGTACACGGGCAGTCGCCCCACAAGGATTACTGCTTCTCAAGGACGCGATCGAGTCAGTTGCCACCGGGCTCGGTGGAGCAACGGGGCGAGGCGCGGAGCCCTCGGCATAGCGCAGCGGACAGGGGTTCGCAGAGATGTCTAGCAAAATGAAAACTCCTGCTACGAAAAAGACCTGACACGAAACGCAAGCTCGCTACTCCTTTCGAAGCCGACGTCGTTGTTCGTGATAACCAATCGACGGTACAGTCTGACCAATGGCCTACCCCTGCTTCCCCGCAATAATCTCCTGCAACGTCGCCACATGCCGCGCGAACGCGCCGCGGCCCGCCGCGGTCGCGGTGACGGTGGTCTGCGGCTTCTTGCCGACGAAGGCTTTTTCAACCGACACGTAGCCCGCCTTGGCGAGTGTCTCGATATGCGCGCCGAGATTGCCGTCGGTCGCGCCGGTGAGCTTTTTCAGCCGGGAAAACTCCAATCCTGCGGTGGCCGGCAACGCGTTTAGCGCCGCCATGATCTTCAGGCGCAACGGCTGATGGATGATGTCGTCGAGCTCGGCCATCAGATCCGCCGCATCCAGAGGCCGCCGAGGATCAGGCCTCCGCCATTGACGAAGGCCATCCAGAGCGGAAACGCCTCGCCGATGTAGAAATAACCGATCAGCGTCAGCGCGGAGATGCCGAGACCGATCGCGATGAAGGCATAGCCGAACCAGAGACCCGCCAGCGAATAGAACAGCATGAAGTAGAGCGGCCAGAACGTGCCGAGCTGGCGCGGACCGAAATGACCGAGCACGTTGGTGCAGAGATAGCCGAAGGCGAAGAACAGCACGAACACCAGAAGCAGCCTGACATTGAAGGCGGCGCCATGGGAGTGATGCGGCGGATTGAAAATGCGCAGCGCCACCAGACCGCCGGCGCCCAAAGCGTCCGCGGCAACCCAGGCGTAGACCGCATAAATCGGCCAAAGCCAGGTCACGAGATTGGCCGCGAACACCAATATGCCCCACCAGACGGCAGCAAAGCTCGCCAGCTCATAGAGCTGCGATTGCTTCACGCGCTGGACGATGTCGTCGATATCGGCCAGCGCCGCGGACGCCTCCTGGCTGCCGATCATGACTGCCCTGCCCCGCGCGTTGCGACGTCGTCCGCGATGACCGAAATCGCCTTCGGGTTGGTGACGATGCCCATGTGGTTGATGCCGTCGATGATCTTGACGGTCACCGAGGGTTTAATGGCCTGCACGACTTCCGCATATTTATCCGAGATCATCATCTCGTCCTCGGCGCCGCCGAAGATCGTGACCGGCCGTGTCGTCGCCGGAAAATCGATGCGATAGCCGCGCGTCGCGAAATTGCGCATCAGGCGGTCCGAATAGGTGGAGACGAGATACTTTGCCGAAGTCGCGGGCACGGCGAGCGCGAGCACCGGAAGCTGCGAACAGCAGTCGATGCCGAGCTTGCGCAGGGCGGCGAGCGCGAACAGGCGCGGCAGGTCGGCATTGGCCCAGCCGCCGGCATGCGGCTTATTGGTCGGCGCGTCATAACCGAGATAGGGTGCGAGCAGCACCGTGCGCACGAACATGTCCTGCATGATCGGCGTCGCGGCGACGCGCAGCGAGAAGCCGGCGCCGGCGGAATGGCCGATCAAGGTGAGCGGCAGCTCCGGCGCGCTCTTGCGCACCTCGGCGACGAAGTCGACGAGGTCGTCCTCGAGCTGGCCGACATAGCCGATGTCGCCGCGCGTGCCGGAGCCGCCATGGCCGCGGATGTCGAGCGCCCAGGTCTCGACCCCGCGCGAGGCGATGGCATGGGTCAGGGCATGATTGACGGTGCCGCTGGAGCCGGACGAGCCGTGGATGAAGATCGCGCCACGGCCGGTCGCGGGGCCGGAGCCATTTCCGTTCCGATGGGATCGGAACGGGGCTCCGGATTCTTGTTTTGACGCGTTTTCTTCACGCGAACCGGCTTCCACTTCGCTTGAAAACGCTTTGGCAGCGTAGTGGCGGAAGCCGATCCAGGTGCCGTCGCGGGCCTGAAAACGCTCGAGCGGAGGCAGCGTGGACCAGTCGATGCCCTTGGCGGAGTCGGAGACCGATCGCATCTCCGGCGGTCGCTCCAGCGGCGTCGCAATCATCGCGGTCAGGATCAGCGCCACGGCGCCGACCGCACACAGGGCCCATTTCAGTCCGCTTAAGACGCCGCGCAGCAGTCGAATTGCCATGACCACTCCTCTCAAATCGATCAAATATAGAGAACTCTATACTACAGAGTACTCTCTTGATCAATCCCCGGATTGGCGCCGCGCTGCAAAAATCCTTAACGTCGGGTCTGATCCCAACATGCCGAATCGTTTGCCGATGCCTTCAGCGGAACCCCTGCTCAACACGCCCGAATTCACCGTTTCCGAGCTCTCGCAGTCCTTGAAACGGACGGTCGAGGACACCTACGGCCATGTCCGGGTCCGCGGCGAGATCTCCGGCTTCCGCGGGGCTCACTCCTCCGGCCATTGCTATTTCGCGCTCAAGGACGAGAGCGCCAAGATCGAGGCGGTGATCTGGAAGGGCGTGCACGGCCGCATGCGCTTCAAGCCCCAGGAGGGGCTCGAGGTCATCGCCACCGGCAAGCTCACGACCTATCCGGGCTCCTCGAAATACCAGATCGTGATCGAGGCGCTGGAGCCGGCCGGCATCGGCGCCCTGATGGCGCTGATGGAGGAGCGCAAGAGGAAGCTCGCCGCCGAAGGCCTGTTCGACGAGGCGCGCAAGCAGCTTCTGCCGTGGCTGCCGGAGGTGATCGGCGTCGTGACCTCGCCGACCGGCGCCGTGATCCGCGACATCCTGCATCGGCTCGAGGACCGCTTTCCGCGCCACGTGCTGGTGTGGCCGGTGAAAGTTCAGGGCGAAGGCTCGGCCGAGCAGGTCGCGGCAGCGATCCGCGGCTTCAACGCACTGCCGGAGGGCGGCAAGATTCCGCGCCCCGACGTGCTGATCGTCGCGCGCGGCGGCGGCTCGCTGGAGGATCTGTGGTCGTTCAACGAGGAGATCGTGGTCCGTGCCGCGGCCGAGAGCATGATCCCGCTGATCTCGGCGGTGGGGCATGAGACCGACATCACGCTGATCGATTTCGTCGCCGACAAGCGCGCGCCGACGCCGACGGCGGCGGCCGAGATGGCGGTGCCGGTGCGCAGCGATCTCTTTGTCGAGGTCGGCGATCTCGGGCGGCGCACCCGGTCCTGCTGGCAGCGCGGCCATGAAAGCCGTCGCAGCGAGCTGCGCGCGGCCGCGCGCGCGCTGCCGGCCGCCGGCGATCTGCTGGCGATCCCCCGGCAACGGCTTGATTCGGCGGGTGCGTCCCTGCCCCGCTGCCTCAAAGCCAACACCCACGCGCATTTCCGCAGGTTCACCGCCGCAGGCGCCAAGCTGACGCTGCGGGTGCTGCACGGCCAGATCTCGCAGGCCGATCATCGCCTCACCGTGTGCGGCGAGCGGCTCGGCCTTTCCACCCGCTCGCTGCTGCGGCGGCGGCGCGACCGCTTTGCCGGGCTGGAGGTGCGCTTGCGCGCCTCAAAGCTCTCCAATGCGCAGGCGCAGCGCAATGCGATTGCGCGCCAACGCGAGCGCACGCATCGCCTTGCCGAGCGCGCGGGCCGCGCGCTGGTGACGCTGTTGCATCGGCTCGATGCCCGCGTCGAGAACAGCGGCAAGCTGCTCTCCGCGTTGTCCTATCGCGGCGTGCTCGCGCGCGGCTTTGCGCTGGTGCGCGACGAGGCCGGCCATCCCCTGCATTCGGCGGACGCGATCGGGCCCGGCGCAAGGGTCGAGATCGAGTTTGCGGATGGCCGTGTGGGTGCAACCGCGGATGCGGATCGTGCAGCACCGACGGCAAAGCGGGCGCCTTCGCAAGCCAAGCCGGCGGCGCAAGAGACAAAGCCCGCGCCAAAGCGCGTGGGCAAGCCGGTGGATCAGGGGAATTTGTTTTAGAGGCGCGAGGGCGTCGCGCCACCCTCGCCGTCATTCCCCGCCTTGTGCGCAATTGCGCACTGGAGCGGGGAATCCAGTACGCCGCGGCTTCTCGATCAATCACAGCCGTCTCGGCGTACTGGATCGCCCGGTCAAGCCGGGCGATGACAGTGCGGATGTGGGACGCGTGCCACGAACTCGCTGTCGTCCCGGCCTAGTGCGCAATTGCGCACGGGGGCCGGGACCCATACCGCGTGATCTATCAGTTGCGCGTGGTATCGGTCCCGAACGACCAGTCTTCGCCAAACCTCTCCCTGTGGTTATGGGTCCCGGCCCCCGTGCGCAATTGCGCACTAGGCCGGGACGACGTTGGGAGAGAGTGCGCCTTACACGTCCGT
>NZ_JBVVPR010000020.1:0-82571 GCF_055811835.1 Bradyrhizobium sp. WSM4874
CCAAGCTCGCCGGCGGTGTCCACCGTCTCGACGGCCAGCTCATGGTCGTCCTCGACGTCGACCGCGTCCTCGAGCTCGCGCCCGAGATGATGGCGGCCTGATACGCCGGCACATCCGCCGACGTACCTGCAATTGGAAGTGCCCCCGCAAAAGCGGGGAGAAGCAGAGGTTCACATGCGAACTTGTCTCGTCGTTGATGATTCCAGCGTCATCCGCAAGGTTGCGCGCCGGATCCTGGAGGGCCTCGACTTCCAGATCCTCGAAGCCGAGGACGGTGAGAAGGCGCTGGAGGCCTGCAAGCGCGGCTTGCCTGATGCTGTCCTGCTCGACTGGAACATGCCGGTGATGGACGGCTACGAGTTCCTCGGCCATCTCCGGCGCATGCCCGGCGGCGACCAGCCCAAGGTGGTGTTCTGCACCACCGAGAACGACGTCGCGCATATCGCGCGCGCGCTGCACGCCGGCGCCAACGAGTACATCATGAAGCCCTTCGACAAGGACATCGTGACGGCGAAATTCCAGGAAGTCGGCCTTATCTGAGCGACCGCCCCGGAGGCTGAACGGCTCCTTCGGCGTTTGTTTTCAACTGACCGTTTCAGTCTGAGTTGGTGAGTAATGAGTGTTGCGTTCGCAGGTAATTCGACCCCGGGCTCGTCGCGGGAAGCCGGACCTTTGCGGGTGATGATCGTCGATGACTCCGTCGTCATTCGCGGACTGATCTCGCGCTGGGTCGGTGCCGAGCATGACATGGAAGTTGCGGCGTCGCTGCGCACCGGGCTCGAGGCGGTCAACCAGATCGAACGCATCAACCCCGACGTTGCCGTCCTCGATATCGAAATGCCCGAGCTCGACGGTATCTCGGCGCTGCCGCAACTCCTGGCGAAGAAGCGCGATCTCGTCATCATCATGGCTTCGACGCTGACCCGCCGTAACGCGGAGATCAGCTTCAAGGCGCTGTCGCTCGGCGCAGCCGACTACATTCCGAAGCCGGAATCGACGCGCGAGGCGTCGGCTGCGGACATCTTCCACCACGACCTGATCCAGAAAATCCGCCACCTCGGCGCACGGCTGCGCCGCAAGGCCGCGGTCGCGAGCCCGCCGCTGGCGCCCCCAAGCCCGGCTCCGGCTGCACGTGGACCGGTTGTCGCGCGGCCTGCGGCGGCTCCGGCGGTGCATGCGTCGTCGTCCTCGGTGCTGTCCACGCGTCCGTTCTCGACCCAGGCGCCGAAGGTGCTACTGATCGGCTCATCGACCGGCGGTCCTCAGGCGCTGATGGCGCTCGTCACCGAGCTCGGCCCCGTGATCGACCGCGTCCCGGTGCTGATCACCCAGCACATGCCGCCCACCTTCACCACCATTCTCGCCGAGCATCTGGCACGCACGAGCCGCAAGCCTGCGGCCGAGGCGGTCGATGGCGAGCCGGTGAAGCCGGGCCGCATCTATCTTGCGCCGGGCGGCAAGCACATGCGCGTCGTGCGTAGCGGCGCCGACGTAGCGATCGCGCTCGACGACGGCCCCGCCGTCAATTTCTGCAAGCCCGCGGTCGATCCGCTGTTCACGTCCGCCATCGACATCTGGCATGGCGCCATCCTCTCCGTGATCCTGACGGGCATGGGCTCGGACGGCATGCGCGGCGGCAAGGACATCGTCGCCGCCGGCGGCAGCGTGATCGCGCAGGACGAAGCTTCCAGCGTGGTCTGGGGCATGCCGGGTGCAGCGGCCAATGCCGGCATCTGCGCGGCGATCCTGCCGCTCAACCAGATCGGCGCCCGGGTCAACCGCCTGTTCGCGGGAGACCGCTCGTGACGCCGGTTGACTACGACTATCTGCGCAAATTCCTGAACGAGCGCTCCGGCCTCGATCTCTCCCCGGACAAGCAGTATCTGGTCGAGAGCCGGCTGCTGCCGCTGGCCCGCAAGGCGAGCCTCGCCGGGATTCCCGATCTCGTGCTGAAGATCAGGAACGGCGACGGGCGGCTTGCAAGCGACGTGGTCGAAGCGATGACCACCAACGAGACCTTCTTCTACCGCGACAAGATCCCGTTCGATCACTTGCGCGAAACGATCCTGCCGGGGCTGCTTCGGGCGCGCACGGCGCGCAAGTCGCTGCGCATCTGGTCGGCGGCGTCGTCGACCGGACAGGAGCCCTATTCGATCGCGATGTGCGTGAAGGAGATGGGCGCAGCCTTCGCCGGCTGGCGCATCGAGATCGTCGCCACCGATCTGTCGCAGGAGGTGCTGGAGAAATCCAAGGCCGGCGTCTACAGCCAGTTCGAGGTGCAGCGCGGCCTGCCGATCCAGCATCTGATGAAATACTTCACGCAGGCGGGCGAGGTCTGGCAGCTCAATGCCGACATCCGCGCGATGGTGCAGTTCCGCCAGCTCAATCTGTTGCAGGACTTCTCCCATCTCGGCACGTTCGACGTGATCTTCTGCCGCAACGTGCTGATCTATTTCGACCAGGACACCAAGGCGGTGATCTTCGAGCGCATGGCGAAGGTTTTGGAAGCCGACGGTACGCTGCTGCTGGGCGCCGCCGAATCCGTCGTCGGCATCACCGACGCGTTCCGCCCGATCGCCGAGCGTCGTGGCCTCTATCAGCTCAATCCGAAGCGCTCCGGCCGCCCGATGGGTGGATTGATGCCGCCGTCGTTGAAGGTGGCAGCGGCGCGGTGACACCGCCATTTGCATTGCCACCTGCATTATGGCGGACCGCTGCGCGCGCCACCGGACGAGGCCTGAGCACGACGCCTGCCCGGGCAACGCAACCCACCGGATATTCGACGTACTGGCAATATACGACCGCGGAGCGGCAGGTATCTGCAAACTGGGGGAGTTGTCAGGCCGTCCCTCTCTCGTCGGATGCGCCGTCCAAGACGCCGATCCGCTCGGCAAGAGAGACCAGTTCGGCTAACGACCGAACCTGCATTTTCTCCATCAAGCCGTGGCGGTGAGCTTTGATCGTGCGCTCGGTCGTTCCGAGCGTGTGTGCGATCTGCTTGTTGATTTTGCCCCGAACGACAAGGTCGAAGACCTGTCGCTCGCGCGGCGTCAATTTAGCGAGACGAGCACGAGCCATGTTCAGCATGGTCTGCAGGTCTCGTGACGATCGATGGTGTGCCAAGGCTCCGGCGATCGCGCGAAGAAGGTCTTCTGAGCTTACCGGCTTGCTCAGAAAATCCTGCGCACCCGCCTTTATGGTCCGCACAGTGATCGGAATGTCGCGATAGCCGGAGAGAAATATGATCGGCAATGTCGAGCCGAGTTCGCCCAATTGTTTTTGGAGCGCAGGGCCGTCCAAGTCGGGGATTTGCACATCGAGAAGGATGCAACTCGGAATGCTGTCGCTCGGCAGTCGGTCCAGCAACGCCTGCGCCGACGCATAGACGGCGACCTCGTAACCGGCGTGCCTTAAATGACGCTCCATGGCCGTCAGGAAAGACAGGTCGTCGTCAACAATATGCACGAGCCCCGGCACTGGTCCCCTCTCCATTGCAGAGAGGCTACCGCGCTATTCAGGGTGCCTAAGTGTCTTAGTGCACCCATTTAAGACATAGCTGATCTGTCGCAGCGAAAAGTCTCTATGCACTTTGTGCCACGCCGCCGGCGTGCCGGCCTTTGTCGATGCGCGAGCCGCGAATCCAACTGACGCTTTGAACTCGCGAATAGACCCCCTCATCCGGCGCTACGCGGCGACCTTCTCCCAGAAGGGAAGAAGGGTATCCCTCACAAAATCGCATGCGGCAGAAACCGCGAGCCGTTGCCGGTGATCGGGCTCTCGTCCTCGCGGATCGACAGGCCGCAGGGTTCGTGATCCACCAGCCAGCTTCCCACCACTGGATAGAAGTCTGAGAAGTTCGGCAGCGGCGCGAGCGCCTGCCGCACGAATCCTTCGGCGCCGTAGGGGCCTGCCTGCTCGTCGAGCGGCATTCCGCCTGATACCAGCGTGACATTGGCGCCTTCGCGCGACAGCAGCGGCTTGCGCACGTAGGAGCTGCCGAGCTCGGCTGCCCGCGGATCGTCCTCGAAGAAGGCCGGCAGCAGATTGGGATGGTTCGGAAACATCTCCCAGAGCAGCGGCAGGATGCCCTTGTTGGAGAGCACCGCCTTCCACGGCGGTTCGATCCAGCGTGTCGGTGCGTCCTTGAGCTTTGCGCCGAAGCTGTCGTGGAACATCCATTCCCAGGGATAGAGCTTGAAGGCGAGCGCGATGTCGCGGTCGTCGAGATCGACGAAGCCGCCGGCATCATTGCGCCAGCCGATCGCCTCGACATCCAGGAGCGTGGTCGTCAGTCCCGCCTGGCGCGCGGTGTCTTCGAGATAAGCAAGCGTGCCGGCGTCCTCCTCATTGCCCGTGGTGCCGGTGAGATGGACGTGGCTAGCGGCAATCTGCTTCCAGGCTTCGATCAGTCGTTCGTGGATGGAGTTGAACTGGTCGGCGCGCGACGGGATGATGCGACGTTCGATCGCCTGTTCGAGCCAGGTCCATTGAAACACCGCGGCTTCGAAAATCGAGGTCGGCGTATCCGCGTTGTATTCGAGCAGCTTTGCCGGTCCCTTGCCGTCGAATTTCAGATCGAGCCGGCCGTAGAGGCTGCGGTCGTCTCGTGCCCAGCTCTCGGCGATCAGGCTCCAGAACGTGTCGGGTATCTTCAAGCGCTGCAGATGGCGCTCGTCGCCGATGACGCGGCCGGCAAGCTCCAGGCACATCGCGTCGATCTCGCCGGTCGGCGTCTCGATGCCGCGCTCGATCTCGTCGAGCGTGAAGGCGTAGTAGGCGCGCTCGTCCCAATAGCGCTCGCCGTCGATGGTGTGGAAGGCGAAGCCGCATTGTTCGGCGGTCTGCCGCCAGTCGTCGCGCTCGGGGCAGACGATGCGTCGCATGGGTCAGCCGCCGCCAGAGAAGCCATGGCCAAACGAGCCGAAGCCGCCGCGGCTCACGCCGCCGGAGCCTGAATCGGACGACGTTCCGGACGAGGAATGGCTCGAGGAGTCGCTGCTGAAGAAACTCGATCGCGACGACCAGCGTGAGCTGCCGCCGCCGCCCGACGAGCTGCTTCTGCTGCTGCAGGCGGTGCTCGCCTGCACCGGCGCGGCTCCGGGGACCGTCGCCCCGGGGACTATGGCCCCGGCAGGGGAGGGCTCGCAATTCTGCCGCGGCATTAGCGTGTAGGCGGTGGTGCCGACCGCGATCGTGCCCATCACCAGCAGCGCGACACGGCCAGAGCGCTTCACCGGCTGCTGTGCGGGCGGCGGTCCCGCCGCCGGCCGGCGCTTGCCGAACTCCTTTTTGGAGGGCTTGTCGGCCATGTCAGTAGATCATGCAGGCGGCGTTGAGCAGGCCCGCGGCGAGCGAGGACAGCCCGAGCCAGATTGCGGGCGCAAGCTCGCCGGCGGCGATCCTCGTCGGCAGGTTCGGCACCGGCACCCTCACCAGAAAGAGCACGATGATCTGCACGATCAGCGCGATGATCGCCCAGATGAGGCAATCCAGCACATTGGCCGAATGCGCGATGGCGCTGACCAGCGGCGCGACGAAGCCGAGCAGGCTGAGGCCGAGTGCAATCGCCGCGGCCGGCTCGTTGTCGCGGATCAGCTGGAATTCGTTGTACGGAGTGATGCGGGTGTAGACGAACAGATACGCCACGATCGCGATCAGCCCGGTGCAGAAATAGACCAGGAAGGCGGGCAGGCCGGCGAGTGATTGCAGGATCATCGTTCCCCCATCGTGCAGCGACCATTCGTCGGCGGGGGAAGGGTAGCGGTTCAACGGCCGGAGGACGATGAGGCCGCGCTCGCATCCCCAAAAAACAAAACCCCGCCATTTGCGGCGGGGTCCAGGCTGGGAGGAGCAAGCCCCGAAGGGCTCGCGGGTAAACTCAGGATCAGGCGGGAATGCGCTCTTCGACCTCGTGCGGCTCGCGCAGCACGTAGCCGCGGCCCCACACGGTCTCGATGAAGTTGCGGCCTTCCGAGGCATTGGCGAGCTTCTTGCGGAGCTTGCAGATGAAGACGTCGATGATCTTCAGCTCGGGCTCGTCCATGCCGCCGTAGAGGTGGTTGAGGAACATTTCCTTGGTGAGGGTCGTGCCCTTGCGGAGCGAGAGCAGCTCCAGCATCTGGTATTCCTTGCCGGTCAGATGCACGCGCTGGCCGCCGACTTCCACCGTCTTGGTATCGAGGTTGACGACGAGGTCGCCGGTCTGGATCACCGACTGGGCATGGCCCTTGGAGCGGCGCACGATCGCGTGGATGCGGGCAACCAGCTCATCCTTGTGGAAGGGCTTGGTCATGTAGTCGTCGGCGCCGACGCCGAGACCCTTGACCTTGTCCTCGATGCCGGCAAGGCCGGAGAGGATCAGAATTGGTGTCTTGATCTTGGAGACCCGGAGCTGCTTGAGCACGTCGTAGCCGGACATGTCGGGCAGATTGAGGTCGAGAAGGATAATGTCGTAATCGTATAATTTACCGAGATCGACGCCTTCTTCCCCCAAATCGGTCGTGTAGACGTTGAAGCTCTCAGACTTCAACATCAGCTCGATCGACTGCGCGACGGCGCTGTCATCTTCAATCAGCAAAACGCGCATGCCAGTTCCCCATAGTCGCCGCTCCTGGGCGTCAGGTCGGCCGCATTCGCGGCACACAACAAAACGCCTTTGAACAACTGATTCGGATCCTGACAACAGATGGTTAACAAATTCTGATTCTGGAACGCAAGCCCTGTAGATGCAATTTTCGTCGAATCGCCCTAAGGTCTTGTGTGCGAAGCAGCTTTCGTTATCCGGTTGCGTTCAAGTTCCACTTTAAGAGACGGGCCTAACCGACTCCCGCGACTCAGCCTTCTTCTGAAGGGGAGCCACGCTCAGTCACAAAGACAGTGACGCAATGATTAACGATGCGGGTAAACACGAAGTTAAGCGCCGTTCAGAAATATGGCGAAACTTAAGGTATTCGCCACGAAGCCCGGGATTATGAAGGCGATCACCTCATGAAGGCCCTCTTATGAAGGCTCTTGCCGAACAGATCGGCGACATTGACGGCATCAATATTTACGGCCGTGTGGTCGGCGTGCGCGGCCTGATGGTCGAGGTGGCCGGCCCGATCCATGCGATGTCGGTCGGCGCGCGGCTCGTGATCGAGACCGGCGGCAACCGTTCCATCCCCTGCGAGGTGATCGGCTTCTCAGGCAACAATGCCGTCGTGATGCCGTTCGCCGGCCTCGACGGCGTGCGGCGCGGCTGCAAGGCCGTCATCGCCAATGCCGCAAATCAGGTGCGGCCTTGCGCGGCCTGGCTCGGTCGCGTCGTCAATGCACTGGGGGAGCCGATCGACGGCAAGGGGCCCCTGCCGCAGGGCCCGGCGCCGATGCCATACCGCAATTCGCCGCCGCCGGCGCACTCGCGCAAGCGCGTCGGCGCGCCGCTCGATCTCGGCGTGCGCGCGATGAACACGTTCCTGACCTGCTGCCGCGGCCAGCGCATGGGCATCTTCGCAGGCTCCGGCGTCGGCAAGTCGGTGCTGCTCTCGATGCTTGCGCGCAACGTCGATGCCGCGGTCAGCGTCATCGGGCTGATCGGCGAACGCGGCCGCGAGGTGCAGGAGTTCTTGCAGGACGACCTCGGCGAGGAGGGCCTGGCGCGTTCGGTCGTCGTGGTCGCGACCTCCGACGAGCCGGCGCTGATGCGCCGCCAGGCCGCGTATCTGACGCTCGCGGTCGCCGAATATTTTCGCGACGAGGAGCAGGACGTCCTTTGCCTGATGGATTCGGTGACGCGCTTTGCCATGGCCCAGCGCGAGATCGGCCTGTCCGCGGGCGAGCCGCCGACCGCCAAGGGCTACACGCCGACCGTGTTCACCGAGCTGCCGAAGCTTCTGGAGCGCGCCGGTCCGGGCCTGGGCGAGGGCGCCATCACCGCGATCTTCACGGTGTTGGTCGATGGCGACGACCATAACGAGCCGATTGCGGATGCCGTCCGTGGCATTCTCGACGGCCACATCGTGATGCAGCGCTCGATCGCCGAGCGCGGCCGCTACCCTGCCATCAACATCCTCAAATCCGTCTCCCGCACCATGCCAAAATCGGCCGACCCGCAGTTCTGGCCGACCATCCAGAAGGCGCGGGCGGTGATGGCGACCTATGCCGACATGGAGGAATTGATCCGTCTGGGCGCCTACCGCGCCGGCTCCAGCCCCGAGGTCGACGAGGCGATCCGCCTGCACGAGCCGCTGGAGGCCTTCCTGCGCCAGCGCAAGGACGAAAATGCGTCGCTGGCGGACGGCTACCGTCAGTTGGCGCAAATCCTCGGCAATTTGGAAACGGAACGCTAACTTTGTCCCGTCATCATCCCATCCCACAGAGTAGCAGAGCCGGTCTTGGCCCCCGTCGGGCCTGTGGGGAGACCGGTGTTGTCCCACGCGCAGCCAAGGGACTTCTGGGGAGTACGAGTCGATGAAGTCACGTGATACCCTCATCCGCCTGAAGAAGTTTCAGGTCGACGAGAAGCGCCGCCGGGTCACCCAGATCGAGACCATGATCGCCGACTTCCAGCGGATGTCGACCGATCTTGAACGCGAGATCTCGACCGAGCAGGAGCGCGCCGGGATCAACGATCCCTCGCACTTCGCCTATCCGACCTATGCCAAGGCTGCCATCCAGCGTCGCGAGAACCTGACCCGCTCGGCCGACGAGCTGAAGGGCCAGCTCGACGAAGCCAAGGCTGCGCTGGCCGAAGCCTTCGAGGAGCTGAAGAAGGTCGAGCTCCTCGACGAGCGCGATCAGGCCCGTGAACGGGCCGAGGAAAACGCCCGCGAGCAGGCCGACCTCGACAGCATCGGCCTGATGCGTGCCCGCATGGGCGCCGTCGCCTGAGACGCTAGCCGCCAGACCTGCGAGAACTTGCAGAACCCGGACCCCAAAGGTCCGGGTTTTCGCATGTGCTGTCCACAGAGTGGCGCCGCGCCCCCTTGGTGGTCGGCTTTGTCGCGCGCTATGGTGGCTGGGTGCCAGGGCCCGCGCGGAACGCGAGAGCCGCGCATTGGGGGGCTGAATGCTGACGCCAGCAGAGCTGGTCGGGCTGATTGGGGCGGTAGCGCAGGGCGATCAGGCCGCGTTCGAGCGCCTCTACGTCGCCACGCGCGCGAAACTCTATGGCATCGTGCTCCGTATCTTGCGCCGACAGGATCTCGCAGAGGAGGTCATTCAGGAGGCCTACGTCAAGATCTGGAACAGCGCCGGCCAGTTCAATCCCGCTCTCGCGTCGCCGATCACCTGGATGGCGTCGATCGCGCGCAACCGCGCCATCGACATCGTGCGCAAGAAGACGGAAGTCTCCATCGAGGAAGAGCCGCAGGCGATGGAAGTCGCAAGCGACAGCCCCGATCCGCTGGCGCGGCGGGAGATGACCGAGGAATTGAAGCGGCTGCTGGAATGTATCGGCCGGCTCGAGCCGGACCGTCAGAGGCTCGTGCTTCTCGCCTATTACAACGGCTGGAGCCGCGAACAATTGGCGGAGAAATTCGCAGCGCCCGTCAACACGGTGAAGACGTGGCTTCGGCGCAGCATGATGGATATTCGCGAATGTCTCGGGCTATGAGGGCTCTGAAGGCTCGGACTATGAAGGCTTGGGCCATGAGAGCTCGTACTGTGAGGATGGATCTGGACCGCAAGTGATGGCCTATACGGAGGACCATATCGCGCTCGCCGCGGAATATGCGCTCGGCACGCTCGACGCCGGCGAGCGCGCGCAGGTCGAGACCATGATGGCGGTGGACAAGGCGTTCGCCGATGTCGTGCAGGCGTGGGCATTCCGGCTCGGCGTCCTCAACCAGATGGTCGGCTCGATCCAGCCGCGTCCGATCGTATGGGAGAACATCAAGTCCGAGCTCGCGCGGACGGCCTTTGCGCAGGAGCCGCCAGCGCTGCCGGATGTCGCGCCGCCACCTATGCCGGAGTTTTCCTCGCCCGATACCGTGTCTCCGCAGGTGCCGTCGGAGACTATGCAGCAACCGGGGCCGCAGCCGCCCGAAGCGGAGCAGCCCGATCCGGCGCGACTTGCGTCCGATGCGCTTCCCGATGTCGCGCCGATATTCATGCCGCAGGTCCACGCGCCGGACCCGGAGGTCGTGCGCGCGCCACCGCCGCCGGTTGCCGACAACAGCAACGTGATCCAGCTCGAGGGCCGCGTGAAGCGCTGGCGCACCATCGCATCCGCCGTCGGCGCGCTCGCGGCCGCGCTGCTCGTGACGCTGTCGCTTCAGATCTTCCAGCCCGAGGCGCTGCCGGGCGGCTTGCGACCGGCGCCACGCATCCAGACGGTCGAGGTGAAGACACCGGCGCCGCTCCCGGCGGCGGCGTCGCAATATGTGGCGCTGTTGCAGGGCCAGGGCGGCGGTCCCGCCTTCATCCTCACCATCGACGGTGCGACCAAGAACTTTACCGTGCGCAAGGTCGGCGCGACACCGGAGCCCGGCAAGAGCTTCGAGCTCTGGCTAATCTCCGACAAGCTGCCGCGTCCGCGCTCGCTGGGTGTGATCGGCGCCGGCGATTTCACCGCGCGACCGGTGCTCGGTTCGTACGATGCCGACGTCGTCAACGGCGCGACATACGCGGTCACCGTCGAGCAGACCGGCGGTTCGCCCAGCGGCCAGCCGACCTCGGCGCCTGTATTTTCCGGCAAGCTGATCGAGACCGTGCCGCCGTCACAGCCGCAGGCACCCGCGAAGAAGTAGGTTTCTACTGTCGTCCTGGCGAAAGCCAGGACCCATTACCCCAAGAGCTTGTCGCAAGAATGAGTGGTGGCAACACGGGTGAGCAACCACTCAATCCCGGGGTAATGGGTCCTGGATCGGCGCTCGCTCTGCTCGCTTGTCCAGGACGACACCGAGGGAGGCATTGCACGCTTCAACATCGTCGTGGCAATGCCTGATCGTTTCCTGTCGCCACGGTCCGTCCCGCCGTCGTATCCCGACAAATCCCGCCGAATCCGCCTCCGATTTGAACCTCTCCGCGTTTCGCGGCGTCAAATGCCCGGAATTTGCAGTCGGCGCCCCCCAATCATGGTGCCGGAGAGGGGCGAGAAATCAGATGGATGCAGCGAAAACGTCCGGCATCTTCATTCACCAATATGCGGGGCTGCCACACGGCCCGGCCTTCGAACATTGGCGCGAGCGGACTTTTGGGGCCTGCGGCCTGGATATCGGGCCGAGCCGGGGCGATAGCATCGATTGCCGGCTTCAGGTCAGCTTGGTCGACAATATCGCGCTCGCCATTCCCGAAGGCGCCTCCGCGCAATATTCGCGCACCCAGAGCCACCTTGCCGACGGCAGCGACGATCTCGTCCTGATCGCGGCGCATGCGGGCCTCGTCCGCGTTGGGCAGAACGGCCATGCCGTGGAGCTTGCGCCGGCGCAGATGGTGCTCGTCGACATGGGCATCACCGGCACGGTCGGCCACACCGAGGAAGATCGCTTCACCACCATCCGCATGCCGCGCCGCGCGCTGCTCGACATCAATCCGCGCGCCGAGGACAAGCTGTCGCAAGTGCTCTCGGATGGCGCGGTCGCCGAGACGATTTTCCGCTACCACTCCCTAGCGGCCCATCACGCGCCGCATCTCGACGCCGTCGGCCAGCGCCTGACCGCGCAGCACATGGTCGATCTCGTCGGCCTCCTGCTCGGCACCGACGCCGAACATGCAAGTCTCGCGCGGGGACGAGGTCATGCGGCCGCCCGTCTCGACCTCATGCGCGCCGACGTGATGGCCGCGCTTGGCCGCAACGATCTCTGCCTGTCCGAGATTGCCACGCGCTCGGGCCTGAGCCCGCGCCAGGCACAGCGCCTGTTCGAGCAGGCTGGAACGACCTTCACCGAATTCGTGCTGGAGCAGCGTCTGCTGCAGGCGCGCAAGCTGCTCAGCGATCCCCGCGCCAGGACCCGCAAGATCAGCGACATCGCGCATTCGTCGGGCTTCTCCGATCTGTCCTATTTCAACCGCGCCTTCCGCAAGCGCTTTAGCGCGACGCCGTCGGAACTGCGCGAGGCCTGAGCCGCGCCGACAATTTGTGCGGCGCGGCGGTGCCGCCGCCGTTGGTGCGCCCGGCCGGATGAGCTATATCTGTCTGCGCGGTCAGACGGCTTGATCGTTCGTCGCTTCGTCGTCGCTCTCTTGGGAAATGCAGTCAACGGACATGGTGCATATCGTCGTGCTCGGCGCCGGATTTGCGGGTCTGTGGGCGGCCATCGGTGCCGCACGCAAGCGCGAGGAGATCGGCGCGGTCGGCGGTGACATCGAGATTCGTGTCGTCGATCGCAATCCCTATCACAACGTCCGCGTCCGCAATTACGAGGCCGATCTCAGCGAGGTCGCGCTTCCGCTGCCGCAACTGCTCGATCCGATCGGCGTGAGCCACGGCATCGGCGAGGTCGAAGCCATCGATCCGGAACGGCGCGAGATTTCGCTGGTCACGGGTGGCGGCGACGAGACGCTGGCTTATGACCGGCTGGTGCTGGCGCTCGGCAGCGAAGTGATGCGTCCCGACATTCCCGGCCTTGCCGAGCATGCTTTCGATGTCGACACTTATGCAGCGGCGCTCCACCTCGAGGATCATCTCGCCTCGCTCGGACGCAGCGTGCCCGCGCCGGGGCGCTCGACGATCGTGGTGGTCGGCGCGGGCTTCACCGGCATCGAGGTCGCGGCCGAGATGCCCGACAGGCTGGCGCGTGCCGGCATTACCGGCAGCCACCGTATCATCCTGGTCGATCCCAATCCTGCCGTGGGCGCAACGATCGGCGCGCATGCGCGTCCCGTCATCGATGCGGCGTTAGCCTCGCTCGGCGTCGAGACACGGCTTGGCGTCCGTGTCGTCTCCGTCGAGGACGCCGGCCTGCATCTGAGCTCGGGCGAGTTCATTCCGACGCGGACAGTGATCTGGTGTGCCGGGATGCGCGCGAGCCCCTTGGCGGCGAGCTTCCCGGACGCACGCGATCGCCTTGGGCGGCTTCTCGTCGATCCCATGATGCGGGTTGCGGATGTCGGCGGCGTGTTCGCGGCCGGGGATGTCGCCTCGAGCGTGGTCGACGGCTTGCATCCGACCGTGATGTCCTGCCAGTTCGCGCGTCCCATGGGCCGCTTCGCCGGCCACAACGTGGTCGCCGATCTCGCGGGCCTGCCGATGCTGCCGCTCCGGATCGACTGGTATGTGACCGTGCTCGATCTCGGCGGCTGGGGCGCGCTCTATACGGAAGGGTGGGACCGCGAAGTCCGTACTGTCGGCGCAGCCGCGAAGGCGACCAAGCAGACCATCAATCGCAGGCGCATCTATCCGCCGCTCTCGGGGCGCAAGGATGAGCTGTTCGCCGCGGCCGCGCCGACCGTGCAGGCGCCGCCGCCGACGTATGGGGCGCGGTAGTCCCAATTCGGTGTCATCGTCCGCGAAGGCGGACGATCCAGTATTCCAGAGACAGCGCGGGAATACGGAGAGGCTGCGGCGTACTGGATTCCCCGCCTACGCGGGGAATGACAGCGCCAGTAGCACACAGTTGCCCGCGCTACATACACCAGCAAACAATACCCCAGACATGAGAAAGCGCCCGTGGGGGGCGGGCGCTTTCTGTAGTCGACTTGGGGTTGGGGTCGTCTACATATCCACGTGGCGACTTTGGGGGGCTGATAAAGAGCCGCGTGAATTCCTGAAACTCAAATCTCCTTAGCGAACGAGCGAAACGTTCGAGCTGGTGATGGCGATCGGCTTGCCGGCCTTCATGACGCGAGCGGTCTGGGTCAGGCCTTCATCTGAATCTGAACTCGTGCGCGCGGTGATCCCGAGACCCGCCACCGCGATGCCGGCAACGAGCGCGACAACCACGATCTTGAGGTGGGTCGAGCGATCTGCGCTGTAAATCGAGTGGTTCATGGAAGGCTCCTGCCGCCATCTACCCGAAGTAGTCGCCTGCGTGTTTGGGCAGGTTCATGCTTCCGGTGCCCAACAACCTAGTATTGGGGGGATTCGTTCCCAAGAGGCGATCACAAGAGCGTGACACGACGTGAGAAGCCGCGATCAAAAACGGCCCTTGATCGTGCAATTTCGCAATTATTTCAAAGCTGTAATGTGTCTGCCATGCGCCTTGCCGGCCGTCGATCGGCAAGGCGCCAAAAGCTTAAAAACCATTTGCCTGTGGCCAAAAAACATACGGCTTCTTAAGGCAAATCAGATGCTTCCGACCGTTTTCAGTCTCGCCCTGGGGTGGATTTCAGCCTGCGACAGCACGGTCGTCTGGGCCCGGAACCGCTCGACCAGGGAACGCACGAAGGGACGAATTGCCGCAGAGGTGACGAGCACCGGGGCCTCGCCCTCGCGCGCGGCGCGCTCGAAAGCCTCGCGCACCCCGGTCATGAACTCCGACAGCTTCGAGGGCTGCATCGCGAGGCTGCGCTCCTCGCCCTGGCCGATAATGGATTCGGCGAAGGCTTGTTCCCAACGGGCCGACAGCGCGATCAGCGGCAGGTAGCCGCTGTAGGAGGTGTTCTGCGCACAGATCTGCCGCGCCAGGCGGGCGCGGACGTGCTCGACCATCGTGGCCGGATTGCGCGAGAAGGCGAGCGAGTCGGCGATGCCTTCGAGGATGGTCGAGAGGTCGCGGATCGAGATGCGCTCGGCGAGCAGCAGCTGCAGCACGCGCTGAATGCCGGAGACTGTGACCTGTCCCGGCACGATGTCCTTGACCAGCTCGCCCTGCTCCTTCGGCAGCTCCTTGAGCAGCTTCTGCACCTCGCCATAGGAGAGCAGGTCCGACATGTTGGCCTTGAGCAGCTCGGTGAGGTGGGTCGAGAGCACGGTCGCGGCGTCGACGACGGTATAGCCCTTGAGCGAGGCCTCCTCCTTGAGGCTGGCATCGACCCAGGTCGCGGGCAGGCCGAAGGTCGGCTCGGTGGTGTGGATGCCGGGCACCTGCACCTGGCTGCCGCCGGGATCCATCACCATGAACTGGTTCGGCCAGATCTTGCCGGTGCCGGCGTCGACCTCCTTGATCTTGATGATGTAGGTGTTGGCCTCGAGCTGGACGTTGTCGAGGATGCGCACGGCGGGCATCACAAAACCCATCTCGATCGCGAGCGAGCGGCGCAGCGCCTTGATCTGCTCGGTGAGGCGGTCGGTGCCGTCGGGGCCGTTGACCAGCGGCAGCAGGGCATAGCCGAGCTCGATCTTGAGGTCGTCGATCTTCAGCGCCGCGGAGATCGGCTCCTCCGCCGCAGCGGAGCCCGGTGCGCCCGGCATTCCCGGCGCAGGTGCGGTCTTCGCAACTTCCTCAGCCCTGGCAGTCGCCCGGTTGCGGTTGCGGGCGTTCCAGGCGAGCGCGCCGGCGCCGGAGCCGAGCGCCAGGAAGGGAAGGGTCGGGATGCCCGGCAGGGCCGCCAGCACCAGCATGACCGCCGCGGACATCGCGAGCGCCTGCGGATATCCGGAGAACTGCTTCATGAGCGCCTTGTCGGCGGCGCCGGACACGCCGGCCTTGGAGACGAGCAGGCCGGCGGCGGTCGAAACGATCAGCGCCGGCACCTGGGTGACGAGGCCGTCACCGACGGTCAGCAGCGTGTAGCTGCGGCCGGCATCGGCAAAGGACATGCCCTGCTGCGCCACGCCGATGATCATGCCGCCGACGACGTTGATGAAGACGATCAGGAGGCCGGCGATGGCGTCGCCGCGGACGAATTTGGAGGCACCGTCCATGGCACCGAAGAAGCCGCTCTCGTCCTCCAGATCCTTGCGCCGCTGCTTGGCGACCGCCTCGTCGATCAGTCCGGCGGAAAGGTCGGCGTCGATCGCCATCTGCTTGCCGGGCATGGCGTCGAGGTGGAAGCGCGCGGCGACTTCGGCGATACGGCCCGAACCCTTGGTGATGACGACGAAGTTGACGATGATCAGGATGGCGAAGACGATGATGCCGATGACGAAATTGCCGCCCATCACGAAGCTGCCGAAGGCTTCGATGACGTGACCGGCGGCGTCCGTGCCCTCGTGCCCGTGCGACAGGATCAGGCGGGTCGAGGCCATGTTAAGCGACAGCCGCAGCATGGTCGAAATCAGCAGGACGGTCGGGAAAGCGGAGAATTCCAGCGGCGCCTGGATGAACAGCGACGTCATCAGGATCAGGATCGAGAGCGTGATCGAAATCGCCAGAAACAGGTCCAGCACGATCGCGGGCAGCGGAAGGATCAGCACCACCAGGATGGTGAGCACGCCGAGCGCCAGCGCGATATCGCCGCGTTTGAGGATATTGCCGATCTCGGCAAGGGTGGGGAAACCGGCATTTGTGCCGCCTACGCCCTGTCCCGCGGTGACGTCGACCATGGTAGCTGCCCCTCCGCGCGACTGCCGTCCGCGCGCCCCAAACGTCTGCGTGGCGGCCGAAGGGCCGCCGTTTCGAAAGTGAGGCACCGCACTGGCGTCCACGGGAGCTCCCGTTCTACGCGGCTGACGACACTCGACTCCACTGGGCAATTCTTGCCGGGTGTATGGTTAGCAAAGGGTTAACGGGGGCGGGGCAGGAGGGTTAGACCGGGGTATTTCGGCCATCTGGCAGGCGAGCAGCCGTCATGCCCGGGCTTGTCCCGGGCATCCACGTTCTTCATGCCGCGCCGAAGGTGTGGATGGCCGGGACGAGCTCGGCCATGACGTTGTGGAAGCGTCGGGCCGAAAAATTGGCGGACGGAGGTAGTAGCCCTACTTCGCCTTCTCCATCCGGGTCACCGTATAGCCCGAGGCCGCCTCCTCGGCTTCGAAAGTCACCTTGTCGCCGACCTTCACCTGCTTGAGCACGGCCGGGTCCTTGACGCGGTAGACCATGGTCATGGGTTCATCCATGCCGAGATTCTTCGCGGGCCCGTGCTTGAGGGTGATCTTGCCGGCGCCCTCGTCGATCTTCTTGACCTCGCCGCTGATCGCGGCGCCCTGGGCCGCCAGGGCACCTGTGGCAAGGCCGATGGCCAGAGACAGCGCTGCGGCGATACGGATGATGCGGTTCATGGGAGCCTCCTTGCGTTACTTTACGGTGACGTGGCCGACCATGCCGTAATCGCGGTGGTCGGGAATCAGGCAGGAAAATTCGAACGTGCCGGCCTTGCTGAACTTCCAGAGGATCTCGGCGGTCTTGCTCGGTGCGAGCCTGACACCGTTGGGATCGTCGTGCTCCATGTGCGGATGCTTTTTCATCTCCACCGCATGCGCGAGATTCTCCTTTGTGGTGGCGAGCAGGAATTCATGGTCCTCCTTGCCGACGTTGCGCAGCACGAAGCGGATCTGCTCGCCGCGTTTGACCTCGATCCTGGCGGGTGTGTAGTCCATCTCGTTCAGCAGGATCTCGATCGTGCGCGCGGATTTTTTCGGATCGCCGGGCTCGCCGGCCGAAAAGGTGCCGTGCCCGTGCTGGTCGTGGGCAAGGGCCGGCGCGGTGGAAAGCGCGGCCAGCGCAAGACCGAGCTTGATCGTCGTCTTCATTGATATCTCCAGTTGGTGGTGGTTCATCGAAACGCTCACATCTTCATGTTCTTCATCGGCGGTCCGCCTGGTTGTTGCCGCACGGGCTCCGGGGCCGGCGGCGTGATCTCGTAGGCGACTGTGCCTTGCGGGAATTGGTAGGGGCCGGGATCGCGATAGTCGTCGCGCGCGAGGCCTTCGCGGATCTTCATCACCGTGAACATGCCGCCCATCTCGATCGGGCCGAACTGACCGGTGCCGGTCATCATCGGCAGCGTGTTATCGGGCGCGGGCATCTCCATGTTGCCCATCGCCATGCCGGTCGAGCCCATCGCCATGCCGTCGGGCGCGAGCTTGCCGACGGCTCTGGCGAGATCCTTGCGCGACACCCCGATCATGTTGCGCATGTCGTGTCCCATCGCATTCATGGTGTGATGCGACTTGTGGCAGTGGAACGCCCAGTCGCCGGGATTATCGGCGAGCACGTCGAACACCCTGACGGCGCCGACCGGCACGTCCGTGGTCGTTTCCGGATATTGCGCGCTCTCCGGAATCCAGCCGCCGTCGGTGCAGGTCACGGCAAAGCTGTGGCCGTGCAAATGGATCGGATGATTGGTCATGCTGAGATTGCCGATGCGCACGCGCACCTTGTCGCCGAGCCTGACCGGCAGCGGATCGATGCCGGGAAACACCCGCGCATTCCAGGTCCACATGTTGAAGTCGGTCATCTCGTTGACCTGCGGCAGATACGTGCCGGGATCGACGCGATAGGTACTCATGACGAAGACGAAGTCGCGGTCGACCGGACGGAAGTTCGGATCGCGTGGATGCACGACGACCATGCCCATCATGCCCATTGCCATCTGCACCATCTCGTCGGAATGCGGGTGGTACATGAAGGTCCCGCTCTTCTTCATTTCGAACTCGTAGACGAAGGTTTTTCCCGGCTGGATGTGCGGCTGCGTCAGTCCGCCGACGCCGTCCATGCCGCTCGGAATGATCATGCCGTGCCAGTGCACGGTGGTGTATTCGGGCAGTCTGTTGGTGACGAAGATGCGGACCTTGTCGCTCTCGACGGCCTCGATCGTCGGACCCGGCGACTGGCCGTTATAGCCCCACAAATTCACCTTCATGCCCTCGGCGAATTCGCGCACCACGGGCTCGGCAACGAGATGGAATTCCTTCCAGTCGCCGTTCATGCGGAACGGCAGCGACCAGCCGTTCAGCGTGACGACGGGGCGATAGTCCGGCCCACTGATGGGGTGCAGCGGCGGCTGCATCACCACCTTCTCCATGTGCGGGGCTTCCGGAATGGAGGCGGCCTGCGCGCGGCCGCTGACGACAGATGCGCCGGCGAGCGCGGCGCTGCCCAGAAATCCTCGGCGGGAAAACATGTTGGCCTCCATGTCAGTGACCGCCATCGGCAGGCGCTGCCGCGGCGAGAGTGGTTGAATTGTCGCCGTCAGCAGGCGCGCCGCCGCCATTGACGGCGGTCTGCAAGTCGGACTGGGCAAGGAAAAATCTTTGCCTGGCATCGATTGCGCCGCGCAGCGACGCGAGCCGCTGCCGCGCCTCGGTGAGCAGCGCAAAAATATCGACCTGCATGCTGGAGAAGCGGAGCTGCATCTCCTCGGTGATGATTTTTCGCAAGGGGATGATCTCGCGCTGATAGTGGCTGGCGATGTCGTAGCCGGAGCGATAGATCCGGTAAGCATCGCGCGCCTCGGAGCGTACATTCACGGCGCGCTCGGTCAGCCGATTGAAGGCGAAATTGTAGGTCTCCGCCGCCTGCCGCACCCGCACCTCGCCGCCGTCGAAGATCGGGATCTGGAACTGCACGTCGAAGCCGCGCTCGCGGAACGGCGCGCCTTCCGGATCCCGGGTCCGGCGGGAGATGCCGGCGAGATCGAGCAGGGTCACGAAGCGGGTCGCCTCGGTGAGGTTCAGCGATTTCGCCAGCGCCGTCAGCTCGAGCCGCGCGATCTGAAGGTCGATGCGATGGGCGACCGCGTCGGCCTCGATCGAGGGTAAAGCCTGCGGCCGGCGCGGCAGCGGCGGCAGCTGGTTGGGCAGCCGGAAGTCGAGGCCGCCGTCCCACAGTCCCATCAGGCGCGCCAGCTTTTCGCGCCCGCTCGTCGCCGTCTGTCGCGCGGTGGCGAGGTCGGCGGTGGTTTCGGCGTAAAACACCTGTTCACGGGCCTGATCGAGCTTGTTGATCGAGCCGGTTTCGCCGAGCTTCACTGCGAGCTGCGCGGTCGATTCCGCCGTCGCCTTCGCATCCGTCAGCAACGCCACCATCTCGTTGCCGCCAACGGCGCGCCAATAAGCGCGGCGGACATCGGCGGCAAGCCGCAACGTCGCCAGGCTAGCTCGCAATTGCGCCTGGCGGAAACGGTCGCGGGCGATCTCCGAGCGGAACGGCAGGCTGGCGAGCGCGAGGATGTCGCCGACAATTTGACGTTCGATTTCGCTGGCGCCGTTGCCCGAGATCCGCGAGACCGAGAACACGGGATTGGGCGGCAAGCTCTGCTCGACGAGATCGGTCTCGGCCAGCGCGAGCTCGTTATAGGCGGCTTGAAGCCCCTTGTTGTTGAGCAGTGCGATCTGCACGGCGGTCTCGACGCTGAGTGTTCGCGAGAGTAGCTGGTGAACGCGCGCGTCGACCGCGCCGGCTCCCTCGGCCGTTCGCACGAAAGCGACATCCTTGTTGATGGTCTGGCTCGTCAGCTCGGAGACGGCATTCATGCCGCTGTCGGGCGAGAAGGCGGCACAGCCCGACAAGCCGACCGAGGCAAGAACGAGCAGGCTTGGCGCGAGACGGTGTGTCATGGCGCGCTCCTATCGGTCTTGCTTGGGTTGCGGCGCGACGCTCTCGTTGCGCTCGCGCCATGGTGCGGGCGTCGCAGGCCGCAGGCTGGTGTAGGGCGCAATCGTCGAACGATAGCCGGCGCGCGCGACCTTGGCCGCGGGATCGGCAGGATCAGCGCCGGCGATTTGTGTCGTTGCCGGCATGCAGCCGGACAACGCCAATGCGGTCGCGGCCAGCAGCGGCCAATTGAATCGAAAGTGTCGCCCCCGCGCTGCGGATGCGGCGGCGGACTTCGCCTCGGAAAGCGTAAGCATGAGTCATCCCTGATCTGTCTGGAGACCACAGGCTCGCGCGCGCGGATGCGCGCTCGGCCTGACGTCCTCGCGCGTCAGATCAGGCGATGGGAGGGCGGTAGTGCAGGGGCGGTGCCGCGCTGTGCAGGCTGGCCACGATCTCGGGCGAGCAGGCGGAAACCGGCTGAAGCGGCTTTGCGACGCTGGGCAGGTCGGCAGGCAGCGCGCTTACGCACATCATCGCGCAGCACGGTCCTGGCGTACCCTTGCCGTCGTGATGATCGGGCACGGGCGCGTCCTGCGCGGCGGCCTGGTGATGCGCATGTGCCCCTGCGTGGTCATGCGAGGCGCCGTCATGCGTGTGGCCGGCCTGGATCTGGTGATGCACCGGCCCGAGGTCGGCGAGGAGCGTGTCGTCGAGGCACGGTGCTGGACCGCTACCCCAGGCGAGGCTTGCTGCCGGCGCGAGCACGCAGAACAGATAGGCGAGGGCAATGAAGCGCCCCACCCTGATCCGCATCGATCGTGTCAATCGCAGCAACATTCCGCCGACTTGCTCTTCGCGCGGCCATGTTGCACGCGCTGATTTGCAAAATAATGACAAAACGCGCGTTCGCCAAGCTCCTTCTTACCGCAGTGCACCGTGCATGCCCAATATCGCGCCACAATGCTTGACCCTGTGGCGATGTGCGGGCCATGGTCCCGCCCGTGCACGCGCCAAATCAATCAGGACAAACACCTGAAGCATTCACCCCTGATTCGCGTCAGGCCTGGATGCGCCTCGTCATTGCGCTTCTGATCGGCTCGATCGGCGGCGTCGGCATGTGGGCGATCGTCGTCATGATTCCCGCGGTGCAGGCCGAATTCTCCGCCACGCGCGGCGCGGTGTCGCTGGCTTTCACCCTGATGATGTTCGGCTTCGGGCTGGGCGGCGTCATCGCCGGCCGGATCACCGATCGGTTCGGAATCGTGGCGGCGATGGCAATCAGCATCGCCTTTCTCGGCGTCGCCAATGTGCTGGCGGGTCTGTCGACCCAGCTCTGGCAGTTCGTGGCGGCGTATTTCCTGATCGGGCTCGGCACGTCGGCGACCTTCGCGCCGCTGATGGCGGAGGCCTCGCACTGGTTCGAGCGTTATCGCGGCCTGGCCGTGACCATCGTCGCGAGCGGCAATTATGTCGCCGGCACGATGTGGCCCCCGCTTGTGAGCACGGGCATGCAGACGATCGGCTGGCGTTACACGCACATCGGCATCGGCCTCGTCTGCGTGAGCCTGATGACCATCCTGGTGCTGGTCCTGCGCGCGCAGATGGGCGACGACAAGGTTCACGATCATGCCAATGCAGCGCCGCCGCGGGTCGACCTCAAGCTCTCGACCAACACGCTGACGGTGCTGCTCTCGATCGCGAGCATCTCCTGCTGCGTCGCCATGGCAATGCCGCAGGTGCATATCGTCGCCTATTGCGGCGATCTCGGATATGGCGTGGCTCGCGGCGCCGAGATGTTGTCGCTGATGATGGCCTGCGGCATCGTCAGCCGGATCGGCTCGGGCTATCTCGCCGACAAGATCGGCGGCATCCCCACGCTGCTGATCGGTGCGGTCGCCCAGGGATTTGCACTCGTATTCTATCTGTTCTTCGACAGCCTGACCTCGCTCTATCTGATCTCCGCGATGTTCGGCCTGTTCCAGGGCGGCATCGTGCCGAGCTATGCCATCATCGTGCGCGAGGCGATGCCGGCGAGCGAGGCCGCAACCCGCGTCGGCATCGTGATCTTCGCGTCCGTGTTCGGCATGTCGTTCGGCGGCTGGGTCTCGGGCGTCATCTTCGACGCGACAGGTTCCTACGCGGCTGCGTTCGCCAACGGCGTGGCGTGGAACGCGCTCAATATCGGCATCGTCTTGACCCTGCTGATCCGGTCGCGGATGAATGCCGTCAGGACCGGTCCGGGTTTTGCGACCTAGACTGCCTGTCCCGCCTTCAGCAGCGAACAACCCGTGATCTTGTAGCTGCCGTCTGCCTGCTGCTCGAGCGTGTAGAGGGCTTCCCAGGCCTCGCCATTGGCATCGATGATATGGACGTGCTGGGCAATTCGGCTGCCGTCGCTTTTGCTGTCGCCAAATTCAAAGCTCTTGTGCCGGTAGACCGGCGGATAGCCGTTTTGCACCATGGACATGAAGATCTCGGGCGTGGGGAAGATCTCCCGGATCGCCAGCGCGGCGTAGGAATAGGCCGCGCTCGCGTCGTCGCGGCCGAATGCCTGCTGTTGCGGATGACGCCCTGTGCCGTCGCGACATCGTTGGCCCGTGCTGAGACGGGACCGAAGGCGACACTGAGAAAGACCAGCAAGGCGGCGATGCGCATGACAGGCTCCGCGTTGAAATCCCGGCGGCGCCGATCCTAGCACATCTCGCGGGCTATCGCTTCCGCTTTGCAGCCGGCTTCGCGGGCTTGGCGGCCGCGCGGACCTTGGCTTTCATGACAGGCTGCACCCGCAGCCCGTCAACGAACACGTCGAGCATTCGCAGCACCGAGGATTGCCAACCGGGCTGGTCGTGCATGTAGCACATGCCGAAGAACGCGCGCAGCAAGTCCTCGGGGCTGACGTCTGCCCGCATGGCGCCGGCCGCGGCTGCGCGATCGAGCAGCGAGCCGATCGCCTTGGTCAGGCGTTCAAAGGAAAAGGCATGCAACTCCGACCCGCTCTGCACCGCGAGTGCCAAGGCTGCCACCATGCCCTTCTTGGTGGCAACGAATTCGACCCCTGAGCGCAGCCAGCGCCTGAGCGCGTCGACGGGGTCCTTCGCGTTCTTCAACTGCTCGGCGAGTTCGCTGAGCTGCTCGACCTCGCGCCGGTACACCGCCTCGAACAGATCCTCGCGGGTCGGGAAATGCCGATAGAGCGTGCCGATGCCGACGCCGGCGCGTTTTGCCACCGCCTCGAGGCTCGCCTCCGGCCCGCCCGCGTTGAACACGGCCTTGGCCGCCTCGAGCACGCGCTCGCGATTGCGCACGGCATCGGCGCGGGGCTTCCGGGTCTGGTCGGTGTGCTCGTCCATCCACGCAATGTAGATCACGAATTGGTTAGATTGAACCCTTACGGGGCTGCATCGCGTTGATGCGCACGGGCTTTTGACGAATTCCAAATATTTCCCGCCGACTCTTGTTAAGCGGAGGCTGCCTCCGTATCTTTGCTGAAGACGTTGGCCCGGATGATGTTCGGGCGGCGCATGTCGACGGCGGCCACGGCGGTGGCGCGCTGCGCGACGACTCATGTCCATATCTGATCGGAGCCTTGTATGAACCACTCCATCAGCCTCACCGTGAACGGTGCGCGGCGCGACTTCGTCCTCGACGATCCCCGCGTCACGCTGCTCGATCTCTTGCGTGAGCGCCTCCATCTGACCGGAACCAAGAAGGGATGCGATCGCGGCCAATGCGGCGCCTGCACCATTCTCGTCGACGGCAAGCGCATCAACTCCTGTCTCGCGCTTGCCATCAGTCATGACGGCGCCGACATTCTTACCATCGAGGGCGTGGCGCGCGGCGACCAGCTTCACCCCGTGCAGGCCGCCTTCATCGCCCATGACGGATTTCAGTGCGGCTTCTGCACGCCCGGCCAGATCATGAGCGCCATCGGCATGATGAGCGAGGCGCAGGCCGGCAACGATCCCGAGCGCATTCGCGAATGCATGAGCGGCAATCTGTGCCGCTGCGGCGCCTATGCCGGCATCGTCGATGCCGTGCTCGACGCGCAGGCCGGCATGGACGAATCCAATCAGAGGCGCTCCGCATGAAGCAGTTCGATTATGTCAGGCCCGCCACGGTCGCCGAGGCCGTCGCTGCCGCGGCCCAGCCGGGCGCGGTCTATCTCGCCGCCGGCACCAACCTGCTCGATCTGATGAAGGGCGGCGTCAGCCGTCCGGATCGTCTGGTCGACGTCACCCATCTCGACGGGCTCGATCTAATCGAGCGCCTTGCCGACGGTGGCATCCGCATCGGCGCGCTGGTGGGCAACGCCGATCTTGCGCATGACGCCGACTTTGCAAAGTCCTATCCGGCCGTCGCCGAAGCGCTGCTCTCCGGCGCATCGGCGCAACTGCGCAATGCCGCGACCGTCGGCGGCAACCTGCTGCAAAGGACGCGCTGTGCGTATTTCTACGACACCGCCAGCCGCTGCAACAAGCGCGAGGCCGGCAGCGGCTGCGACGCGCGCGACGGCGAAAACCGCACCCACGCCGTGCTCGGCTGGAGCGAAAACTGCATCGCCACGCATCCGTCCGACTTCTGCGTGCCCCTGGTCGCGCTTGACGCCATCGTCGAGATCGAGGGCAGGAACGGGCGGCGCGAGATCGCGCTCGACGAACTGCATCGCCTGCCCGGCGATACGCCCGAGCGTGATTCGGCGCTCGAACCGGGTGATCTCATCGTCGCGGTGCGCCTGCCGCCTGCGGCGCGGGGCTTTGCCGCGCATGCGCGCTATCTCAAGGTCCGCGATAGAACGTCCTACGCGTTCGCCGTCGTCTCGGCTGCCGCTGCGCTGCGGATCGAGAATGGCAAGATCATGGAGGCGCGGCTTGCGCTCGGCGGTGTCGCCGCAAAACCCTGGCGCGCCCGCGCTGCGGAGGACGTGCTCAAGAACGTCGCGCCCACGGTGGACGCTTTCCAGGAAGCCGCCTCGCGCGTGCTCGCCGACGCAAAACCGTCTGGCGACAACGCCTTCAAGATCGAGCTCGCGCGCCGCATCGTCGTGCGCGCGCTGGGCCTCGCCGCCGCCGGTACGCCCGCGCGCATCTCCGCGCTGCCGGCCTCTCCCTTTGCCTCGACGTCCGGAGCCATTCATGCCCGAGCTTAATCTCACCAGCGCACCCGCTCATCTGCGCCACGGCTCGAACATCGGCCAGCCGCTGACCCGCCGCGACGGGGTCCTCAAGGTCAAGGGCCAGGCGACCTACGCCGCTGACAACCATCCGCCCAGCATGCTGTTTGCGGTGATGGCCGTCGCCAGCATTTCGCGCGGCCGCGTGACCTCGCTGGACGTCACTGCTGCCAAGCGCCATCCCGGCGTCATCGACGTCATGACGTCGGACCACAAGCCCGAGCTCGCGATCGACCCCGAGATCAAGACCAATCCATTCGTATTCCGGATGGAGGTGTTGCAGAGCAATGAGGTCCGCTACGCCAACCAGCCCATCGCCGTCGTGATCGCCGAGACGCTGGAGGCGGCGACGGAAGGCGCGGCACTGCTGGCGCCGCGCTACGAGACGCTGCCCGCGCTCATCGGCCTCGATGCGGGTGAAAGCTTCGTGCCGCCGGTCGTCGGCGTCGGCAACCCGACGGAAAATCACCGCGGCGATGTCGAGGCGGGACTTGCGTCTGCCGACAAGCGGATCGACTCGGTTTACGAGACGCCGCCGCAATATCACAACGCAATGGAGCCGCATGCGATCGTGGCGGCCTGGGACGGCGACAGTCTGCAGATCGACATGCCGACTCAAGGTCTCATGCTGTCGCTGGCGCGTGTTGCCGAATTGTTCGGCATCGCCCACGACAAGATCCACATCCGTAGCCCGTTCCTCGGCGGCGGGTTCGGCTCGAAGGGGCTCATGGCCGGTCCTCCGGTCCTCGGCATCATGGCGGCGAAGCTGGTCGGCAAGCCGGTCAAGCTGGTGCTGCGGCGCGAGCAGATGTACGGCCCGGTCGGCCATCGCGCGCCGACGCGGCAGCGGCTGCGCATCGGCACCGATGGCGAGGGGCGCCTGACGGCGCTCGATCACCATGCGAGGACCGTGTCGAGCACGTTCGATGATTTCTACGAGCCCGCGGCCGATGCCTCGCATACGCTCTATGCGGCGCCTGCGATCCGCACCTCGCACGATGCCGTGCGCGTCAACACCGGCACGCCGCTGTTCATGCGTGCGCCCGGCGAGGCGACCGGCTCGATCGCGCTGGAGAGCGCGATCGACGAGATGGCCTGGGCCTGCGGCATCGATCCGCTCGCCTTTCGTCTGAAGAACTATGCCGAGGTCGAGCCGATCACGGGGAAGCCGTTCTCGTCCAAGGCATTGCGTGCCTGCTACGACCAAGGCGCGGCGCGTTTCGGCTGGGCGAAGCGACCGCTCCAGCCGCGGCAGATGCGCGACGATGCCGGCCTTCTGGTCGGCTGGGGCATGGGTACCGCGACCTTCCCGGCGCTGATGTTCCAGGCCGAAGCGCGTGCCGTGCTTCGCCGCGACGGCTCCGGTGCCATGGAGATCGGCGCGCATGACATGGGGCAGGGCGCCTGGACGGCGCTGGCCCAGATCGCGGCCGACGAACTCGGGCTCGAGATCGACCGCGTCGAGTTCAAGGCGGGTTCATCCGACCTGCCCGATGCCGGCATTGCCGGCGGCTCAGCACACACGGCAACCGCGGGTGCTGCGATCCACAGCGCAGGCGCGGCCGTGATTGCAAAACTCGCCGATCTCGCCACCGGTGACGAGCGCTCGCCGCTGTTCGGTGCGGGCAATGCCGGCGTGATCGCGCGCGATGGCCGGTTGATCCGGCGCGACGACGAGAGCCGCGGCGAAAGCTATTCCGAGATTCTCGCGCGCGCCGGCGTCGCCGAGGTCGAGGCGCGCGGCACCGGCGCGCCGAATCCGGCGGCGATGGAGGAGTATGCGATGCACGCCCATGGCGCGGTATTCGCTGAGGTGAAGGTCGATCCCGAGCTCGGCCAGATCCGCGTCACCCGCATGGTCGGCGCCTTCGCCGCGGGACGCATCGTCAACCCGCGCATGGTGCAGAGCCAGCTGTTCGGTGGGATGATCTGGGGCCTGTCCTTCGCCTTGCACGAGGAAGCCATCACCGACCGCCGCACCGGAAGGATCATGAACGCCAATCTCGGCGAGTACCATATCCCGGTGAATGCCGACGTGCCGCCGCTCGACGTGATCACGGTCGAGGAGCACGATCCGCATGTGAACGCGCTCGGCATCAAGGGTGTCGGCGAGATCGGCATCACCGGCAGTGCAGGGGCAGTCGCCAACGCGGTGTGGCATGCGACCGGTGTGCGTGTGCGCCGTTTCCCGATCCGGATCGAGGAGTTGCTGAAGTAGCTTTGAGGCCGCGGCGGGCGAGGCCTTCTCGCCCCCGCGTGCTAGTGCAGCTTCTTGCGAAGAGCCTTGAGCGCTTCTCGCTGCGACTCGATGTAGTTCGCGATGGCCTTGCGCAGCTCCTCCGAATGGAGCTTGTCGCTGTCGCGCTGCACTTCATCGAGTGCAGCCTCTGCATTTGCGAGCGTGATCTTCATAGCGAGCCCTGTTACGAAGCGGCTCCGGAAAGCGGAGGCTGCTTGGCTATGGCTCGAAACATATAGAGGATCAGGCTGCGGAAATTGAGATGGCTCAAGCTCCGTAAGATACCGGTGGCGCCGTAGGATTGCGGACAACTTCAAAACGTTGGAGGCGTGCAGGCCGAGATCACCTCGCACGGCTTGCCGCCGACGCAGCGGAAGCGATGCGGGCGACGGCTCTCGAAGTAGTAGGCATCGCCCGGATTGAGGATGCGGCGCTCGTCCTCGACGGTGACTTCGAGCTTTCCCGAGATCACGATGCCGCCTTCCTCGCCGTCATGGACGAGGTGAACGCGCCCGGTGTCGCTGCCGGGCTCGTAGCGCTCCTTCAGGATCTGCAGGCTGCGACCGAACAGATTGTCGCCTACTTGCCGATACGAGATCGGCTTCTTGCCGACCTCGGTCAGCTCTTCACCGCGGTAGAATATCTTTCGCCGGCTCTCCGGCTCCAGCGCGAAGAACTCGGCGAGCCCCATCGGGATGCCGTCGAGGATGCGCTTGAGCGCTCCCACGGACGGGTTCATCTGGTTGGATTCGATCAGCGAAATCGTCGAATTGGTGACGCCGGCGCGTTTGGCGAGTTCGCGCTGCGACAGCTTCTGGCGCGCCCGGATGAATCGCAGCCGTCCACCGATATCGACGCTCATGTCCCTGTCCCGTGTTGCAGGTGTTGCGGATCGCGCAAATATGGACCGGCAGCCCCAGTCAAATCAATGGCTTGCAGCTCATCAGAAAAGGACTTGTTGCGCTTTTCAAGCCGTGCCTCTGGTAGCAGGTCAGCAAAGGAGCGTGGCCCGTGACCCTTCATCAGATTCCGAACACCATCAAGACCGACTCGTTCTGGATGCCGTTCACGGCCAACCGGCAGTTCAAGAAGGCGCCGCGCCTGTTCTCCTCGGCCGAGGGCATGCATTACACCACCGTCGACGGCCGCAAGGTGATCGACGCCTCCGCCGGCCTCTGGTGCGTCAATGCCGGCCACGGCCGCAAGCAGATCGCCGCCGCCGTCGAGCGCCAGCTGATGACGCTGGACTTCGCACCGTCGTTCCAGATGGGCCATCCGCTGGCATTCGACTTCGCCGAGCGTCTGGCCGAGATCGCACCGAAGGGCCTCGATCGGATCTTCTTCACCAATTCCGGCTCAGAGTCGGTCGACACCGCGCTGAAGATCGCGCTCGCCTATCACCGCGCCAACGGCCAGGCGAGCCGCACCCGCCTGATCGGCCGCGAGCGCGGCTATCACGGCGTCGGCTTCGGCGGCACCTCGGTCGGCGGCATGGTCGCCAACCGCCGCGCCTTCGCGACCCTATTGCCTGGCGTCGACCACATTCGCCACACCCATGATCTCACCCGCAACGCCTTCGCCAAGGATCAGCCCGAGCATGGCGCCGAGCTCGCCGATGATCTCGAGCGGTTGGTGGCCTTGCACGGCGCCGAGACCATCGCGGCCGTCATCGTCGAACCGGTGCCGGGCTCGACCGCGGTGTTGCCGCCGCCGAAGGGCTATCTCCAGCGCCTGCGCGAGATCTGCGACAAGCACGGCATTCTCCTGATCTTCGACGAGGTCATCACCGGCTTCGGCCGCCTCGGCACCCCGTTCGCCGCCAACTTCTTCGGCGTCACGCCTGATATGATGACGACGGCCAAGGGCATCACCAACGGCACCGTTCCCTGCGGCGCCGTGTTTGCGAGCCGCAAGGTGCATGACGGCCTGATGGTCGGCCCGGAGAACGCGATGGAGCTGTTCCACGGCTACACCTATTCGGCGCATCCGGTCGCCTGCGCCGCGGGCATCGCCACGCTCGACATCTACAAGGACGAAGGCCTGCTGACGCGCGGTGCGTCGATCTCCGAATACTGGCGCGACGCGCTGCATTCGCTGAAGGGCCTGCCCAACGTCGTCGACATCCGCAATTGCGGCCTGATGGGCGCGGTCGAGCTGTCGCCGCGTGACGGTACGGTCGGCGTGCGTGGCTACGACGTCATGGTCGACTGCTTCAATCGCGGGCTGTACTTCCGCATGAGCGGCGATAGCTTTGCGCTGTCGCCTCCGCTCATCGTCGAGAAGAGCCACATCGACGATATCGTGTCGATCCTCGGCGACGCCATCAAGCGGGTGGCCTGATAATTGCTCTCGCCGTTGCGGAGTTTCCTCTTGCAGCGGCGAGCGTGATGCCGCGGGAGTTTGACGAAGCGTGAAAGTTCTGATCCTCGGCAGCGGTGTCATCGGTGTCACCTCTGCCTACTACCTCGCGCGTGCCGGCCATGAGGTGACGGTTGTCGACCGTCAGCCCGAACCGGCGCTCGAGACCTCCTTTGCCAATGCCGGCGAAGTTTCGCCCGGCTATTCCTCGCCCTGGGCCGGTCCCGGCGTTCCGGTGAAGGCGGTCAAATGGCTGCTGATGAAGCACGGCCCGCTGGTGATCCGGCCGAAGCTCGATCCCGTGATGTGGGTCTGGCTGCTCAAGATGCTGCGCAATTGCACCAGCGAACGCTACGCGATCAACAAGAGCCGGATGATTCCGATCGCGGAATATAGCCGCGATTGCCTGCGCGACCTGCGCCGCGACATCGGCATCCAGTATGACGAGCGCTCGCAGGGCACGCTGCAGCTGTTCCGCTACCAGGCCCAGCTCGACGGCACCGGTGAGGACATCGCCGTGCTCAAGGAGTACGGCGTGCCGTTCGAGGTGCTGAGCCGAGAGGGCTGCATCGCGGCCGAGCCGGCGCTGGCGGGCGTGAAGGAGAAGTTCGCGGGCGGACTGCGTTTGCCGCAGGACGAGACCGGCGATTGTCACATGTTCACGCAGGCGCTGGCCAAGCACGCCGAAGCGCTCGGCGTGCGCTTCATGTTCAATACCGGCATCGACCGCATCGTCACCGACGGCGCGCGCGTCAGCGGTGTCGCGACCAGTGCCGGCATGTTGCAGGCAGACGCTTACGTGCTCGCGCTCGGAAGCTGGTCGTCGCGGCTGGTCGTGCCCCTCGATATTTCGCTGCCGGTCTATCCCGTGAAGGGCTATTCGATCACTGTGCCGATCAAGGACGCTTCCGGCGCGCCGGAATCGACGGTGATGGACGAGAGCTACAAGGTCGCCATCACCCGTTTGGGTAGTCGTATCCGCGTCGGCGGCACCGCCGAAATCTCCGGCTTCTCGAGCCAGCTCTACGACGCGCGCCGCGCCACGCTCGATCACTCGCTGACCGATCTGTTCCCGCGCGGCGGCGATCTCTCCAAGGCGACGTTCTGGAGCGGTCTGCGCCCGATGACGCCGGACGGCCCGCCCGTGATCGGCCCGACGCAGTACGCCAACCTTCACCTCAACACCGGCCACGGGACGCTAGGCTGGACCATGTCCTGCGGCTCCGGCCGCGTGCTCGCCGACATGCTGTCGGGCAAGAAGCCGGACATTGATGTGAGTGCGCTGACGGTGGACCGGTACAAGTACCGGTTTGGCTAAGTGAGGCCGTCATTCCGGGGCGTCTCGAAGAGACGAACCCGGAATCTCGAGATTCTCAGGTGCGCAATCGCGCACCATAGTTCGATGCTGCGCATCGCCCCGGAATGACGGGCTGCACTACCCCGTCCCCGTCACGCAATTCACCCACAGCACCACCGCCTTGGCATCCTCAGCCGGATTTGAAAACCGGTGCGGCCTCCGGCTGGCAAACCGAAAACTGTCGCCGGTCTTCAGCGACCATGTCTCGTTGTCCACCGTCAGCATCATCTCGCCTTCGAGAACGAGGCCGGCTTCCTCGCCGTCATGGGTATAGAGCTCGTCGCCGGTGGAGCCGCCGGGCTCCAGATGCACCAGGAATAGGTTGAGCCGGTTGTCGGTGCTGGCGGGGCTCAGCAATTGCTTGGACACGCCGGTGCGCCAGAGCTTCAGTTCGGGCCGTTGAAGCCCGCGCGTGACGATTTGGTCGGATGCACCGTCGGCGCTCGGGCTCGCGCCGAACAGCGCGGCGATACCGACGCCGAGCACGTCGGCGAGCGTGGCGAGCACGCGCAGCGACGGCGACGACAGACCGCGCTCGATCTGGCTGAGGAAGCCGATCGAGAGATCCGTGCGCGAGGCGACCGTCTCGAGCGAGAATTGCCTGATCCGCCTGAGATCGCGAATGCGGCGACCGACCGCGACATCCATCGCCGGCTCGGCCGCTTTCGCAATAGTCCTGGTGCTGGCGCTGGCGTTCACCTTCACCTTTATCTGCACCTTCTTCACCCGCTTTGCGGCGGCCGGTCTGCGCATTCTTTTGCCACCGCTCACGTCAAACCGCTTCCTTCATGTGCATGAAAACCGCTTGCATCGCTCGTGAAAATGTGACCAAATTTTCATACTGGTGAAAATAGGCCGAAACGGCTTGGCCCGCAACGTCTGCGATGACGAGATCTGCGAGCGCCGCCATCGGTCGGGCCCAAGGGGGATGCGATGAAGCGTTTTGGTCTGGCCGCGGTCGCGGCACTCGCGATTGCCGCAGCAGCGCCGGCTTCGGCGCAGCAAGTGCTGAAGGTCGGTTCGACGCCGACAGGCATTCCCTTCACGTTCCTCGACACTAAGACCAATACAATCCAGGGCATCATGGTCGATCTCGTCACTGAAGTGGGCAAGGATGCCGGCTTCAACGTGCAGATCGAGCCGATGCAGTTCTCGGCGCTGATTCCGTCGCTGACATCGAGCAAGATCGACATCATCGCGGCCGCGATGTTCATCACGGCGCCGCGCAAGGAGGTCGTCGACTTCTCCGATCCGATCTACACCTATGGCGAAGGCCTCGTGGTCCCCAAGAGCGATACCAAGGCCTACGCCACCCAGGACGATCTGAAGGGCGAGACGGTCGGCGCCCAGGTCGGCACCGCCTTCGTTGACGCGCTGAAGAAGTCCGGCCTGTTCGCCGACGTCAAGGCCTACGACACCATCCCCGACATCCTGCGCGACGTGAACACCGGCCGCCTCAAGGCCGGTTACGCCGACTATCCGATCCTCGCCTACAATCTGAAGCAGGGCGGCTTTCCCGAGGTGCGCCTGGTCGATGGCTATAAGCCCGTCACCGTCGGCTCGGTCGGCATCGGCGTGCGCAAGGGTGAGACCGCGCTGCTCGGCAAGATCAACGCCTCGCTCGCCAAGCTGAAGGCCAACGGCACCATCGACAAGATCCTCGATAAATGGGGCCTGAAGGCACAGGGTTGATCGCCAGACGCCAATCGATGAAAGCTGATTGATGAAGGGCTTCTGGCACGACGCGGCCGAATTCTTCCCGATCCTGATGAGCGGCGTCGTGCTGACGATCGTCGTCACCATCGGCTCGCTGCTGCTATCGACGGTGCTTGGCCTCGTCTGGGCGATGATGCGGGTCTCCGGCATCCGCGTCCTGTCGCTGCTCAGCGCCAGCCTGATCAACGTGATCCGCGGCATTCCGATCATCGTGCTGTTGTTCTACCTCTACTTCGTGATGCCCGATCTCGGCGTCACGCTGTCCGCGTTGCAGGCCGCGATCCTCGGGCTCGGCATCGCCTACTCGGCCTATCAGGCAGAAAATTTCCGCGCCGGCATCGAGGCGATCGACAAGGGGCAGATCGAGGCGGCGCAATCGATCGGCATGGGCTGGTGGCTGACCATGCGCCGGGTCGTGCTGCCGCAGGCGGTACGCATCGTGCTGCCGCCCTATGGCAATGTCATGATCATGATGCTGAAAGATTCCTCGCAGGCCTCGACCATCACGGTCGCCGAGCTCGCCCTTCAGGGCAAGCTGATCGCGTCCTCGACCTTCAAGAACACCAACGTGTTTACGATGGTTGCGCTGATGTATCTCACCATGAGCATTCCGCTGATCCTGCTGGTCCGTCACTTCGAGAAGCGGGCCGGCAAGAAATGATCGAGCTGACCGACGTCCACAAGAGCTTTGGCGAGAACGAGGTGCTCAAGGGCATCACGGCGTCCGTGCAGAAGGGCGAGGTGGTCTGCATCGTCGGCCCCTCCGGCTCCGGCAAGTCAACCATCTTGCGCTGTATCAACGGTCTCGAAAGCTATGACCGCGGCGAGATCAGCGTCGAAGGATTGAAGGTCGACCGCGACGCGCCGTCGATCGTGAAGGTCCGCACCCAGGTCTCGATGGTGTTCCAGCGCTTCAATTTGTTTCCGCACCGGACGGTGCTGGAGAACGTGGTCGAAGGTCCGCTCTATGTGAAGAAGGAGCCGCGCGCTGCCGCATTCGAGCGTGGCCGCGCGCTGCTCGCCCAGGTGGGCCTTGCCGAGAAAGCCGACGAACATCCGCCGCAGCTCTCCGGCGGCCAGCAGCAACGCGTCGCGATCGCGCGGGCGCTGGCGATGCAGCCCAAGGCCATCCTGTTCGACGAACCGACCTCGGCGCTCGATCCCGAGCTCGTTGGGGACGTTCTCGGCGTGATGCGCAAGCTCGCCGATGACGGCATGACCATGGTCGTCGTCACCCATGAGATGGGCTTTGCCCGCGACGTCGCCGACCGTGTGCTGTTCATTGACGGCGGTGTTATCGTCGAGCAGGGGCCGGCAAAATCGGTGCTCAATCAACCGCAGCATGCGCGGACGCAGGACTTTTTGCGCCGCGTGCTGCATCCGCTCTGACCGGTTCTTGCCATGACGCGCCTGCCGCTGCCACCCTCGCTCTACGCCGACACCGCCGTGGCGCCGGTTGCGACGCCGCCGCTCGACACGGACAAGAATGTTTCCGTCGCCATTATCGGCGGCGGCTACACCGGCCTGTCCACCGCATTGCATCTGGCGGAGCAGGGCGTCGAGGCACTGGTACTGGAGGCGCAGGAGCCGGGCTGGGGCGCATCCGGCAACAATGGCGGCCACACCAATCCCGGACTGAAGCACGATCCCGATCAGATCGAGGCCGATTTCGGCGCTGAGCTCGGCCGCCGCATGGTCGCGTTCTCCTACGGCACGACGAACTTCACCCACGATTTGATCCGTCGCTACCAGATTCCGTGCGAAGCGCGGCAGAACGGCACGCTGCGCGCGGCCTATAATGAGGCCAGCGCCGCCGCGATCGAGACAACCGCACAACAGTGCATCGCCCGTGGGATGCCGGTGACGTACCTCAATCGCGAGCAATTGCGCGAGATGACCGGCACCGATCGCTACATCGGCGCCATGCTGGATACCCGCGGCGGCGACCTGCATCCGCTCAGCTACGCCCGCGGCCTTGCGCGCGCCGTGATCTCCGCGGGCGCGCAGGTGCATGGCGAAACACCGGCACTATCGCTCCGTCGCGAGGGCAGCCGCTGGCGCATCGAGACTCCGCGCGCGGTGGTTCATGCCGACAAGGTGCTGCTCGCGACCAACGGTTTTACGGACGATCTCTGGCCGGCGCTCCGCCGCACCATCGTGCCGGTGTTTTCCTCGATCGCCGCCACGGCGCCGCTGTCTGATGACGTGGCACGTTCGATCATGCCGACGCGACCGGTGCTCTACGAGAGCGGCCACATCACCGTCTATTACCGCATCGATCAGCAGAACCGCCTCTTGATGGGTGGTCGCGGTCCGATGCGCTGGATCAATTCGCCGCGCGACGTCGCCTATCTCATGCGATATGCCGAGCGGCTATGGCCGCAGCTCAAGGGCGTTGCCTGGACCCATGGCTGGAATAGCCGGCTCGCCATCACAGGGGATCATTATCCGCATGTGCACGAGCCCGCGGACAACATCCTGATCTCGCTCGGCTGCAACGGCCGCGGCGTCGCGCTCTCGACCGCGATGGGCGCGCAACTGGCGCGCCGTCTGATCGGTGGCGCCAAGGCCGAGATCGACATGCCCGTCACCGGAATCAAGCCGATCCCGATGCATACGTTGTGGCCGGTGGGCGTGACGACGGCAGTGATCGCTGGTCGCGTGCGGGACCGGCTGGGGATCTAAGCCTCAGCCCTCGACCACCGCGTCGGCCCACGGCTGGAAAATCTCGACTGCGCCGGAATTGGTGTCGCCGTCGCGCATCACCACGCTCGGGCAGGCGAACTTCTGCGGCAAGGACTGCACCCGCGCTTCCTCATAGTCGAAGCGCGCCGCGAGCGTCTCGCGTGTGCCCGCAGGCAACCTGGTATCGCCGATCACGATTGCGCCTTCGCTGGCATCGATGCGCGGCTGATGGATCGCGGCATCGAGATCCATGCCAAAATCCATCGCAAACGATACGATCTGCATCACCGAGGGCAGGATGCGGCGACCGCCCGAGGCGCCGACCGCGAGCCGCTTGCCGTCCTTGGCCTCGGCGATGACAGGCGTGTAGTTGGTGAGGCAGCGCTTGCCAGGGGCGAGCGAGTTGGTGGTGCCCGGCGTCGGGTCGAACCACATGATGCCGTTGTTCATGGCGATGCCGGTGTTCGGCGTGACATATTTCGAGCCGAAGGAAGACAGCAGCGTCTGCGTCACCGCCGCGATGTTGCCGTGGCGGTCGACCACGGAGAAGTGCGTCGTGCAGGCGGGCGCCAGATAGTCCGCGCCGAGCGAGCGCTTGCCGTCGGCATCGCCCATATCCTTGAGCCGCTCGCGATAGGCTGATTGCAGCGCGGCGGCATATTCGACGTAGGCGGCTGCATCGGGCGCGCTTCCCGGCTTAAAGTTCTGTTGCAACAGGCGCAGCGCATGCGCCATCGTCGGTCCGGCCGTGAGCTCCGGCGTCGCAAACACCTTGCCGCCGCGATAGGGGATCGCCAGCGGCTCGCGCGGATGGGCCCGGAACGCGGCGAGGTCCTCCACCGACAGCGCGCCGCCGTCAGCCTTGATGTCGGACGCGATGCTCCTGGCGAGATCGCCCTGGTAGAAATCGTGCGGACCGGCGGCCGCGAGATGCGACAGCGTCGCCTTCAGTGTGTCCAGCGGCAGTCGCGTCTCTGACTTGATGCCCCATGGCGCGCTTGGCGGCAGGCCGTCCTTCAGGAACGTTGTCGCACTCGCGGGATAGCGCCGAAGATCGGCCGCCGATGCCGCGATCGTCAGCGTGGTCCACCAGTCGACCAGCAGGCCTTCGCCGGCGAGGGCGACGGCCGGCGCGACCAGATCCTTCCACGGCAGCCTGGCGTGACGACGATGCGCCTCTTCCATGCCGGCGACGACGCCGGGCACGGCGATCGCGCCGGGGCCGTGGATGTTGCGGTCGTCCTTGACCCGCTGCCAGGGAAACAGATCGGAAGCCGCGCCTTCGCCGCTGAGCGGATAGTCGGCGGTGCGCAGGCTTTGCGGGGCGCACATGCCGTAGTCGATCACCTCGTAGCGATTTTCCGCCGCACGGTAGAGCACCATCGCGCCGCCGCCGCCCATGCCGCTGTTCCAGGGCTCCAGCACGTTGAGCGCGAAGGTGGTGGCGACGATCGCGTCCACACAGTCGCCGCCTGCCGCCAGCACTTGCGCCCCCACTTCGGCCGCCCGCCGCGATTGCGCAGCGACGATGCCGCCTTTGGATGTAACGGCGGGCTTGCGGACGGTTTGGGCGTGGCTGAACTGATGAGGCATGATGATGTCTGTGTGCTGTTTTCGGTTTGGCTTCGTTGCGCTGGGCTCCGCAATGGGCGGAGTGCCCGGACAATGGCACATCGTCCCCACCGAGAATATCGAAAGGGAGGCGCGACATGGCTGGTGTGAAGCAGGCGGGGGAGGCGCCAACACGTGAATGCCCGGGGGTGGCCCGGGCATCATGAGTCGAGAGACCGATCAGTGGGAAGCAGGAGCCGCAGGGCTCAGCGGGCGCGATCCAGCCGGCTGGCCTGATACTTGGCGTGCCATTTCGGGCCAGGCCCGCGCATGTAGTGGAGCTCGGGCCGGTAGGGATTGCCGGCGATCCGGATCAGCGTCTGCCATTTGCTGGCGACGAAGCTCAGGGGCTGGCGGAGCAGGGTCAGTGACGCGAGCAACATGGCATCACCTCAGTGCGGCTTGCCGAGCATGGCAGTGAAGGGGAGGTCGAAGATCTCCTCGCCGTCGGAGCCGCTGACATGGATCACCCAGTCGCGCCAATCCTCAGCGCCGGGCGTTAGGATCATCGCGTTCATGATCTGGGCGGCACGGTCGCGCGCCTCGGTCAGATTGGTCACCGCTGTGCCGCTGCGATCGATCAGCGTGCCCTCGGTATTTGAGCAGTGAAAATAGACCTGGACCATATGCGTCTCCTATTGGGAGCGATTGGGACGGCAAACCGATACCATTCCAAGCCTTCGCGAAACATTCGGGTCGAGCCCGGTAAGGGAATCTACGGAGATTGGTCGGCGCCAAGCCCCCTGCTGGTTTGATCACAAGGGGGTGTTGATCAACTGGACGGCATTCCCACGGCATGGAACAACCCTGGACGGAAAGTCCGGGAGGCGCCGTGAACCACCTCACATTCTGGCGTGAACGCCGAAGCCTGCGCGTATGCGCGGGCGCCTTGGTGATCCTCCTGACCTTCGCCTCGGTAGGCTCGTCAGAACCGGTCCGCAAGAGCGGTTATGCGATCGGCCCGGAGACCTGCGGCAGCTCCGATCTGGTTTTTCCAAGAATCCAGATCGACATGAAAGCGGGATTTTGCGCCGGCCTCGTCGCTAGCGGGGAGGATCGGCTGAAATTCCCGCGCTCGATCATCCAGGTGCCCGGTCGTGACCTGTTCGTGGTCGCGGACATGGCGGGCTGGGGCCATACCGACGGCCGGCTGCTGTTGCTCGACCCGCGTGCACCCCAGGGACAGCGGTTCAAGGAGCTGCTGACTGCAATCGAATATCCGTTCGGCCTCGTGATCGGTCCGGACAAGAAGCTCTATGCCTCGAGCGCGGAGACGATCTTCCGGTTCGATCCGCTCGCCGACAAACCGCGCGATACGGTCGAGACCATCGTCCGTCACATGCCGGGCCGCCGGATCACATTGCCCGACGGCACCAGGGTCGACGAGAGCGCGCATCCACTCAAGCAGTTTGTCTTTGATAAGAACGGCCGCCTGTTCGTCAACATCGGCTCGCACAGCGACGACTGCATCACGCCGGCGCCGATCACAAAGCCTTGCGCGGCGGCCGAGGGCGCTTCCGCGATGGCGTCGATCTGGCTGTTCATGCCGCCGCCGGGCGGTATCTTCCCGGCGTTGAAGCCTGGCGATGCCGACCCGCCGCATAGCGTCTATGCGCGCGGCCTGCGCAACTCGATGGCACTGGCGCTGCACCCGAGCTTTCCCGATGCTGGTTATGCCTTCCTGCAAGGCGAGAACGGTCGCGACCTGCCTGACATTTTCAAGCCGAACGAGGAGATCAATGCGATCGAGCAGGCTCGGCATTACGGCTGGCCCTATTGCTACGATCTGTCGACGCCGAGTCCCGAATTCAGGATCGTCTTGCAGGCGGGAATCTACAAGTCGCTGTGCACCTCCAACGTTCTCTACAAGTCGCCGTTCTCGCTGCTGCCGCCGCACGGTGCGCCGCTCGCGATGCTCTATTATCACGGCGTGAAATTTCCGGAGCTCGAGGGCAAGCTGCTGGTCGGCCTGCACGGCTATCGCCCGACCGGCAGCCGCGTCATCGTCTATGACGTCGACGACCACGGCTTCCCGAAGCCCGCCCCGGCGCCGGTGCGCTATCATGTCAGTTGCGCGGCCGATCCGACCCACAGCTTTCACACCGAGGCCGGCGACGTCGCCGCGGCGCCGTTCGAGGAGCTGATTGCAGGCTGGCACCGCGTCAACGGCGCGCGGCCGCAAGGTGCGCCCGTCGGCATGACGGTCGCGGAGGACGGCGCAATCTGGTTGGTCGAGGACAAGAACCAGACCGCGATCCGGATCGACCGGGCCGCGGGCGATGCGCCCGCGCCGTTGCCCTGCGACATGCGTAGCCAGGCGCTGATCGATCAACTGGCGGTCTTCGTTGCCAGGGACGCGCAGAACAGCGTCCGGCTCACCAATTTGCGCAAGGGCCTCGTCGAGAAGCATTGCGTCGGCTGTCACTCGGATTTCGGCCTGAAGCCGGGCCAATCTGACGCACAGAAGGACGCGACGGTGCTTCGCTTCATGCTGTCACAGGACGGCTGGATCTATCCTGGTGATCCAGACTCCGGCAAGTTGCGCACGCGGCTTCGCGGGTTAGGCGCGGAGAAGCTGATGCCGCCGGGTGGCGAAGGCTTGCCGAAGGCCGAGCCTGGTTACACGCGCCTGCTCGACACGGCGGATCTGCTGGTGTCAAAAATGGTTCCGGGCATCCGGATGCGGATCAAGCCCGGCCCGCCGCAGCGCAAGTTCTTTGGGAAAACCAACAAGGAATGCGGCGAAATACCGGCTGCCAAGGTCGTCGTCGTGACACAAAGGAACGCTGTAGACAAACCCGGCTTCAGCCGCTTCTTCCGGCCGGCCGATCCCTATCTGAATGGCGAGTGCAGCGACGGCGATGGCTATTACATCCGGCAGGAATTTCTGGTGCCTGTGCAGTAGCGTTGTTCTCGTCCTTGCGACGGCACCGGTCCGAGCGGAAACGAAACTGTTCGAAAGCGTACAGGTGACGCCATCAGGCGAATACACCTTTGGCATCGAAGGCCCGGCCGCCGATCTCGACGGCAACCTCTTCGTCGTCAATTTCGGCAAGCCCGGCACCATCGGCAAGCTGCCTGTCGGCGGCGCGGCGTCCGTGCCGTTTACGGCTTTGCCCGAGGGCAGCGTCGGCAACGCCATCCGCTTCGCGCGCGACGGCACCATGTTCATCGCCGACTACAAGAAGCACAACATCTTCGCGATCCCGAAGGGATCGACCGAGCCAGCCCTCTGGTTTCACTCCGACGAGATGAACCAGCCCAATGACATCACCATCGCCCGCGACGGCACGATCTACGCGAGCGATCCGAACTGGAAAGGTCGCGAAGGTCACATCTGGCGCATCGCGAGGGGCGCCGACGGAACGGTGCAGGGACAGCTCATGTCGGCGCCGCGCGCGATGGGCACGACCAACGGCATCGATCTCAGCCCTGATGACAAGACGCTCTATGTCGGGGAATCCAGCAGCGGCCAGATCTGGTCCTACACGCTCGGCGGCAACGAGCTCACCAGTCCAAAACTCGTCAAGGCGTTTCAGCCCGACACCGTCGACGGCCTGCGCACCGACGTGGCCGGCCGCCTCTATGTCGCGCGCATCCTCAAGGGCACGATCACGTTGATGAAGGCCAATGGCGCGGTCGAGCGGGAGATCGCGCTCAGGGCCAAGGAGCCGACCAATCTCGCCTTCGGAGGCCACGACGGCAAGACGATCTTCGTGACCCAGCGTCAGGGCGGCTTCGTCGAGTCCTTCCGCACCGACCAGCAGGGCCGCGAGCACTGTCTTCAGCGCGGGCGCTGCTGAGTTTCACGAGCGATCTGCTTCCGGCGCAGGGCGGTGCGACACGGGCGGCATTCTTCTTGCTTGCATCTCGCCGCCGCGGGGATTTAGACATCTGTGGCACCGTCAAAGCGACCACGGAGTGTTTGAGTGAAAGCCGTCCATACCGAGCTGCATCGCAGCCACGATCCGCAATTCTTCCTGGTCCGCGGCGTCGTCAAGCGCACCACCGAGCAGCCCGAACGTGCCGACCGCCTGCTTAAAGGGCTCAAGGACGGCAAGCATCAACTGGTCGAGCCCACCATATTCGGGCAGGGGCCGCGTGCGCGCATCCACAGTCCGGAATATTTGTCGTTCCTGAGCGAGGCTTGGGAGGCCTGGACCGCGCTCGGCGATTCCGGCCCGGAGATGATCGGCAACATCCATCCGGTGCGCCATGCCGCGACTTATCCCACTCATATCATTGGCAAGCTCGGCTGGCACACCGCCGACACCGCGGCGCCGATCGGCCCGGGCACCTGGGCCGCGGCCTGCGCCGCGACCGACGTTGCCGTCAGCGCGGCACAGATGGTGATGGACGGCGAGGATGCGACCTATGCGCTCTGCCGGCCGCCCGGCCATCACGCCTATCGCGATATGGCCGGCGGTTTCTGCTTCCTCAACAACAGCGCGATCGCGGCGGCGCATCTGCGGCAGAAGCACGAGCGTGTCGTGATCCTCGACGTCGACGTCCATCACGGCAACGGCACGCAAGGCATCTTCTACGCGCGGCCGGACGTCTACACGGTCTCGATCCATGCCGATCCCGTCGCGTATTATCCTTACGTGTGGGGCTATGCGCATGAGCGCGGCGAAGGTCCCGGCCTCGGCACAAATCTCAACATCCCCCTGGCGATCGGCACCGGCGATGACGGTTACATCCAGGCGATGGACGTCGCGCGCAAGGCGATCGAATCCTTTGCGCCCGGCGCCCTCGTCATCGCTCTCGGCCTCGACGCCTCCGAGCACGATCCGCTGAAGGGTCTCGCCGTCACTACGCCCGGCTTCCGCCGCATCGGCCAGGCCATCGCGAAGATGGGCCTGCCGACCGTGTTCGTGCAGGAGGGCGGCTATCTCTCGGATATCCTGGGCGCGAACCTGACCTCGGTGCTGGCGGGATTCGAAGAGGCGCGGTGATTCTCGCTGAGTAGCCCATCATTCTCCGTCATTGCGAGCGTAGCGAAGCAATCCAGAATCTTTCCGCGCAGGGACTCTGGATTGCTTCGCTACGCTCGCAATGACGATGTGATGGTTAGGTCGACTTCATCAACAACTCAAAACATCCCGCTTGCCGCGAGCGCCTTGCAGACGTGCTGCATCTCGGTCTCGTCTGCGACCATGTCGAGCATGACCGTGGTCAGCCCTTTCGCGGCAAATTCCTTCAGCTTCGCGCCGATCTCCGCGTAGCTGCCGACGAGGTAGGGGCAGTCGGCCTGGAAGGTCAGGAACGGCAGCAGCCAATAGCCATTGTCCGCTAGCTCGCCGCTCTGGCCCTCGTAGAGGCGCCGCTTCCACACGGAATCGCTGTTTTCCACGGTGAGTGCGAGCAGTTCGCGATCGTCGGCATTATCGCGGAAACGCGCCTTTGCCGCTTGTCGTGCCTCGTCGCGTCCCTCGCGGGCGAAAATTCCAAAATTCACGCCCGGCGCATCGAGGCCGCGGTCGAGATCGGGCGGCAGCATCTGCATCTTGATGCAGCCGGTCTCCTTCGCCACGCGCTGTGCCGGCTCGGACTGGCCTGCGACCAGAAATTCCGGCATCAGCTCCGGCGGCAGGCGCGGCCGCAGTTGCAGGTTGCTTGCGCGGTAGAACCGGCCCTCGAAAGTCGCCGGCCGCGGGCTTGCCAGCAGCTGGCGCATCAGCGCAACGAATTCGCCGAGCCGGACATAGCGGTCGGCATGCGACTGCTCGTCGCCGAGCCCCTGCAAATCGCTGACCGCCGTCCCCGTGATCATGTTGAGATAGACCTTGCGGCCGTGGAGCTGCGCAAAGGACGAGACAAATTTCGCCGCCGTGAACGGGTGCATGTAGACCGGATTGACCGCGATCAGCGGCGAGGATCGGGTCGTCTCGCCGATGATGTGCTGGGCCATCGCCCAGGGCTCGACGAACACGTCGTTGCCTTCGAACAGCAGGATGCCTTCGAAGCCGTTGCGGTCGGCGAACTGCGCGACCCGCATCAACTCGGCGACGTATTTCTTGGGGTCGCGGTTGCGCGAAATCGCGGGAAATACGCGCAGCCGCCGCGGCGTCATTCAGCCGCCTCCTGCAGCGGCCACGCATTGCGGGTGATGGGAAGGCCGCCGGTGGCGCGGGAGCCATCGGCAATCGCGAGACGATGCGAGGGCGACGGCGAGATCAGCTGGAATCGCCACCCTTGCGGATCGTCGGCAATATCGGGCTTGAAGCTGATCTCGATCGCCTCGCGCGAGACCTGCATTGCGAAGGCGTCGAGCGGCAGATTGAGGCCGAAACCCCTGGCCTTCAGATAGGCTTCTTTCAGCGTCCAGTAGTCGAAGAAGCGCTCGGTCGCAGCGGGCTCCGGCAGTCCGCGCAGCGTTTCGACCTCTTCCGGCGCGAAGAACCGAAGCGCGGTCGACAGCGGCGCCACCCGACTCGAGACGGTCTCGACGTCGACGCCGACGGTCTCATGCCCTGACACAACGCAGGCGACGCAGCCGTCGGCGTGCGACAGGCTGAAATGCAGCGAGCTCGAGGTCTTGGGCGATGCGACAAACGGCCGCCCGTAACGCCCGGCCGCAAACGACCAGTCGGTGGGTGCGACATCAGGTGCGACATGCGAGAGCGAAAGGCGCAACATTGCGTGCGCGAAAATATATTGCCGCTGGTGCCGCTCGAACATGAAGCGGTCGGCTCGTACCCGTTCGTCGACCGAGAGCAGGCGCCGGCACGTATCAACCGCATCCGGCGCGTCAAAAGTCTCGATCAGTCCGACAAACAGTTCAATTCTGTCGTCTGCCATCAATTGGGCCCATGGCGTCAGGCCGGGGCCAAATCCCCTGCCATGACGGAAGAATCAACTGAGCAAGAATCAACTGAGCGGACCGCTTCTAGCGGTCCACTCGGGCGAATCCTTGTCGATTGCTGGCCGGTTTACGGGCGCAAGCTTGTGCGAGACCCCAACTCGACACGCGAGCGGCCAAATTTGAAAGCTGAAGCCCGAAAACTGAAGCCTGAAGATTCGTGCGGCGTCCCGGCCGACGAGTCTTACGTCTTCTTCTTCTTCTTGGACTTCTTGGAGCCGCCCAACATCGAGATGCTAGCGTCGACGTCCTTCAGCGCGGACTGCAGCTTCTTCTTCTCGGCGCCGAGCAACTTCTGCAGGGCCTTGCGGTCCTTGTCGCTCAACGAGGTGCCCTTGGTAAATTTGATGAAACCCATAACGAACTCCCCGGTTGAAAATAATCGTCCAAATCAAAACGCGAGAATAATCTTGCGCGATGGCGCCAAATAATCAAGATGCAACTTGGTCATTCACAGCTTTGACGAGTGACCCCGTATTAGTCCGTGCTTTGCGGCCGGTTATGCCGCCCTGCGATTGAGCAATCGGCCGAGTGGCGCATTGGGTTGGACGAGAGCAGCCCCGAGCAGCGCGACAAGATCCTCCATCCACTGGCCGACCGTAGCGCCGTCGAGCAGCTCGCTCTTGTAATTGCATGAACCGGTGATTCCCGTCGACCGCTCCTTGAGCATCAGCGACAGCCAGGTCTGGTCGATCGGCAGCACCGGCTGGCCTTCGCGGGCGATGTTGCCGATCGATGCTGTCGTGAGATCAGGCAGATCGAGCGGCCGGCGCAGCGGATTTTGCAGGGTGAAATAGACCTGGAGCAGCGAGGCTGGATTGACGCCCTCCTGCTCCAGATGGTCGGCCAGGATGTTGAACGGCAGCTCCTGGCGCGCATGCGCGTCGAGCACGCTCTCTCGGACCCCGGCCACGGCCTGCGCGAACGACAGTTCCGGCGTGATTTTGGTGCGAACGATCACCGTGTTCTCGAACGTACCGACGATCCGGTCGGTGTCCGGCTGGGCGCGATTGGCCATGGCGGTGGCGATCGAGATGTCGTTGCGGCCGGTCCGCGCCAGCAGCAGGGCTTTCAAACCGGTCAGCAGGCACATGAACAGCGTGCAATTGTGCTGGCTGGCGAAAGCCGCGAGCCGGCCGATCAGCTCACGCTCGAGACTGACCGGATGGTGCCCCCTGGACGGGCCCGGGCTTGATTCGCCCTCGAAGAGGGGAGGCGCCCCGCGCAAATTCTCGGTCCAGTCGGCCGCCTGACGGCGGGCGGCATCGGTGCCGCACCACCAGCGTTGCCAGCGCGCCACGTCCGAAAAAGCCGGCGGCGGTTTCGGCAGCGGCACCGACCGATAGCCGGCCAGCGCCGCATAACGGTTGGATATTTCCTCGAACAGCACGCCGATCGACCAGCCATCGACGACGGCGTGGTGCAGTGTCAGCAGCAACACGTGATCGCCGTCGTGAAGTCGCAGCAGCCGGGCGCGCAGCAGCGGCGCGCGCGTGGTGTCGATCGGGGTATAGGTCTCCTGTTCGATCAGGAGATCGATTTTGCGGAGCTCCAGCGCCGTGCGCCGCTTGTTGTTGTGGGGCTGACCGTCGCCGATCGTCTCGACGGTCAGGACACGGCCGAGGGCGCCGGGCGCGGCGACGCGGCTGACGGGCTCCCCGCCGCTCCAGCCGAAATGGGTCCGCAGCGATTCGTGCCGGCGCACGATGTCGTCGATCGCCTGCGCCAGAGCAGCCAGAATGAGCGGCCCCTGGAGACGGAAGGCGAAAGGCAGGTTGAACAGCGGCAGTCCCTGAAGATTCTGCTCGATCCGCAGCATCTGGTCCTGCGCGATCGAGAGCGTGGGAGGGCTGCCTTCGGCCAGGCTCGCTGTAGCCAGCCTTGCGAAACTTGCGGCCGGCTTGCGCGGCTTTGCCGCCACGGCCTCGTCGACCCGCCGGGCAAGCTCGTCGATCGTCGGTGCCTCGAAGATGGTCTTGATCGGCAGCGACACGCCGAGCGCCCGAGCGACGCGCGCCATGACTTGGCCCGCCAGCAGCGAATGGCCACCGAGGTCGAAGAAATTGTCGGTCACGCCGAGGCTCTCGACCTTCAGCAGGTCGATCCAGATGTCGGACAGCACCTTTTCGGTGAAGCGCCGCGCCGGCACGGCCACATCCGCTCCGGACGTTTCCTGCTGCGCGGGCGCCGGCAGCGCGGTCCGGTCGATCTTGCCATGGGCATTGAGCGGCACCTGATCCAGGAACAGGAACGCGGACGGGATGGCATGGCCCGGCAGCCGGCTCTTCAGAAAGTCGCGCAGCTCGCTGGCGCTGCTCCGGCTGCCGGATCTTGCGACGATATGGGCAATCAGTCTGACTTCGCCGCTCGCTTCGCGGCGCGGCTCGACGATGCCGGCGCGCACATCCGGATGGTCGGCAAGCGCGTTCTCGATCTCTTTGAGCTCGATACGGTAGCCGCGGACCTTGACCTGATGGTCGGCGCGACCGAGGCATTCGATCGTGCCGTCGGCGCGGCGGCGGGCGAGGTCGCCGGTCCGGTACAGCCGGCTGCTTGCTTTGCGCGAGAACGGATCGGGCAGGAAGCGCTGCCGGTTCTGCGCGGGATCGTTGACATAGCCGCGGCCGATACCGGCGCCGCCGATGCAGAGTTCGCCGGTCACGCCGACCGGCTGCGGCTGCAGGTTTGCGTCGAGCACGTACAGCTGCGTGTTCGGCAAAGGCGCGCCGACCGGGACATGGCCCGTGTCGGTCGCCGGCGCCTTGGTCAGGCGATGCAGCGAGACGTCGTCGGAACATTCCGACGCACCATAGGCATTGATCAGCGGCACTTTCGGACAGCGGGCGAACCAGGCCTTGCAGAGATCGATGGGCAGCGGCTCGCCCGTCGAGATCAGAAGGCGCAGCCTCGCAAAGGCGCGTCGGACCTGTGCCTCGTCCATGCGATCGAGGATCACACGCAGCAGCGATGGGACGATCTCGAGCACCGTGATGCCCTCGCGCTCGATCTCGCGCGCGAGCAAGATCGGGTCCCGCACGATCGCGGTACCGCAGACATGGACGCGCGCACCCACCATGGGCCCCGCGAGGAACTGCCACACCGAGATGACAAAACTCTGCGGCGCGGTCTGCGCGATCACGTCCCTGGCCGAGAGGTTCAGCTCGGAGATGAGCGAGGCCAGATGGTTCGAAAGCCCGCGCTGCTCGATCATGACGCCCTTCGGCGCACCGGAGGAGCCCGAGGTATAGATGAGATAGGCGAGGCTGGAGGCCGTGCGCCGCGCCGCGCGGGCCGGCTTGGTCACGCCTGGCGCGATCGCGTCCTCGAGCTCGGCGACCTGGATGCGCTCGACCAGCGGTTCGAGCAGCGCCTCGACCATGGATGATTGCGCGCGTCCGGTCAGCAGCACGCGGGCGCAGCTCGATCCGAGGATGGTTGCGAGCCGTGCCGGCGGCTGGTCGGGATCGAGATTGAGGAAGGCGGCGCCCACGCGTTGCACCGCGATCATCGCGGCAAGCAGGTCGGGCCCGCGATCCACAAGCAAGGCAACCACGGCCTCGGCGCCGATGCCTTCGAGGGTGAGCCAGCGCGCGACCGCCTGGCTGCGGCGCGCCAACTCGCGATAGCTCACGGATGTGCGGCCGTCCGACACCGCGATCGCGTTCGGGGTCTTCTTGACCTGGCGGTCGAAACGTTCGCTCGGATTGCCGCGCGTGGCGAAATTGGCCGGCACGCCCCGGCCCTGCGTCAGCAGCTGCCGGCGTTCGGCCTCGGTCAGGAGTGCCAAGCGCGAGATGCGCTGCTCCGGATCGGCGATGACCGATTTGAGCAGGGTTTTGAACTGAGCGGCCATGCCCTCGATCGTCGCCGCGTCGAACAGATCGGTGGCGTATTCGAAGAAGCCGGTGAAACGCCCGTCGGCCTCGACCAGTTCGAGGGTGATGTCGAATCGCGCCACTTTTGGATCGATTTCGATCCGCCGCGTCGACAGGCCGGAGAAACGTGCCGCCTCGATCGAGGCGTTCTGGAGGATGAACATGATCCGGAACAGCGGATTGCCATCGCTCCTTCGCGCGATTTGAAGCGCGCGCAGGACCTCTTCGATCGGGAGGTCCTGATTGCGATAGGCATCGAGCGTGACCTGCCGTACCCGGCGCAACATGTCGCCGAAGCTCGGATCGCCGCCAAAATCATTGCGCAGGATCAGGGTGTTGGCGAACAGTCCGATCAGGCGCTCGCTCTCGATCTGGTTACGATTGGCGATCAGCGATCCCGTCGCGACATCCTCGTGTCGGGTGTGACGGAACAGTAGGCACTGGAACGCCGCGAGCAGGGTCATGAAGGGCGTGACGCCCTGGTTCTGGCTCAGCGCGCGCAGGTCGGCCGACAGAGTTTTGGAGAATTCGAGATAGTGACGGGCACCGTGGCCGCTCCAGACCTCCGGCCTTGGCCGGTCGGTTCGCAGCGGCAGCGTGGTGACGCCGTCGAGATGCGTCCGCCAGTAGTCGAGCTGCTCTTTTGCCGCCGACGTCTTCGTCCAGCTCTGCTGCCAGAGCGCAAAGTCGCGGTACTGGAAGGCGGGCGAAGGCAGTGCCGCCACGTCGTTCTTGCGCGCTGCCGAATAATGGGCGGCGAGTTCTTCCCAGAACAGCCGCTGCGACCAGCCGTCGGTGACGAGGTGGTGGACGTTGACTACCAGCGCATGGCTGCTCTTGTCGAACGAGAGCAGCGTGACTTTCAGCGGCGCCTCATGCGCAAGGTCGAACGGATGCTGCGCGAGCCGGAGCGCTTCGCGCCTGACGACAGCGGCCCGCTTGTCCGCAGGGCAGGGCTTGAGCTTGATCCGCTCGAACCGCGGCGGCGATTGCAGCACAAGCTGCACCGGCTCGCCCTCGCGTTCGATGATGACCGACCGCAACGCCTCATGGCGCGCCGACACCGCGGCGAGGCTCGCAGAAAGTGCGGCGACGTCGAGCCCATCCTTGAGGAGCGCGACTTCGACGACGTTATAATTATAGCGAGTGGGGTCCAGCCGCGAGAGCACGTACATCCGCTGCTGCTGGAACGACAGCGGCGCGTCTGCTTCCGTCGTCTGGCGCCAGGCCGGCAGCAGCGTTTCGCGATGGGTTGCAGCGGTCTCGATCCGGGCCGCAAGCGCGGCGGCCGTGGCGCAATCAAAAACGTCCTCGAACGAGAAATCGACATTGAAGCGTTCGCGCAGGCGCGAGCGCATCTGCGTCACCGCGAGCGAGTCCGCGCCGAGCGCGAAGACGTCCTGATCGCCCCCGACCTGCGGCAGCTCCAGCAAATTGGCCCAGACCCCGGCGAGCTCCGTCTCCAGCGCATTGCGCGGCAGACGAGCCTCGTCCTCGCCGCCGCCCCCTGTTGCGATCAGCTCGGCCAGCGCATTGCGCTTAACCTTGCCGCTGGCGCCTTTCGGCAGCGTCGCCACGCTGCGGATCAGGCTCGGCACCTTGTAGGCCGCGAGCCGCTTCCGGGCGAACTGACGCAACTGGTCCGAGGTCGCCTCGGAATTAGGCCGCAGCACCACGATTGCGGCGACGTTCTCGCCGAGCTTCTGGTGCGGGACGGCAAACACGCCGGCCTCCAGCACCCCCGGATGGCTGAGCAGAACCTCTTCCACCTCGAGGGGCGAGATCTTCTGCCCGCCGCGGTTGATGACGTCCTTGATACGGCCGACGATGAAGAGATAGCCGTCGGAGTCGAGATAACCGAGATCGCCGGTCCGGAACCAGCCGTTGCGAAAGGCAGCCTGTGTCGCCGCCTCGTCATTATAGTAGCCGCGGCTCATATTGGGTCCGCGCAGCGTGATCTCGCCATGCTCGCCGCTGGCGAGCGCGCGGCCCGTCTCGTCCATGATTGCGATCTCGGGGCCCGCGGCACGGCCGACCGATCCAATCTTGCGCAGCTCGAACGGGTTGGCCGCGATCTGTGAGGCCGCCTCCGTCATGCCGTAGGTTTCGAGCACGGGAACGCCGAACGTCGCCTCCAGCCCGTCGAGGATCGCAGGCGCAAGCGATGCCGAGGCGGAGCGGATCACGCGCAGCGACGACGATCGGGCAAGATCCGGGTTCGCCTCCGCCGCCGTCAGCAGCGCGCGATGGATGGTCGGCACTGCCGTGTACCAGGTCGGTTGCAGCTGCCGCATCCAGCCGAAGAAGGAGGATGCGTCGAAACCGTCGGTACAGATCACGCTGGAGCCCGCGGCCAGCGCCGTCAGCAGGCCGGAGATCAAACCATGGGCGTGAAACAGCGGCAGGACGTTGAGCAGACGATCGTGGGACGCGAGCGACAGCACGCGGCCGGCGTTGTAGGCGGAGAGACACACATTGCGATGCGTCAGCGGCACCATCTTCGGCCGCGCCGCCGTGCCCGATGTCAGCAGGATGAACGCGTCATCGTCGCCGCGCGAGGCGCCGATGCTGCTCGCCGGTCCAACCGCAGGCCCGACGAACGCGCAGCCGCCGAGATCATCTTGCGGCCCCGGCATGAAATCGATCACGGCAATATCGAGCGCCTTGGCGACATCGCGGGCGGCCGAGTTCGTGTCGGCCCTGGTGACGAGCGCCGTCAGCTTCAATTCGCTGAAATAGCGTTGCAGCTCGTCCGCCGTCAGATCGGGATTGACGGGGACGCAAGCGCAGCTCGAGGCGACCGTAATCAGAGCCAGTGCGCTGTCGGCACCGCGCGGCAGCGCAACCGCAATGCGGTCGGCAGGTGCAATGCCAAACCCGCGCAGCGTGCTGACGAGCTCATGCGTTCGCTCGGCAATCTCGCCGTAGTTGAGGACCGGCCGGCCGGGGGCGAGGAGGGCGGGGGCCGCCGGCGTCTTGCGGGCATGGAAATCGAGAAGGCCGCCGATATGCGCGAATATCTTCGTTTCGGCCGTCGTGCCGGCTGATTCCTGCGGCGCTGGGCGTGTGGCGTCCGACAATTCCGTTCCCTTTTGATCCGATTGGGCTATTCTTCCAAGAAGTTAAGGAACGCGTCCAGTCTGAGGTGAAGTTTTGGCCCCAAAATCTGTGGTTGCGGGGCCCTGAGCCCTTCGACGGAGTGATTGGGTCGGGCAGAATCACCATGCTGGAGAATGAGCCGGGCACGGGAGCGGAAGGCGGGCTGAAGCGCTGGCTCGAGGGCATCGGTCTTAGCCACTATACCGATCTCTTCGCGCAACACCGTCTCGATCTCGACGTCATGGGGGACCTGACCGAATCCGATCTGGTCGAGCTCGGCTTGCCACTCGGCGATCGGAAGCGGCTCCAGCGGGCCATGACCGCGTTGTTCCGGGCTGAAACCGCGGAGAAGCTTGACGCGACAGCGCGCCCGCAAGTCCGGACGGAGGTCGGCGCCGAGCGGCGTCAGCTCACCACCATGTTCTGCGACATGGTGGATTCCACCTCGCTGTCGGTGCAGTTCGATCCGGAAGACGTGCGCGACATGATCGCGAGCTTCCGCGAAACCTGCGTCCGCGTGGTGAAGCATTACGAAGGTTTTGCCGCCCGCTTCGTCGGGGACGGTATTTTGGTCTATTTCGGCTATCCGACCGCACATGAGGACGACGCCGAGCGCGCGGTGCGTGCGGGGCTGGAAATCGTCCGGGTGCTGTCCACCGCCCGCGCGATCGAGCCGCGTGGTGCGCTCAGCCACTCACCCGCCGTCCGCATCGGCATCGCGACCGGTATCGTCGTGGTTGGCGACCTCGTCGGACAGGGCACCGAAGAGCGCGACTCCGCGGTCGGAGAAACCGTCAATCTCGCCGCGCGCCTGCAAGGTCTGGCGCCGCCCAACGGTGTGGTGATTTCCACGTCAACCCAGTCGCTGCTGAAGGGGAAGTTCGACTACCGCGATCTCGGCGTCCACGCGCTCAAGGGCATCTCGGAGAAAGCCCAGGCCTGGCACGTGATGCGCGCCTCGCGGGTGGAGACCCGCTTCGCCGCCGCGATGGGCACGCGGCTGACCCCGCTCGTCAACCGCGAGGAGGAGATTGCGCTGCTGATGGGGCGCTGGCAGCAGGCCAAGGAGGGCGAGGGCCAGGTCGTGGTCAAGTTCGGCGAGCCCGGCATCGGCAAGTCGCGCATCATCCAGGAAATCTTCGAGCGGATCGCGGGCGACCGCCATGGACAGGTCTCGTTCCAGTGCTCGCCCTATTACACCTCCACGGCGTTCTATCCGTTCGCCGAGCAGCTCAAATTCTCTCTCGGTCTCGATCGCGAGGATGCGTCCGTGCAGTCGCTGGCGAGCCTGGAGACCGCGATCGCCGCCGCTCATGGCGACATCGAGCAGGTTGCGCCGCTGCTTGCCGCGCTGTTGTCCATTCCGACCGGCGACCGCTATCCGCCGCTGGAGCTGTCGCCGCAGCAGCAAAAGGATGCAACCGTCGCGGCGCTGGTCAATCATTTCCTCGGCCTTGCGCGCGAGCAGCCGCTGGTGATCGCATTCGAGGATCTGCACTGGATCGACCCGACGTCCCGTGAGGTGATCGATCTCCTGGTCGACCGGGCACAGAACCGGCCAATCCTGGTCATCATCACCGCGCGCACCGAATTCCAGCCGAGCTGGAACGCCCATTCGCATATCACGACCCTGGTGCTGAGCCGATTGAGCCGGCTGTTGCGCGCGACGCTGGTCGAGCGCGTGGCGGGACGCGAACTTCCCAAGGAGGTCATCGAGGAGATCATCGTCAAGACCGACGGCGTGCCGCTGTTCCTGGAGGAGCTGACCAAGACGGTTCTCGAATCCAACCTCCTGACCGAACGGCACGGGCGCTACGTGCTGTCGGGCCCGTGGCGGCAGCTCGCGATCCCGGCGACGCTGACGGACTCGCTGATGGCGCGGCTGGACCGGATGGGGCCGTTCAAGCGGATCGCGCAGATCGGCGCCACTATCGGCCGCGAATTCTCCTACGAGACGCTGCACGCGGTCGCCAACACGCCCGCCGAACAGATCGAGGCCGCGCTCAATCATTTGGAGGAGGCCGGGCTGATCATGCGCCGCGGCCATCCGCCCGACGCGCTCTACTCCTTCAAGCACGTGATGATCCAGAACGCCGCGCATGCGAGCTTGCTGCACAGCGAGCGGCGCAAGCTGCATTCCCGGATCGCGCAGGTGCTCGCCGAGATGTATCCCGAGAAGACCGAGCGCGAACCGGAACTGCTCGCCCATCATATGACTGAATCCGGCCAGAGCGAGAGCGCCGCCAGCTTCTGGCTCAAGGCCGGCAAGCAGGCGGCCAAGAGTGGCGCCAATCTGGAGGCGATCGGGCATCTGGGCCGCGGCCTCGGCGTCGTGCAGGCCAATGCGCGCATGCAGGGCGCCGACGAGATGGAGCTCGAGCTGCGCATCGCGCTCGGCAACGCACTGATCGCCGCCAAGGGCTATGCCGTGCAGGAGGTCGAGGAGAACTACGTCCGCGCCCTCGAGCTCGGCCAGCAGCTCGACGACGACGAAAAGGCCTTCGCCGCCACGCGCGGGCTCTGGGTCTGTCATTTCATCCGCGCCGATCTGACCCGCGCGCACGACCTCAGCGTCGAGCTGTTGAAGTTCGCCAAGCGCGAGCGGCTGAACGAGGGGACGCTGCCGGCGCAGCAGACCGGCTATCTGATCGAGGCGCATCGCTCGATCGCGATGACCATGCTCTATCGCGGGCGCTTTGCTGTGTCCCAGCACCATCTGCATCGCTGCATCAACCTCTACAGCCCCGACCTGCACTCCGATCTGATGGAGCGGCACGGCACCGATCCCGGCGTCGTCTCGCTGTCCTATCTCGGCTACCTGCTGTGGTTCCTCGGCCGGCCCGACGCGGCGCGCCAGCACAGCGAGCAGGCGATCGCGAACGCCGAGAAGATCCGCCACCCCTTCACGCTCGCCTTCGCGCTCGTGTTCGGCGCCTATCTCTGCCAGCATTTGCGCGATGTCGAGGGCACGCGCGACCACGCCAACCGCGCCATGATCATCGCCACCGAGCACAATTTCCTGCACTGGAAGCAGCAGGCGGCGATCTTGCGCGGCTGGGCGCTGGCGCAGCTCGGCGAGGCCGACGAAGGCCTCAGCCAGATGCGGTTCGGCCTCGACGAATATGAAGCGATGGATTCCTGGCTCGCCGGCTGCTGGTTCCGCTGCCTGCTTGCCGAGGCCTACGCCAAAGTCGGGATGCGCGACGCCGCCTTGCGCGCGCTGGATGGTGCGCTCGCGACCGCAAGACGGACCGGCGATCACTCCTACCTCGCCGAAGTCTACCGCCTGCAAGGCGAGATCACCCTGTCGGACGGGAATCCAGCCTCGGTGCAGGAGGCCGAGGACCTGTTCAACCTGTCGCTGGAGATCGCGCGCAAGCAGGGCGCTCTGTCCTGGGAGCTTCGCACCGCCGTCAGCCTCGCGCGCCTGTCGCACGAAGCCGGCAAGCGCGAGCACGCTCGTCTCCTGCTCGTACCGATCGTCGGCAGGTTCAGCGAGGGCTTTTCCACGCCGGACCTGAAACAGGCGATGCAACTGATCAACGAACTCGGCGCCGACGCGCCTGTTCGCGCACAGGCCATCCCGTGAGATGAGCGACCTCGCCGCCGCGCGTGCGCGTTACGTGGAGCTGATCGCAAAGCGCGAGCGGATCTCCTCAACGCGCTTGCTCGAAGCCCTCGGCACTGTTCCCCGCGAAAACTTCCTGGCGAAGGGGCCTTGGCGCATCAAGACCGAGGCGGCGCGCAACTATCGGCTGACGCCGGATGCCGATCCCGTTCATCTCCAGAACAATGTGCTGGTCGCGATCGATGCGCGCCGCAAGCTCGACACCGGACTGCCGAGCCTGTGGGCGCACTTCATCGATTTGCTCGACGTCGGGGAAAAAGACCGTGTGGTCCAGATCGGCTGCGGGCTCGGTTATTTCTCGGCCGTGCTGTCGAAGATCGTGGGCCCCAAGGGCAGGGTGCGGGCGATCGAATGCGACGAACGGCTTGCGTCGCGCGCCGCGAATTATCTCAGCGCCTATCGCAACGTCGCGGTCGTCCATGGCGACGGATGCGAGGACATCGGCGAACCCGCCGACATGATCATCGTTCATGCCGGCTTCTCGCAGCCGCATCCGCTCTGGCTTCGTTCGCTTCGTCCGCGCGGCCGGCTTCTGGTGCCGCTGACCCAGCGGGACCGCGAAGGCGCCGCCCTCAAGATCACCCGCAAGGGCAAGGGGTTCGAAGCCGAGGCGGTGCAGCAGGTCCGGATCTTCCCCGGCCAGGGCCGAGGTGTGACCGCGCTCGACGACCGCGTCGCCGACTGGTGGCAGCGCGCCTCCGCACTGGCGCCGCTGCGTTTTCGCGGCATCGAGCAGGGGCTGCCTTCGGATGGCTAATGCTTCGTTTCATTTTACCTTGATTGCGAATCTAAGTATCCAACGCGTCTCGACGCCGCTATGACTGCGGCCTGATCGCCATACGAGCGCGCGCCATGCATTCCGTTGCCCTGCTGACCGCCAGCTACGCCAAGGATATCGAGCGCTTTTCGCTGCTCAGCGAGAGCATCGACACCTGGTTGACGGGCTACACGCGGCATTATGTTCTCGTTAACGATGAGGATCTGCCGCTGTTCGCGCGGTTCGCTTCCGACAAGCGTGTCATCGTTCCGGCCTCGCGCTATTTGCCGAAATGGCTGTGGGCGCTGCCGCCGGCACTTCAGTTCATCAGCAAACGGCGCGTCTGGCTGTCGTTGCTGTCGTCGCCCGTTCATGGCTGGCACATCCAGCAGATCCTCAAGATCGCGGGCGTCCTCAACGCGCCCGAACAGCGCGTCTGTATCCTGGATTCGGACAATCTGTTCTTCCGCGAATTCGACGTCGGTCAATATGCGGGCTCCGAGAAGACACCGCTATTCGTCACGCGTAACGGGATCGACGCCGCCCACCCCTTGCATGTCCTGTGGCTCCGCACCGTCGATCAGCTCCTCGGTATCAAGGAGCGGTCCTTCCCTGCGGACGACTATGTCGGCAACGCGCTGGTGTGGGACAAGGACACCGCGCGTGCGATGACCGACGCGATCAAGTCCGCGACGGGATTGAACTGGGTTCTGGCACTGTGCCGGAAGAAGAAGTTCTCGGAATATCTCATGTACGGCCATTTCGTCGCGAACTCGCCCGCGCATCTGGCCACGCATCGGGTCACCGAAGACAGCATCGCGGTCTCGCATTGGGACGACACGCGCCTCGACCGCCCGGCCATCGAAACGATGATGCACGCCGCTTCGCCCGACCAGGTGGCGCTGTGCATCCAGTCTTATTCGTCGACCTCGATCGACGATATCCGCGACGTGTTCCGCCTTAGCTCGCGCGACCGTCGTGGTCCGAGCCTGTCTCCGGAGGACATGGGGGACGAGGTTCAGTTCGAGGCTCCGAAGACGCGCTGAGACCCGGCGCCTTCACGCGTCTCTCGTGAACTTGCTGATCACGTTCATGAACGGCTTCGGCTTGAATTCGCCGTCGAGCGGCAGGGGACGGTTCGGCTGCTTGTCCGCCCGCGCAAACGTGCCGTTGATCCAGCTATAGCGGTCCGAGAGGCCCCAGGTCAGGATCGAGCGCACCGGTCCGCTGGTCGAGATCGCGGTCAGGAGATCGTCGACGCGCTTGGCGACGATGGCATCGCGCTCCGCCGGCGTCCCCGTCAGCTTCTGATCGTCGACATCGAGCTCGGTGACGAGCACCTCGAGGCCCCAGGCGCGCAGCTCGGTGACGAATTCCGCGAGCCCATGGGTGTCGATCTCGAGCTCGGCATGCAGATGCGATTGCAGTCCCACGGCGTGCAACGGCACGCCCTGGTCGAGCAGGTCCATGATGAGATTGCGGTAGGCCGCGCGCTTCGCAATGAACGTGTCCTTTGCCGACTCGATGTCGTATTCGTTGATCGCGAGCTTGACGAAGGGGTCGGCCGCGGCCGCCGTGCGGAACGCCAGCGGAATCCAGCGATTGCCCAAATGCTGCGTCCAGAACGAGTCGCGCCGGTCTTTTGGACTGCGCGGATTGTCCGGGATCGGCTCGTTGACGACGTCCCACGACGTCAGCTTGTCCTTGTAATAGGAGACGACGGTGCCGATGTGGTCGACATAGGCGCGCTCGACGCCCTTGCTATCCTTGATCTGCTTGGTCCAGTCCGGAATGTCGTGATACCAGGCGAGCGCGTGGCCGCGCATCGTCAGGTCGTTCTGCCGCGCGAAATCCAGGATCGCGTCGGCACGTTCGAAGGCAAAGGTGTGCGCGTCGGGACGCAGCATCGGCCATTTCAGCTCGAGCACCGGAACCACCTGCGTGCAATAGGTGCTGATGGCTTCGCCGAGCCTGGGATCGGCTTGCAGATCCCAGAGTGTGGCCGCGGCACCGAATCCGGGACGGCGCTGGGCGAGTTTCGACATCGGCGCTGCGGACGCCGAGGCGCCCGCCGCGAGTGCTGCGGCGCTGCCGAGGAGAAATTCGCGTCTGTCGAGCCTGGTCACGGCTTTCCTTATCGAGCCAACGCGCCATCGTACCAAGCGACGCCTAGCAACGCCGGGGTTTCCCCTCGTTGGGTTAACTTTGCCGGCTGCGAAATCGTGGTTCCTTTCGGTGGCTACGCCCCGTCAGGGAAGGCAAATTTAACGCTAACCCGCGAAAGCGCCCTCAAAGCCGCATTCGCCGTCCGATCTCCAGACTTATGTGACACTGTTGAAGGATGCTGCGGCGCAATTCGTTCGCCCCGCCATGGTCCAATTGATGAACGGCCGTCACACTCGCAACAATGTTGCCGTCCCGTGCTCGCATGCTGAACCGCCATTTCTCGATTTATCTCGTCGCCTACATCCTGCCTGCGGCGGTGGGCTTCTTCGCCGTCACGGCCTACACGCGGCTGCTGACGCCGGCGGAGTACGGCGTCTACGTCGTCGGCATCAGCCTGGCCGGCATTCTGGGCGCGATCTTCTTCGCCTGGATCAAGCTGTCGGTGTCGCGCTATCAGGCGATGTCGGCCGAGGTGGATTTTCGCGGCACCGCAATGGTCGCCTTCGCGCTTACCGTTGCCGTCCTCTGCGCCACCACGCCGCTGGTCTTCCTGTTCCGCAGTGATCTCAGCGTTGGGCTGCTGCTTGCCAGCATGTTCGTCGCAATCATGGCGAATGCCGTCGATGTCGGGCAGGAGTTCGAGCGCGCAAAACTGCGTCCTTACAGGTTCGCGGCGATCTCGATCGTGCGCAGTGTGTCGAGCGTCGGTTTCGGCCTGCTCGGCATCTGGCTCGGCTGGGGTGGATTGGGACTGCTCGCCGCATTCGGCCTGGGTTCGCTCGCCGGGATCATCCTGAACCTCGTCGGGGACCGCACCAGGATCGCGCGCTTTCAGCGCAGCCAGTTCGTGCAGCTGGCGCGCTACGGCTTGCCGCTGACGCTGGCCGGATTGTCCGTTGCGGTCTACTCGGCCTGCGACCGCCTCATCGTGGCTTATTTGCTCGGCAAGGACGCCGCCGGCATCTTTGGCGTCGCCGCCGATCTGCCGCGACAGTTCATGGTCATGATCGCCTCCAGCGTTGCTGCGGCGACAGTCCCGCTGGTGTTCCGGTCATTGTCGGAGAAAAACACCGAGACGACGCGGGAGCGGCTGACCGAGAGCCTCGAGCTTCTGCTCGTCGTGGTCGCGCCCGTCGCCGTCTGGCTCGCGCTCGCAGCCGACCATGTCGCCGGCACGCTCGTCGGCGTCGACTTCCGCGCCGGGGTGTCGGCGCTGCTGCCGACCCTGGTGCTCGCCCGGTTGTTCGGCATCGCCAATCAATTCTACGTGCAGATCAGCTTCCAGCTTGCCGAGCGGCCGTTCATGCTGGCGGCGCAGTCGTTCCTGACGCTGGTCGTCAGCGTGGCGTTGATGTTCGTGCTGGTGGCCGGCCATGGCCTCTACGGCGCGGCGCTGGCGACGCTTGCGACCGAAGCGATCGGATTCCTCGTTGCCGTCGTCCTGATGCATCGCGCCTACCCGGTCCCGTTCGATCTCCACCGCCTCGCCGGCGTTGCCGTCTCCGCCGCGGCGATGGGGGCTGCGATTCTTGTGGCACGATCTCAGGTCAATGGCTCCGGCCTCGTCCCGCTCATTGTCGTGAGCCTTGCGGGCGGGCTCGCTTATGCCGCCGCCGCATGGTTGCTGAACGTCGCCAATGTCCGGACGCTGTCGCTGCGTTTCCTGCGAACCTTCAACCGCAAGGCGCTGGGCGTTTAGCCGCGGCCTCCGACGAGACTCGGCCTCGCTCTCTGAAGCTCTGAAAGCGCCGCCTGGCTTGGCGAGGGCCCTGTTCCGACCGGAAGCGTACAGCCGCCCGGCCAAGGCGGAGGGCGATTCTGTTGCGTCGATGGCCATAACCGTGCTTCTTGGGCGCCATGTCGGGAGCAGAGCAGATATGACCCAAGAAACGCCGGAAATCCGCGCATCGGCGCAGTTGCTTGCCCGCTATCGCGAGCCCGACAATGCGCGGGGTGTCCTCGAACTGGCGATTACGGCGATACCGTTCGTCGTCATCTGGGCTCTGATCTGGGCCGCTCTTGACCAGGGCTATTGGTTTGCCCTGCTGCTCGAAGTGCCCGCGGCGGGTTTGCTGGTCCGCCTCTTCATGATCCAACACGATTGCGGACATGGCTCGTTCTTCCGCGGCCGCGTTGCCAACGATTGGGTCGGCCGAGCCATCGGTGTGATGACACTGACGCCCTACGCCTATTGGCGACATAATCATGCAGGGCATCATGCGAACTCCGGCAATCTCGATCGCAGGGGCCTGGGCGACATCGATACGTTGACCACGCGCGAATTTCTTGGGCGGTCGCGATGGCGTCGGACGCTGTATCGCTTGTATCGGCATCCCCTCGTGATGTTCGGCGTCGGTCCCACATATTTGTTCATCTTGAAGCATCGATTGCCGGTCGGGATGATGCGTCGCGGCTGGAAACCCTGGCTGAGCACGATGGGCACGAACATCGGCCTCGCGGTTCTCGCCGTCACGATGATCCAGCTGGTCGGCTATGGGCCGTTCCTGCTCGTGCATCTGCCGATCGTTGTTCTGGCGGCATCGATCGGTGTCTGGCTGTTCTACGTCCAGCACCAGTTCGAGCACACGCACTGGGCCCACGACGAAACCTGGAATTTTCACGACGCCGCGCTGCACGGCAGCTCTCACTACCAATTGCCGGGTGTCTTGCGATGGTTCACGGCAAATATCGGCGTCCACCACATCCATCATTTGTCCAGTCGAATTCCCTCCTATCGCTTGCACGACGTGTTGCGCGACCATCCGCAGTTCGCTGGTGTCGGGCGGATTACGCTGCTCCAGAGTTTGCGGACCGTGCGGCTGACCTTGTGGGACGAGGAGCGGCAGCGGCTCGTCTCCTTTGGAGAGGCGGCCTTGTTTGGCAAGGCAGCCTTGTTTGGAGAGGCCGCTTTGGCCCCAGCGGCTTCGCTCACGCCGCCCCCGCGCGGCTGACGAATGTCGTGAATCCGCGCGTGCGGTCGTTGGGTTCTCTGCGAACCGTCGATCGGAAGGCGCAGGCGTTAAGCCTCCACCCCCCGGTCATTCTGCCGCAGCGATAGACCGCCAGCTTCGGCCGCACGCCGCCCTTCCGCCTGCGCCAACCGTCGTATATGAGATTTATCGCCCAAACGTGCCGAATCTCGCCACAGACGGAACGTAAGGCGGCTGCGATTTCTTAATTCAAAGATCGCAATCTGATCAATGACCGGCGGACTGGCATTTCGACCGAGGATGGCATGAGAAACCTGATGACGACGGCGCAATCCACCGTGGCGATGCGGCGTTGGGGGCCTCCCGGAATTGTGACCTTGGCGGCGATGCTCGCCTTTGCGGCTGTGGGCCCCGCCAATGCGGCCAAGCAGGTGCGTCAGCCGGCCGAGGCGGTGGCACCGCGCGAGGCCGGCGAACCGATCATGGCGATCGTCTCGATCAAGAGCCAGCAGGTCACCTTCTACGACGCCGAGGGCTGGATTTTTCGCGCGCCGGTGTCCACCGGCACGACGGGACGCGAGACACCGGCCGGCGTCTTCGCCATCGTCGAGAAGGACAAGGACCACCGCTCGACCATGTATGACGACGCCTGGATGCCGAACATGCAGCGCATCACCTGGAACGGCATCGCGCTGCATGGCGGGCCGCTGCCCGGCTATGCCGCTTCGCATGGCTGCGTGCGGATGCCGTTCGGCTTCGCGGAAGGCCTGTTCGACAAGACCAACATCGGGATGCGGGTGATCATCTCGCCGAACGATGCGGCTCCGATCGACATCGTTCATCCCGCACTCTTCATGCCGAAGCGGGACGCCATTGCGGCGGCGCCGGGCCAGATCGGCAAGCTCTCCAGCGAGGCCGAGGAGGCCACAAGGGCGGCCGACGAGGCCAAGAAGGCCGCGACTTTGGCCGCGAAGGAGGCGGCAGCGCTGCCGGCGTCGCTGCGCAAACTGGAACAGCAGAAGACCCGCGCTGACGCCGAGCTCGCCTTCGCCGACAAGCAGCTCGCGGCCGCCAAGACCGATCAGGCCCGCGCCAAGGCCGAGGAGCTGAAGCAGAAGGCCGCCACCAGGGCCGCCGACGCGGCGGCGCAGCTCGATGCCGCCAAGGCCGCCGCACAGCCGAAGCGCGATGCGGTCGCGGCCACGAAGGAGGCGGCCAAGGCGGCAGCGGCCAGGAAGGCCGACGCCGTGAAGGCTGCGACCGACGCAAAGCTCGCGCTCGAACCGGTCTCGGTCTACATCAGCCGCGCGACGCAGAAGCTCTATGTGCGGCGGAACACGCACAAGCCGGCACCGGACGGCGGCGGCGAGGTATTCGACACCAGCATCGAGGTTCCCGTCACGATCCGCAATCCGGATCAGCCGCTCGGCACGCATATCTTCACGGCGATGGCGAAGAACGATACGGGCCTGCGCTGGAGCGTGGTCACGATCGAAGACGGCGACAACGCCAGGAACGCGCTCGACCGCATCACCATCCCGCAGGAGGTGCTCGATCGCATCGCGCCGACCGCGTTGCCGCGGTCATCGATCGTCATCTCGGACGAGCCGCTGAGTGCTGAAACCAACTACCGCACCGAGTTCGTCGCGGTGCTGAGCAACCAGCCCCAGGGCGGTTTCATCACGCGCAAGCCGACGGCGCCTCCGATGGCCATGGCGAGCGATGACGGCTGGGACAATGGCGGCAACGGTTTCGGCTTCTTCTTCCAGCGCGATCCGAACCCGCAGCCCGTCAATCCGCGCCGGCGCGGCCAGTATCAATATTATCAGCCGGCACAGCCGATGCAGCGGGGCTTCTGGTAGGAGGCGGGCAAATCGAAGCCTGTCACGACCGCCGCGCTTCGATCACGATCGCCTGGATCTTGCCTTCGATCGGTCCGGACCCATGGCGCGTTCGGATCGCCTCGGCAACGATGTCGGTCGCAGTCTGAAGCTTGCTGGCATCGCGTGCCTCGATCTCGCTGCGCAGCGGCGTGCCCTGGCAGAGCGCGATCGCGACGTGCTCGGGCGACGGCGCACGGCTTATTTCAGATCGCGTTTCGATCGATAAGTCACGGAAGCCTGCGCGTTCGAGGTCGGTTCTGATGACGGCCTTGTCGTGATAGCCGTGCGGCGTCCGGGCCATGAAACGGGGCGGGTCGTCGGGGAACAATTTTTCGAGCGCGACCGTGGCTCCATGCGTCAGCACATTGTCCTCGATGCGATCCCAGACGTTGAACACGAACGTGCCGTCGCCCTTCAGGACGCGCTTCACCTCCCCGTAAGCCTTGACGCGATCCGGAAAGAACATGGCGCCGAACTGGCAGCAGACCACGTCGAAGGCGGCATCCTCGAAGGGCAGGGCCGCTGCGTCGGCCTGGCGCCACGAGATGCGATCGTCATCTGACTGACGCTGCGCCGCGACGGCGAGCATCGGCTCGTTGAGGTCGGTCGCGACATAACGGACGCCGCGCGGCAGTGCCGCCGCCACCGCGCGCGTCACTGCGCCGGTGCCTGCCGCGATCTCGAGCAGCACGGAGGGAGAGCGGGCCGCGACACGCCTTGCGATGTCGTCGGCGTAGACGGCGAAGATCATCGGTACCAGATATTCGTCGTAGAGCTTTGGGATCGAGCCGGCGAAAACCTTGTCAGTGTTGGACATGCTTGCCTCGCTGAAGGTTCGGACACGAGGCTCATATTACCACGGATTGCCGTCTACCGCGCCAGCAGCGCGGTGAACCCGGCCGGTTCCTGGATCGCCTTGCGGGCCTCCGGCGTCATCGGCTCGCACCGACCTCACGGATCGGCCGCGTGCCGTCCCAGTTGGCCGCGGCCTGCCGGACCTTCTCGAAGAACGGCCCCTTGGTGCCGCTGATGTCGGAGATCTCGATCACCGTGCCCGGATGGGCCTGCGTGTCGAAATAGGCAAAGCGCCCCTTGTCGCCGCCGATCTGGCCCTCATGGCCGATCCTGTAGCCGAGCTCGAGCGCCCTGTCGTAGAGCGCCTGGTAGTCGTGGCTCCAGTAGGACATGTGCTGGAGGCCTTCGTGGCCGGACTCGAGGAATTCCCTGTACAGCGAGGGCGCGTCGTTGCGCTGCTGGATCAGCTCGATCTGGAGATCGCCGGAATTGGCCAGCGCGATGCTCATCTCGACGGCTGAGTTTTCGCCGCGATGGCGGAACCAGTCGGTCTTGACGCGGTCCATGTAGTACCAGGGGCCGACGCCCATCACCTCGATCCAGTGCTTCATCGCGGCATGGATGTCCCGCACCACATATCCGTTCTGGCGCACCGCGCCGAAGATGCGGCTCATGCCGGCGCCCCCCTTGTCACTTGACCTCGGTTCACTTCACTTCAATGCCCGCGTCCTTGGCAACCTGCTTCCAGGCCGCGATGTCGCGGGCATTGATGTCGCGCTGCACGTCGCCCGGCACGAATTGCGGCGTGATGCCGAGCCTCAGCAGCTTCCCTTTCACCTCGGCATCGGCGAGCGCGTCCTTCAATGCCGCCGACAGCTTTTTCGCAATCGGTTCGGCGACGCCCGCAGGCGCATACATCGCCCAGGACAGGCTGCGGTCGAACGGTACGCCCTGTTCCTTGTAGCTTGCGACATCCGGTAGGCTCGGCGAACGCTCGCCGCAGGCGGCCAGCGCCTTGATCGAGCCGTCCTTCACCAGCGGCGTCGCGGTCGCCATGTCCAATGTCGCCAGCGAGATGTGGCCGCCCAGCAAATCGCCGGCCAGTTTGGCGATGCCATTGAACGGCACGTGGTCCATCTTGATTCCGGTCTGCTGCATCAGGATTTCCGCGCAGAATTGTCCGGTCGAGCCCACGCCCCAGCTTCCGTACTGGATCGGTTCGCCCTTCTTGGCCAGCGCAATCAGGCCCTTGATGTCGTTGGCGGCAAAATCCTTGGTCGCCACCAGCATGATCGAGGACGTGCCGATGCGCCCGATCGTGGTGAAATCCTTGATCGAATCGTAGGGCAGTTTCGGATAGATCGCCGGCGCGAGCACATGCGTTGTCATGCCGCCGACGGTGATGGTGTAGCCGTCATTCGCCGACGCCGCGACCATCTGGGTGCCGAGCGTGCCGGCGGCGCCGGTGTGGTTCTCGATATAGATGCTCTGTCCGAGCGTCTTGCCCATTTTGTCGCCCAGCAGCCGCCCGATCACATCGCCGCCGCCACCCGCCGCATAAGGCAGCAGCATCCTGATCTTGTGCGTGGGATAGGCGGCCGGATCCTCGGCCCGCGCAGGCAGCGCTGCCGAGAGCAATGCGAGCAATGATAGTGTGAAGGTGCGCAGCTTCATGGTGTCTTTCCCCCTCAATCCTCGAACCGAAACCGGAATGCCTCGCCGTGCCGGATCACGCGCCCCGCGGTCGGCGCCGGAAAATGGCCGGTGAGCAGATAGCTCGGCGTGTCCGCGAGCTCGTCGAGCAGGGCCAGCCGTGTCGCGATCGCAGCAGCCGGATCGACATCGGCCGCATTCGACAGCCAGGGCGCGGCACACTGGATCGGATGATGGATGACGTCGCCCGACATCACCGCGTGATCGTCCCCGCCATGGAGATGGATCTGCATGTTGCCGGCCGTGTGGCCCGGCGCCGGCGCGAAGCGCAAGGCGGCATCGCGATCGTCAAACAGGCGATGATCGGTCTCGACGAATTCGGCAAGGCCCGCCGCGACCACCGGCAGCACCGAATCCTCGAACGAGCCGTGGTTGACCTGACTCTTCGGCGCGGCATTGTGCGCGGCCTCGAAGTGGCGATATTCGGCGCGCCCCATCAGATAGCGCGCCTGGGGGAAAGTCGGCACCCAGCGGCCGTCGAGGAGGCGTGTGTTCCAGCCGACGTGATCGACATGCAGATGCGTGCACATCACGAAGTCGACCTGTTCGGGCCTGACGCCGAGCGCCTGCATGTTCTCGAGATAAGGCTGGTCGAGGTTGCTCCACGCCGGGACGCGCGGCCGTTGCTTGTGATTGCCGCAGCAGGTGTCGACGATGGCGGTCCAGCGCGGCGTTCGCACCAAGTATGAATGGTGGCTGAGGATGAAGCGGCCGGTCTCCGGCTCGATATAGCGGTGATCGAGCCAGCCTCGGTTCGCCTCGATCACCTCGTCGGTGACGTTGGCGAACAGCCATGCCTGGTCGAACGCGAGCGCTGCGATCTCGCTGATGAGATCGACCCGCATACTGCCCACGCGCACCTGCCGCATCGCTCAGTTCTTCAGAAGATCGCCGAACGGCATCCAGCGCGTGCCGTCGAAGCGGATCAGCTGGAGGCTGGTCATGGGCGTGAAGCGTTCGGGCGAATTGTTCACCGCGGTGCCGTTGATCAGCATCGGCAGGCGCACATCCTTCATGGTCGTTGCCTGCTTCATCACATTGGCGCGGGTGAGGTCGTTGCCGGCGGCCTTGAGCACGGTCACCAGCGTCTGCGCGATGGTGTAGCCATAGACGTTGAGCCAGTCGCTCTTGTTGGCCTCGGGCAGGTACTTGTCCATGAAGGCGGCCCACTCCTTGAGGCCGGCATCGTCCTTCAGTGCCGGATCGGTCGCGTCCTTCAGATACTGGCTGGAGATGACGCCGGTGGAATTGTCCTTGCCGGCCGGCTCGAGCACGCCGCTGATCGAGGCCGAGACGTTGGAGATGATGGTGACGGGCTTCCAGCCGATCTCGCCGATCTTGCGGATCGCCTGCGCCGCAAACTTCGGCGTTGCCGCCACCAGCACCACGTCCGCGCCTGCGGTCTTCAACTGGAGGATCTGGGTGTCCACGGTCGGCGCCGAGGTTTCATAGGCCGCGCGCGCGACGATCGCCTCGCCGTTGCCGAGCCCTTCCTCCAGCGCCTTCAGATAGTCCTTGCCGAGGTCGTCGTTCTGGTAGAGCACGCCGATTTTCGCATTGGAATGGCTCGCCTTGATGTATCTGGCGTAGGCGATCGCCTCGTCGCGATAGGTCGGCTGCCAGCCGACGGTCCACGGGAAATTCTTCGGATCGTCCCACTTCGCCGCACCCGATCCCAGGAAGAGCTGCGGCACTTTGCGGTCGTTGAGATATTTGTGCACGGCGCTGTTGGTCGGCGTGCCGACACCGCCGAAGATCAGCAGCACGTCCTCGCTCTCGACCAGCCGCCGCGTCTGCTCCACCGTCTTCGGCGGGCTGTAGGCATCGTCCGCGATGATCATCTGGATCCGACGCCCGTTGACGCCGCCGTCGTCGTTCACCTTGCGGAAATAGGCCTCGGCGGATTTCGCGATCTGCGCGAAGGCCGACACCGGGCCGCTCAGCGGCGCGGTGGTGCCGATCTTGATGATCTTGTCGTCGGCGCCGGGATCGTATTTGCTTTGGGCCTGAGCGGTGCTTGCGGCGAGCATCGGCAACAGGATGCAGGCCGCGCGAAGGCGGGCGAAGCGCGCCATGACGTCGTCTCCCCAAAGTTTGCTCTCCGCTTCTCTGAGGCGCGGAGTTAAAACGAACGATCGTTCGTACGGTTGACTGGCGAACGATCGTTCGTTAGTCAAGTCGCATGGCTGTCCACACCACCAGCGCGGCGGAAGCGGCTGCGCCCACGACCCGCGAGCGCATCCTCACCGAGGCGCTCGATCTGTTCGCGCAGAGCGGCTATGGCGGCGCCTCGATGCGAGAGCTCGCGCGTCGCGTCGGCATCCGCGAGAGCAGCCTCTACAATCACTTCGCCGGCAAGGCCGCGATCCTGGAGGCGATCGTTGCCGAGCACGGTCCGGCCAGTTCGGCGAGCCGGCTCGAAGAGCCGCGCTACAAGCAGCTTGCGCGCCAGCCCGCCGCGTTCTGCCGGCAGTTTGCGTTGGACCTCGTCGAACAATGGTCCGATCCGCGCGAGCACCAGTTCCAGAAAGTCATCACCGCCGAGCGCAATCGCGTGCCCGGCATCCGCGCCAAATTCGCCGATCATTTCTACGCGCGCGAGCAGAGCATGATGACGGATTATTTCCGCGGCTTTGCGCTCGCCGGTCTGGTCTCGACGCCGGATCCGCGCGAGACCGCGCGGCTGTTCGCGGCCGGGCTGATCTACATCCGTCTCGAGCATTACGTGATGGGCGCGGCACCGTCGCCGCGGCCGAAGGTGATCGAGGCGATCGACCGCTATCTCGCCTTCTTCCTGTCGCTGATCGCGGCGGATGGTGGGACGCAGGACAACAAGAAACGGAAAGCCAAGGGAGAGAATCGTGGCAAGGCTGCCCCTGATTGATCCGGAGACGACCAGCGGCGACATCCGCGCGTCGTTCGACCGCATGCCGGTCAAGCTGAATATTTTCCGCATGATGGCTCATGCCGAGGCCAACATGATCCCGGCGATGCGGCTCGGCAATTCGATCCTGCACAAGCAGAAGCTCAGTGCGGTCAATCGCGAGCTCCTGATCCTGCAGGCAGCCCAGCTCGAAGGCGGCGCCTATGAATGGCGCCAGCACGTGCCGATCGCGCTCGGGGTCGGCTGCACGCAAGCACAGATCGATGCGGTCGAGCGCGCCGACTACGATGACGCCGGCCTAGGCGATGCCGAGCGCGCCCTGCTGAAGTTCGGCCGCGAAGTGGTCGAGAACGTCCGCGTTCCCGAGGCGATCTTCGCCGCCATGCGCGAGCATTTCAGCGACCAGGAGATCGTCGAATCCATTGTCGCGCTCGGCTTCTACATGATGATGGCACGTCTCACCGAGGCGACCGAGACCGATCTCGATCCGGCAGCCGGCATGAAGGTCTATGACGGCGGCAAGAAATAGGCGGCGCACATGTCCGAAAATTCCGAGACCGAGCCGGACCGTTATGTCCGCCCGCCGAGCGCGGAATCGCTGGGCGAAGCGCCGGGCAGGGGACGTCTAAGGGGCCGCCGCATCCTGGTCGTCGGCGGTGGCCAGCGCGTGTTCGACGCCGCCACCGATCCGATCGGCAACGGCCGCGCCATGAGCATTCTTTGCGCGCGCGAGGGCGCGAAGGTCGCGGTCGCCGATCTCAACCGCACCTCGGCCGAGCATACGGTCAAGCGTATCACCGACGAAGGCGGCGAAGCCTTTGCGATTGCCGCCGACGTCACGGCGGAGGCCGACGTCCAGCGCATGATTGACGAGGCGCATCGCGCCATGGGCGGTCTCGACGGCATGGTGCTCAACATCGGCACCTTCGGCAAAGTCGGGCTCAATGCCGTCAGCCCCGAGGAGTGGAATGCGATCTACGACGTCAACGTCCGCGGTCCCATGCTGTGCTGCCGCGCGGGCCTGCCGAAATTCGACAACGGCGGATCGATCGTCTTCATCTCCTCCATCGCCGCGCTGAAGGCCGGCTCGCAGATGGCGGTGTATGATTCCTCGAAAGCCGCGCTCGGCGGCCTCATGCGCAACATCGCCCATCTCGGATCGCGCCGCGGCATCCGCGCCAACCTGGTCTATCCCGGCCTCGTCGACACCCCGAACGGCCGCGAGGCCGGCGCCGGCCGACCCAACCGCGGCAAGGGCCACGTTCCATTCGGCCGCCAGGCCACCGCTTGGGAAATCGCCTATGCCGTGCTGTTCTTCCTCTGGGACGAGAGCGTCTACATCACCGCGCAGACGCTCGCTGTCGATAGCGGCCTGAGCGGGATGTGAGAGGGCGCCTTGCGCCTATGGCTTGGGCGCGCGCGCTCGGCAGATCATATGGTCCAGCGAGACCCAGCCCGGCCCATAGGCCATGATGCCGAGCGCCATCGCCGCCCAAGTGATGTGGATCGGCCAGCCGTCAGGCACGGTCAGCTCGACGATGACGGTCATGAACAGCAGTCCGAGCGCCGCAAACCGCGTGCCGAAGCCGAGCAGAAGGAGGATCGGGAACATGATTTCTCCGCATCCCGAGAGGAAGGCCATCACGGTCGGCGCCGGATAATGATAGGGCCCGCCGGGCAGATGCAGCATGAACTCGTCGCTGAACAACGTCACCGCGGTGTCGTTGAGCCTGAGGAAGCCTGCCCATTTGAGCATTCCGGAACGCCAAAACGGCACCGCCAGCGCGACGCGGAGCGCAAGCTGAACGACCGATGGCGAGGCGATGGTCTGCACCAGATGATTGGCCTTGTCGACGAGGAGCCCGAGCGAGGGGAGGCCGCCACCCGCCTGCATGCGTTGGTCCGTGATCATCAGACGTCTCCGAAAGCGATTGAGGTGAAGGCGCCCGCCTCGATCAGGCCGGTGATGTTCGAAGCGATGTCGAAGTCGGCCGCCGCGTCGAGCGCGCGTGCAGCAGCCTCGCCGAGCGGCCGACCCGACATCAGGCTGCTCGCGAATGCCGCTCCGCCGGGCGGCAGGTGCCGGACCACGACATCGAATTCGGCGCGCGTGACCAACGCGTCTTCCGGTGACGCAGCGTCGATGCGCCCGACCGGCGACGTATCGCGGTTGGCTGCGAATATAGTCACCGCCGCGAATTGCGACCGCACGATCCCCGCTGCCGGGTGCGGTATGAGAACGAGATCGCCCAGCCGCTCAGGCGCAACTGCGGCAAGCTGCGCCGGCGACAGCGGTGCGGCGTCCGCTGCGTGATAGGCATCGAGCCAGGCCCGCTCGATGCGGGCGACATCTGCGAGCCATGGCATCGTCTGCGCATGTTCATATTGCGCGATGAAGGCCGGGAAGTCGCGGCCATACTCGAACAGCAGCGGTGAGATTGGCGGCGTCTGGCGAACATGGAAGCGCGCCATGGCGCGGAAGAAGTCGATCCCGGTGATGCGCTGCACCGCCGGATAGATCGCGGCGAGCGCGTCGATCAGGCTGACCGTGACGTTGTTGCGGTAGACATCGTAGCGCTTGCCGGGTGCCTTGCCGTTCGGACCGGTCACGATCTCAGGCGCAAGGCGCACCGGGTCCAGCAGCGCCGGTGCAAAGGCTGCGGCAAAGCAAACGTCAGGCTCAGGCGGCATGACGATCTCCCGTCAACCCGACCGGGCTGCAACGATCGAGGATCGCCTGCGCAGCGGCGGCCTCCGCTCGCAGGACCGGCCAGTCCGGGATCTTGCTGTCCCACTCGATCAGCGTCGGCACCGGACCGCGGCGCCGGACGACGATCTCGTACAGCTTCCACACGGCGTCCGCGACCGGGCCGTCATGGCTGTCGATCAGCAGCAGATCGCCTTCGTCGTCGGCCTGCTCGGCATGCCCGGCGAGATGGATCTCCCCGACGCGGGCCAGCGGGAAGTCCGCGAGGTAGTCGAGCGCCGAGAAGCCGTGATTGGTCGCGGATACGAATACATTGTTGATATCGAGCAGCAGCCCGCAGCCGGTCCGTTCGGTAACAGTGCGGATAAAATCGGTCTCGCTCATCGACGATTCGCGAAAGGCGACATAGGTCGACGGGTTTTCCAGCAGCAGCGGGCGGCGGATCGCGTCCTGCACCTGATCGATGTGATCGCAGACGTTTCGGAGCGTTGCCGCGGTGTAGGGTAGCGGCAACAGGTCGTTGAAGAAGCTGGTCTCATGCGTCGACCAGGCGAGATGCTCGGATACCAGCGCAGGCTGGTAGCGCGCCACCAGCCCGCGAAAGCGGGCCAGATGCGCCTTGTCGAGCGGCTGTGGTCCGCCGATCGACATGCACACGCCATGCAGCGACAGTGGATGGTCGCGGCGGATCGCTTCCAGCGCGCGATGCGGCGGTCCGCCTGCACCCATGTAGTTCTCGGCGTGGACCTCGAAGAAGCCGCGCTGCGGTTTTGCGCTCAGGATCGCCTGAAGATGTTCGGGCTTGAAGCTGGTCCCGGCGACGCCGCCGATGGGCGCGGAATAGCGGAGGGGCACCGCAGACATGTCAGGCGCGATTGCCGTCGTCATGGTTTCTCTCCGCTCTTCCCTGTTGTCGTGGTCGTGTCGCAGCGCGTCAGACCGGCTTGAGCGAGCCCTTCTTGCCGCCCGGCAGCTCGATGCTGGTGCAGGTGCCGCCCTGGACGAATTTCCATGCATTGCCTTGGAAGTCGGTGGTCGAGGTGCCCTGGCAGGTCGTGCCCGGTCCGGCGGCGCAATCGTTCTGGCCCTTCAGCGCGACGCCGAAGCATTTTTCCTTTTTGGCCGCGACGGCCGCGTCGCCCTCGGCCTTGGTCAGCGGAGCAGCAGCGGCCAGGGTCGCAAGTGCGGTCGACATGGCGCCGGCGAGAACGAGCGTGGTCACGGCAAGTTTGGCAGACATTGAAGATTCTCCTGTTCGAGATGGCATCGCCTGGCAGGCGAAGAGCGCCTTGTTCGGTTCGCCTCGCACCCAGCTCGTGTTACCGATCGAGCAGGTCACGAGTTTGTGAGGCCGTTGGATGGGCGCACGGGCTGTGCGCTTGGACCGGATTAGCGGGTGACGGGCGGGTCAATCCAATGCCTAGTCTCTATCGAGACCTTAGCCGGAGAGCATTGGCGGCGGCACGCGGTGCCTGTCACAGGTAACGAATGCACGCGTGCCACGTAGAGCGGTAACAGGAGGTGGCTAGTCGCCGCTTTGCCCGAGAACGGAAACAGCGATGAATGTTGATCCCGGACGGCACCTGCGCGCGATCGCGAAGCTGACGGTCAGCATCCGCCTCGCCGTCTCAGCACTGGTCCTGACCGCGATCCTTTTGACCGCGGCCCTCTCCAGCCTATTATGGTGGCGCACGGCGGAAGCGGCGAGCCGGCAGCTTGCATCGACCATCAACGAGCAGATCGTGGCCGCTGTCCGCAAGGAGGTCGCCGCGATCGTGGACGAGGCGCGTGCCGCCCATACCGCGATCCGAACCCTGTTCCTGCAGAACGTGCTCGACACCCGCGAGGCCGACAAGCGCGAATTCGTGTTCCTGTCGCAATTGCAGTCGCAGGCGACGATCTCCTGGGTCGCCTTTGGCTGGCCCGACGGCTCCTTCTTCGCCGCGCACAAGCTCGGCGACCGCCGGCTGGAGATGATGGAGATCTCGCTGACCGATCATGCTGGCCAGCGCCGCATCGACGAATACGAGGTGGTGCCCGGCGACATCGAATTCGCCAATCGCCGTTTCGAACCGACCGATTTTCGCGTTGCCGATCGCGCTTGGTTCAAGACCGGGCTGGCGGCCGGGGAGCCGGAGTGGTTCAAGGTCATGGACCATCCGACCGGCGAGCGGCCGTCGATTGCCTTTGCCGGTCCGATCGACGTCTACCAGGAGCGGCAGGGCGTCCTCGCCATCGTCATCGAGTACACCAGGCTCGCGCGCTTCCTATCGCAGCTCGAGGTCGGGCGCACCGGAACGGCTTTCATCATCGACGGCAGCGGCGAGCTGATCGCGGCGCCCGACAAGGACGCCGACGAGCTGCACGTCGCGAAGGGCGATACGAAGCTGCTGCCGCTTGCGCAAATGGCGCTTGCCAAGGCGGGCGAGGATGGCCGCAAGGACGCCTGGCGAAGCCGATTGACAAGCGCCGGCGCCGCCTATGAAGTCGCTCTGACGCCTTTGCCGTTTCCCGGTTGGTCGCTCGCGACTGTGATCCCCGAGGCCGAGTTTCTCGGTCCGGTCGAGACGACATTGCGCCGCCTGATCCTCGGCCTTGCCATCGGCGCCGTGCTCGCAGCATTGGTCTCGGCGATGCTGGCGCGTTCCGTCATCGCGGCGCCGCTGTCGCGCGTCGTCGGCGAGCTCCGCCATGTCGAAGCCTTCGCGCTGGAGCAGGTCCGCCGCCATCCGTCGCGGCTCAAGGAGATCGCGAGCCTATCGGGCGCGATCGCCGAGATGGCGGCGGGCCTGTCGGCGTTTCGCAAATTCATCCCGGCCGATCTGGTCCGCTCGCTGTTGCGCCAGGGCGTCGAGGCCAGGCCCGGTGGCAGCATCCAGGAGCTCAGCGTGATGTTCGTCGACATCGCCGGCTTCACCGGGCTGTCCGAGCGGCTCGGCGATCGCGTGGTGCCGTTGTTATCGCGCTATCTCGACCTCGCCTCCGAGGCCGTCGTCGCCAATGGCGGGACCATCGACAAGTTCATCGGCGACGCGGTGATGGCATTCTGGGGCGCCCCGCAGCCGCAGGCCGACCACGCGCTGCGCTGCTGCCGTGCGGCGCTCGGCTGTTGCAGGGCCATCGCGGCGTCGGGCCTTGCCGACGATCTCGGCCAGCCGCTCCAGATCCGGATCGGCATCAATTCCGGCCGCATGCTGGTCGGTAATATCGGCTCGGAATTGCGTCTGAACTACACCGTGATCGGCGATGCCGTGAACGTCGCGAGCCGCCTCGAGGGCGCCAACAAATCCTACGGCACGCAAATCCTCATTGGCGAAGCGACCGAACGTCTCGCACGCGGCGCCATCGTCACGCGCGAGATCGATAGCATCGCCGTGTATGGACGCGAGGAGGGTTTTGCAGTCTATGAATTGATCGGACTTGCCGGGGAGGGCGGCGGCGACCAGGCAGCCTGCTGGATCGGGCGCTACGAGCAGGGGCTCGCCAGCTATCGCGCTCGCCGGTTTGCGGCTGCACTCGCCGATTTCGAAGCCGTGCTGAACATGCGTGGCCCGGATCGCCCGGCCGAACTGATGCGCGACCGCTGCCGGCAGTTGGTTGAGAGCGCGCCTGATGTTGCGTGGCGCCCGGTCGCGGCACTGACGACGAAGTAGTCGCGAAAGATTGGCGCGCTGACGGGAAGCGAGCTGGCGACGATCCTGTCTGCATGATACGCAACTGACACCACCCGTCCTCTTGCGCTCCCGGACCACCTCAAGACATGAAAACCACACTGCTGAAATCCGAAGACTACGCTCGCTCGCCCTGGAAGAACGGCGGCGGCATCTTCACCGATATCGCGGATGCCCATCGCGCTGATTCCAGCGTGAAGGATTGGGACAGCCTGCTGTGGCGTTTCGCGGCGACCCCGATCGTGGCGCCCGGCCCGTTCTCCCATATGCCCGGCATCGACCGGTTGCAGATGGTGGTCGGCGGCCGCGGGCTGGTGCTGAAGTCGCCCACCCAGGAATTCGACGAGCGCGAGCCGTTCACCACGGTGCGCTTCACTGGCGAGCACGCGATCGTCACCGAGCTCGAGGAAGGGCCAGTCGAGGTCGTGAATTTGATGGGCCGGCGCGGTGCGGTCGCGCTAGAACTCGAAGCGCTCAGGGAGCCCGGTGAGCGGCGATTATCCGCCGGCACGCATCTGGTCTATGCGGCGCGCGGCGACTGCGGCATCCGTCTTGACGGCACGGATTTTTCGATTTCGCACGAAAACACGTTGAAGGTCGAACTGACGGGGGCATCGACGCTTGCGCTCGTCTCGGGGCTGGCCGTGCTGGGCTCTATTCAAATCGTCGGCTGAACGGCGTTCCCGCCCATCAGAGCGATGCGTACAATCCGTGCAACTGGCTAGGTTGACGCCGTCGCGCCGGAGCACGATATCTGCCCTGATGCAGCCGCCGCCCAAAGCACGATGCGGGCGGCCACGATATGAACGGGCAGATATGATCCTAGAGAAGAAATCCGCCACGCTGTCCGATGGCGTCGTCGACTGGCTGATCAACGGCACGCGCGACCAGCGCTTCATCGACGTTATCTTTGCCGAGATGTGCATCCGGCTTCAGCAGGCCGGTATTCCGCTGGCGCGGTCGACGCTACACGTGCTGATCCAGCACCCGCAATGGCTTGGCGCCCGCTTCATGTGGTCCGACGGCATGCGCGAGGCGGAGATTGCGCGGGTCGACTATGACGTCCGCGAGCGGTCCGAGTTCATCGGTAGTCCCGCCAGCGAAATGTTCGAAGGCGCAACCGAGTTGCGCGAGAATCTCGAAGGCGACCCCGCGCTCGGCCGCAAGCACACGCTTTATCGGGAGATGCGCGCGCAGGGCCTGACCGACTATGTGGCCTGGCCGCTCTACCATACGCTCGGCAAGCGCCATCTCGTCACCTTCGCGACCGACCGGCCCGGCGGTTTCGACGACGCGCATATCGCCGCCCTCAAGAACATATTGCCGGTGCTGTCGCTGGTCAGCGAGATCCGCATCAAGAACCGATTGGCGCGGACGCTCCTTGAGACCTATGTCGGCTCCCACGCCGGCGAGCTCATCCTGGCCGGCGCCACGCGACGCGGCACCGGCACGACGGTGCGCGCCGCGATCATGATCTGCGATCTGCGCGAATTCACCAAGATTTCGGACAATTGGCCGCGCGACGACGTCATCGATCTGCTCAACGATTATTTCGACGCGATGTCGGAGCCGATCGCCCGGCATGGCGGCGAGATCCTGAAATTCATCGGTGACGGCCTGCTCGCCATCTTCCCGCTGAGCGAGCCCAATGCCGGTGCAAACCTGCTGCACGCCGTGACCGAAGCCCGGCAGGCCATGATCGCGTTGAACGCGCGCAACGACGGCACCGGCCGCGCGCCGCTGAACTACGGCATCGGCGTCCATGTCGGCGACGTCATGTACGGCAATATCGGATCGTCCACCCGGCTCGACTTCACTGTGATCGGTCCCGCCGTCAACATGGCCTCGCGCCTCGAAGCCCTGACCAAGCAATTGGGAAAGACGGTGCTGCTGTCACGCGAATTCGCCGATCTCGTTGGCAGCCAGTTCGATCTGGAGCGCGTCGGCGAGCACGCGGTGCGCGGCTTCAGCGAGCCGATCGAGCTGTTTGCGTATCAGGGCTGAGGCAAGGAAACATCACTGTTTCGATCCGGTCCAGCTTCCGACACATCCATCGGATCGCCGGAACGTACCGGAGCCGCTGCGGCCTGAAAATCGGCCGGACCGTTCGGACTGACTTGAGCGGTGCCGTACTGTCCGACCAACTGGCCGCCGGTGATGACCACCGTATCAGTGGAGGTGCCGCAGGACGCGCCGACACTGGTCAGGACCCATGGTCCGTCGAGATTGCCGCCTCCGCCGCTCTTTTGCGGCGCGCGGCGCGGCTCGTCGTCCGCGGCCTTGCTGCGTCGTGCCGGCTTCGAAGGCTCGGCCGCCCGCGGCGTCTCGCGCGAACCGGACAGCGATTTTTCGTCGTTGCCGATGCTGCCGCCGGCGCTCCCCGACTGCGCACGCGCCATGCCGGGCACGGCGATGATTGCGAGCGCGGCTGACAACAGGGCGGCTTCACAAAAAGCGCGAAAATGATTTTGCATATTGCACTGGTTTCAAATGAACAGGTCTTGACGGCGGATCGTATTGCCAATGCGCGAGTGTGTCACTACGCTTGGCCCTGGGTCGCCCAAACGTTGCTTCGATCGGCCGCATGTTCATGCCAAAATTCCTCCGCATCGGAATCCATCAGTCGAACGTATCGGGTTACACGTCGAAGGCGTGGTGTGTCCGGCGCGTCGGCACGGCGATCCTCCTGAAGTGGGGCGCCGTGGAGGTCCAGGGCGCCGGTGACGGACGAAAGGTCTATTGGACGCGTCTGCCGCAGGAGAAGACAATTCGCTGTGGCAGCGCGCAGCGTGCCCAGGATTACGCAAAGGCCGCGATCGCGCGGCGTCGCAACCATCGTTATGAACCTCTGGCCGGCGCGATCGTGCTCCGTCGCCGGCCGGCCGCAGGCAGCACCGAGCTCAAGCGAGCGCTCGCCACGATCCTGATCGTCGATATCGTCGGCTCCACCGCGAAAGCGGCAAAGCTCGGCGATGTCCGCTGGACCAAAATCATGGGCCATTATTACGCGGCGGTTCGCAAGGAGCTGAAGAGCTCGCGCGGCAAGGAGGTCACGACGACGGGCGACGGCGTGCTGGCGACGTTCAAGACGCCGGCTGCCGCAATCAATTGCGCGACCGCGCTCCAGAAGGCCGTGCGTACGCTCGGCCTCGAGATCAGGGTCGGACTGCATGCCGGCGAATACACCGTGAGCGGCACCGAGGCGGTCGGCCTCGCCTTCCACATCGGCACGCGCGTCGCCGCAAAGGCGCGCGCCGGCGAAGTCTTGGTCTCCAGCGCGGTCAAGGAGCTGCTGGCGTCGCAGTCCGAAATCCGTTTCAGGGATCACGGCATGCACCAGCTCAAGGGCGTGCCGGAACGATGGCGGCTGTGGCGGGTAGAGGGCTGAGGCGATTGGGCGGGCCGCATCCACGCCCTCATCTCATCTGGACGACGATTTTCCCCTTAGCTCGTCCCCTTTCGAGATACGCCAGCGCCTCTTTCGCCTGTTCGAACGGAAAGACCTTGTCGATCACCGGCCGGATACGCTCCGCCTTGAGAAGCTCGCCGATCTCGGCGAGTTGGCTGCCGTCCGGGTGCACGAACACGAACGAATAGTCCGCGCCGATTTTGCCGGCCTGGCGAATAATCTTGCGGCTCAGCAATCCGAACAGCAGCACCATGAAGACATTCATGCCCCGGGCGCGCGCGAACGCCGCGTCCGGCGGCCCGACCAGCGAAGCAATCCTGCTCCCCCGCTTCAGGATCCGAAGCGATGTCTCGAGCGCGTCGCCCCTGAGCGTGCCCAGCACCGCGTCGTAATCCCGCAGCACCGCGTCGAATTGCTGGGTCTTGTAGTCGACCACCTCGTCGGCCCCGAGGCTGCGCACCAGATCGATATTGCCGGTGCTGGTCGTCGTCCCCACTTTTGCTCCGAGATATTTCGCGAGCTGGATCGCGAACGTGCCGATCCCGCCGGCGCCCGCGGGAATGAACACCTTCTGGCCGGGCCTCAGAAGGACGCGCTGCTTGAGCGCTTGCCACGATGTCAGGCCGACCATCGGAATCGAGGCCGCCTGCACGAAGTCCAGGTTCGGCGGCTTGAGTGCGGCGGCATCCTCCGGCACGATCGCGAATTCTGCGAGAGCGCCGGTGCCGAGATCGAAGATGCTGGCAAAGACGGCGTCCCCCGGCTTGAAGCGGGTCACGCGGCTTCCGACCTCGACGACGACGCCCGCCAGGTCGCTGCCCAGCGTGGCCGGCAGCTGAAACTTGAGGATCGGCTTGAACGTCCCTTTCGGAATCATGTTGTCGATTGGGTTCAAGCCCGCGGCGTGAACCTGGACCAGGATTTCGTTCGGCTTCGGCGTCGGCCGGGGGATGTCGGCCAACGCGATCTGGTCCGGCTTGCCGTAGCGCTTGAAGACGAGTGCTTTCATTTTTCCTCTCGGTCCGGAGGTTCTTCGCGACGGCAAGCTTGCGCCCTCAGAAAGCCCGCGCCATGCGGGCGGGCTGCGACGCCGCCACCGCATCGAGCCGCAAATCCTTTCGGATCCCGGCATCCACCAGGGCTGCGGGCGCAAACCTGCGTAGCAATCGCAGGCGCTTCGCAAGGCTGCCGGCCGCGTATTTGAGCTGCGGGCGCGCCGCGCTCGCGGCCTTCAACACGGTCTCGGCCACCACGCCGGGCTGTTCGGCCGTCGCCATCACCTCGTTCACCCGCTTGGTCACGCCGGCGCGCGCCTCGCGATATTCGTCGAGCGTGGCGTCGGGCTCCATGAAGTTCGCGTCGAACGGCGTCTTGGTGTAGGCGGGCTCGACCACCGAGACCCGGATGCCCCGCGTGCGCAGTTCATGGTCGAGCGATTCCGAATAGCCCGCCACCGCGTGCTTGGTCGCGGCATAGAGCGCGCCATATGGCATCGGCAGAAAGCCAAGCACCGAGCCGATATTGATGATGCGGCCGTTGCCTTGGCGCCGCATGTGCGGCACGACGGCGCGCGTCATCCGGATCAGGCCGAAGAAGTTCGTCTCGAAAATCGCGCGCGCCTGCTCCATCGAGCTCTCTTCCGCGCCGGCGGGGGCAACGCCGAAGCCGGCGTTGTTGACGAGCAGGTCGATGCGGCCCTCGCGCCGGATCACTTCGCCGACTGCGGCTTCCACCGATGCGTCGCTGGTGACGTCGAGGGCCAACATCTCGAACGCCTGCTTGCCGGCCTGCGCGCCCCGCCTGCTGGTGCCGAACACCTTGTAGCCGGCATTTGCGAGCCGCTCCGCCGTGGCCTGACCGATGCCTGAGGAGGCGCCGGTCACCAGCGCGATCTTCGGTTTAATCCTGTTCATAGTGCCTCTCCGACGCCACCACCGGGCCTGAAATCGTTTGATTACGATCGTAACTATTGATATAGATGACGATCGTAATTATAAAAGTCAAGCCCCGTGCCCAAATCCCTTGTCCAAGGATCGGTCCCATGCGCGTCTCAAAGGAACAGGCCGCCAAAAATCGCGAGCATATTCTCGAGACCGCCTCGCGCCTGCTGCGGGAGCGCGGCATCGCCGGCGTCGGTGTCGACGCGCTCGCCGAGGCGGCCGGGATGACGCACGGCAGCCTGTACAGCCAGTTCGGCTCCAAGGAGCGGCTGGTCGAGGAAGCGGTGGCCCATGCGATCAAGGCCAAAGGCCAGGAATTCCCCGCGGCGTTCGAGCTCGAGGACTATGTTTCGCAGTATCTCTCGCCGGGGCATCGCGACGATCCTGCCGCCGGCTGCCCCTTCGCTGCACTCGCCTGTGAGGTGTCACGTCAGGGCAGCGGCCTGAGGGCGCGCTTCACCGCCGGCGTGCGCGGCACGATCGCCCTGCTGAGCAGCCGGATGGCCGCCACGCTGAAGCCGCGTCAGCGCGAGGACAAGGCGCTCGCCGCCGCCGCCTCAATGGTAGGAGCACTCGTGCTCGCCCGGGCCGTCGACGATCCCAAGCTGTCGGACGATATTCTTCGCGCGACGAGGAATTCGCTGGCGGGGTGAGCCGCGTCTCGGCGGGGCGTCGAAAGTCCGGAACAAAATTCCGGTGACGACGTTCGATGTCGCGGACAGCCAAAGCCGATGGCTGCCGATCTTCGACATCAACATACGTTTCGAACGCGCATGGATGACGACAGCGATCTGGTGCTCGGCATGTTGGCCGTGGCGGTCGCTGCCCTCCTATTGGTGGCGGGCGAGCTCTATCTCGTGACGCGGCCGGAGCCGCCGCAAACTCAGCCGCCAGCCCCACCGGTCGTAACATCCTCGGCCGAAACCATTTTCTGGCATGTCGATTTTGGAGCGTAAGCAGACAAACTCGAAGAGGTGGGCAATGGGAAGCACTGCAACTGTTCCGATGCTGTCGCCTGAGGGCGGATTGACACATTACCTGGCGGAAATCCGCAAGTTTCCGATGCTGCGGCCCGACCAGGAAATGGCCTACGCGAAGCGATGGCGCGAGCACGGCGACCGTGAGGCGGCCTATCATCTGGTCACAAGTCATCTGCGGCTTGTCGCCAAAATTGCCATGGGATATCGCGGCTACGGCCTGCCGGTTGCGGACATCATTTCCGAAGGAAACGTCGGCCTGATGCACGCCGTCAAGCGCTTCGAGCCGGAGCGGGGCTTTCGGCTTGCGACCTACGCGATGTGGTGGATCAAGGCGTCGATCCAGGAATACATCCTGCGGTCCTGGTCGCTGGTCAAGATTGCCAACAGCGGGGCGCAGAAGAAGCTGTTCTTCAAGCTTCGCCGGACCAAGGCGGAAATCTCCGCCCTGGAGGATGGTGATCTCCGCCCCGAGCACGCCAGCCGGATCGCGCGACGGCTCGGCGTGCAGGAGAACGACGTGATCGAGATGAACCGGCGCCTCGGCGGCGACCTGTCGCTCAATGCTTTGGTGCGCGATGCCGACGGCGGCGAAGTCCAGGACTGGCTCGTCGACCCCGCGTCCAGTCCTGAAGCCGAATACGCCGAGCGGGAAGAAACCAGACGGAGGCGTGAAGCCCTTGCCGGCGCGCTGGACCTCCTCAAGCCGCGCGAGCGCGACATTCTCGAGGCGCGCTGGCTCTCCGAGCCGCCGCTGAGGCTCGAGCAGCTCGCGGCACGATACGGCGTTTCACGCGAGCGGGTGCGGCAGATCGAAATGCGCGCGTTCGAAAAGGTTCGGGCCGCCATCGGGGGGCGCTTGGCAACCGGCTCTTGAAACCAAATCGCCGCCTCCTAATTCTTTTGGCAACCGCATGCGAGTGCGGTGCCGGACGCCAAAGCAGGGTCCGGCGAGGCCATCGGGGCTCGCCCCGGTGATGCTCTTAATCCATGTTGCTCACAGGAGGATGTGGTTATGAGAAACGACGATATGTCTCCCCTCTGGCGTTCGATCATTGGTTTCGACCGCCGTTCCGCCGCGTCGCATCGCGAACGATGCTGCCGGCAACGCCGACCCGAAATCGTGCAAAAGCAGGCGGCCTGACGAGCTGATCGTCCGGGCTTTGCAGCGCGTGCGTGGCCCTCGCCGCGCGCCGAGCTGCGCCAATCGACCATCAAGACAGGAGATAAGGAGAAACGACAATGGCACTGCGCGATCTGATTCCGTGGAACAACGGCTCACGCAACATGGCCGTTCAGCGCGGCGAACCCGGCAATCCGCTGCTTGCGCTTCATCGCGAGATGAACCGGCTGTTCGACGACGCCTTCCGCAGCTTCGATCTCAGTCCGTTCGGCTCCTCGACCGCAATGGGCTGGCCGAACGTCGAACTCGACGAGAGCGACAAGGAGGTCAAGGTTGTCGCCGAGCTTCCCGGTCTCGAGCAGAAGGACGTCAACGTCGAGCTTGCAAATGGCGTGCTGACGATCAGCGGCGAGAAGAAGAGCGAAACGAAAGACAAGGAACGTCTCTTCAGCGAGCGTTACTATGGCCGTTTCGAGCGGCGCATTCCGGTCGATGACGTCGACCAGGACAAGGTCGCCGCTTCCTTCAACAACGGCGTTCTCACCATCACCCTGCCGAAGTCACCGGCGGCACAACAGAAGGTGAAGCGCATCGCGATCAACGGCAAGTAGGCGTGGAGTGTAAGCATGAAGCGGGGGGGGGCCCCCCCACCCCCCCCCCGGCAGCCCCCGGGCGCGGGACGCGGGGCGCGGCCGGGGGCGAGGATATTTGCTAGACCCCCCCCCAGACAAAAGAAT
>NZ_JBVVPR010000020.1:82581-136868 GCF_055811835.1 Bradyrhizobium sp. WSM4874
ACGGGGTTCCACACAACCCCCCCCCCTACCCCCCGGCCCCAAAAACTCATTGTAACCCCACCCCCAAAAACCGCAATGTGGGGAGATAACTGAACCCGGCCGGGGGGGCCGCCCCCCCCCCCCCCCCGCGTCCTGCCGGCGGCCGCATTCGCGTCCGTCGGCTCGCTGCAAAGTTTTCCGGAACGCCCGGAAACTTCAATTCCGGTCTGGCGTTTTGCGGTCGGTTTCCAAGTTCTGGGAGTCGCACATGAAGAAACTTGCTTTGGTCCTCACGATGATCTCGGCCCTGTTTGTGGCGGCGGCCTCGCCGGCGGAAGCCCATGGCTGGCGCGGCGGCTGGCACGGCCATTGGGGAGGTCCCGGTATCGGCTTCGGTCTTGTTGCCGGTGCGCTTACGGCTGGTCTGGCGGCCAACGCCTACTATGGCCCGCGCTATTATGGTCCGCCCTACGCCTACTATGGACCGCGCGTCGTGCGGCGGGCCTATTATGTGCCTTACGCCTACGCTCCACCGCCCTATTGGGATCCCTGGTGGTGACGAGACAAGGCCCGGATCATCATCCGGGCCTTTTGCGTGAGCGCAATCGGTCAATCGTTCCGGCGCGCCTATTTGCGGTTCGCTCCGGTGGAGCCGGAACCTGGCATGGCCTGTTGGCCGCCTTGCGTTTGCCTGGTGTCGTTGTCGCCTGGCCGCGTCGTGGAGGACTTGGCCGGTGCGTTCGCGCCGCCGCCATTGTTATCCGATGACGTGTTGAGGCTGGAGGCGCCCGCTCCCGTCGCGCCGCCGGTGCCAGAGGAGTCGATGCTCGACCCGGTCCTGGACGCACCCGCGCCGCCTTGCGCGAATGCGGAAGGGGAGAATGCGAGAGCCGCAACGAGCCCTGCGAGAACCAGCTTTTTCATGTCCGCTCCTTTGCTTGACGTCGTCACATGCCGTGCCGAGGCAAAGATTTGGGGACGCACCTGTTCCTGCGCGGGAGCGGAAATGCCGCACCACCGACGATTAAGTCATCCCGGACTCATCGCGCCCGGGGCGATCCGTTGCTGCGCTTGCGGCGTCAGCTCGTAGCGATCGCCGGCCTTCACCAGCCAGCCCGCCTCGATCATGCGTCGCGTCATGCCCGCGCTGCACAGCGGGTGGCTGCCGCCGGGATGAAACAGCGCGCCCTCGCGTTCGATCAGGTAGCCGTAGAGCCGCGCCTGTCGAAGCGGGTTTTGCATCCCTGGTGTGGGCGCCTCCATGGTCTCTCGCGCAGTCCTCCAAGACGGCCCTGAAATGCCGGGCTGAGACGACGGGCCGATTCCCTTCAGGCGGCCCCGGCCTGCGGCGGGGGCGGGGCTTCGAGACGAGGCCGCCATTGCCGGAATCGCAAGGACCCGGCGCGGCCCAATACGCAACGCCCCCAGGTCGTTCCTACAAAGTCGTTGCTATCTGCGGGTTGCTGCCGGCAAGGCAAAGTGCCTAAGCCGACCAACGATCCTGCTCTTCCTGGTGGGCATGCTCGTTCAGCCGTTCGGCGATCTGATCCGCGATCTTCTCCGACTCGGCCGAGGCGACCGGCTCGCCCTTGTGTGTTTTGAGCTTGTCCTTGTCGGCTTCGATGGGAAAGTCGTCGGGCTTCAGTCCGGGATCCCTGGTCATGGCGCGCCTCATTGTGTCTCGCATCCGGAAAACACGGATGCGGGCCGTTCGTTGCTGGAACAATGAAGCCGCGGTGGAGAGTCACAGCCCGGCTCAATCGCCGCGTCCTGCGCTTTGCTCAGGCCCCGCCGACAGCCCGGATCACGGTCCCGCTGCCGCCGCACGTGGCGCAGGGAGCGCCGTCGATCCGCCCCTTGCCATGGCAATCGGGGCACACATCTTCGCCCGTGCCCGTCGTTCCCGGTGCGGCTTCATCGCCGGGGTTGAGTGCCGCCGAACCGGCCGGCGGTGTCCCGGTCTTTGCGCCTCGCGCGTCGGTCTTGGTCATCTGCACCTCCCTGAAAAGACCGCAACGCGCCTTGCGGCAGGAAGTGCCAATCGAGGATGTCAGGTGCGGTGCTCTCGAGAAGCACTTTGCCGGTGGCGTCCGCGCGAATTAGCGCGGCGGGAAGGTCATCACCTCATCATCACCGCACGCCCGTGCCCTTGCAGCGCTGGCACTTCACCACCTTGTCGCCCTTCTTGAGCAGGCCTTTGCCTTCGCAGTTCTTGCATTTCTGCTTCTTCTTGATGTTCGGGCCTTTTTCACTGGTCATGGATGGCTCCTGCCGCGGGAGAGCGGTCTTGTGCGGTCGTTCAGCGGATCAGCTGAGTGGTGCCAATAATCCCTACACTGATGCCGGCTTCGGCACCACCAGCACCGGGACGCTGCCGTCCACCAGGACCTCGGATGTCTGGCTGCCCAAAAACAGCTTCCTGAGGCCGCGTCGTCCATGAGAGGCCATCACGATCAGGTCGTATCCCCCAAGCTTGGCTGTTTCAATGATCGCAGTCGCCGGGTGCGCATTCGGAACGTGCAAGAATTCTGCAGGCGCGCCGATCTGCTCCGACATCGCGCGCGCTTGATCGAGCACCTTGCCCGCGCGGACCTTGCAGGCCGCGTCAAAGCTATCGATCTCGTCCTGCGTCGGAATCCATCCCGGGTCGTGTCCGCCCCCATAGTCGATCGGCAGTGCTTCCGTCACAGTGATGATCGTCAGCCTGGCGTTCAAGGCCTTCGCCAGGGCAATGCCATGCTCAACGCCCTTCGTCGCGACGTCCGATCCGTCCGTGCTCAAGAGAATGTTGGCGTACATGCGGTGGCTCCCTTGCTCGTCGAACAAAGTGATGCCTGGGTAATATGGGCCGGTATGCGGCATGGGTCTATGTGCGTTTTCCGCGATGGTCTCGCCGTCACGGCTTCAAAAAGGCAGCCGCGCACGAGGTGAACACGTTCGTCGTGCCGAGTAGATTTTCATTCACGTCTGCAATAGAGGACTACGGTGACAGTGCACTTAATTCAAAGTCTTCGTACCCGCAAAAGGGGCGGGCTCACTGAGTGCGCAATCACCATATCGATGCGGCAGGGATAGCAGGCGGCGAAATTGGTATGCCATCCGGCTCGGCCGCCGAAGCTGCATGTGTGGGCCGAGAGCAAATGTCGCTGCAATGGACAAAGGCCGAGATTTCGTGAGAGCGGCACGGTCGCCCTCCAGCTCTCATTTGACGCCCGAGAAAGCATCCGCTGCGTAGACGACCTTGCCGCCCACGACGGTCAGCAGCGACGCCGTGGCGCCGATTTCCTCGACGGGGACGGACATGAAATCCCGATCGAGAATCGCGAAGTCGGCGAGCTTGCCGGGCTCTAACGTGCCGCGTCGCGTCTCGTCGAAGCAGAACCACGCGCTTCCCATGGTGTAGAGGCGCAAGGCATCTTCGCGGCTGGGTGTTTCGTCCGGGCCGCGCGTCGAGTGTCCGCCGACGGTCTTGCCGTCGAGCATCCATTGCAGCGCCACGAACGGATTGTAGGATGCGACGCGATGTGCATCCGTGCCGGCCCCGACATGGACCCCAATGCGTAACGCCGTGACGATGGGCGGCATGCTGCGCGCAGCTTCGCCGACCTGCGCCACGATACGGTCGCCTCCGAGATACATCGCGTCCTGCATGGTCCAGCCGACACCAAGGGCTTTCATGCGCGCCAGTGTTTCTGGCGAGGTGTTGTCGAGATGGGCGATGGACCAGCGCAACGGCGCGAGCGGCGTCTCCTTGTTGACCTCGTCATAGAGGTCCAGGAGGTGATGGACGGATTTGTCTTCCTGCCAGTGGATGGTGACTGTCAGTCCTTGCTTGGCCGCCCAGCGAATGATCTCGCGGAACTTGTCCTTGGCGGCCGCGTCGGGCGCATTGTTGTTGTACATGGCGCCGGTGATCCGCTCGCCTAGTCCGTTGAACCGTAGCATGTCGTCGCCGAATCCCATCGGCAGGAACGGCGTGAGAGTCTTGTACTCCTCGAATTCCGCGCCGACATTCTGGGCGAACAGGCTGAAGGCAACCCGAACCGAAAGTGATTTTTCACGCCAGAGCTTTTGCAGGGCGGCGTAATGGCTGGGATAGATGCTGAAGCCGCCGGGATCCACGATCCCGGTCACGCCAAGACGATTGAGCTCCGTGAAGAACTGCCGGGTCCCGGCGACATTCTCTTCGAAATTCGGCCTCGGCAGCCGATCGAACAGCGCGGAGATGCTGACAATGGAGCCGTTGAGCCAGCCCGTGGTGTCGCCCGATGCGGCCGTGATACCGGCCGGCAACTGATCCGCGGAAATCCCGAGCGCCTGCTGCGCTTTTGGCGTCATCAGCACCGCCGAATAGAACAGCTGGATGTAAGCCGGATTGTCGGGAACGGCCGACATCACCTCGGCGAGGGTTGGCCGCCGCCTCTCCGCAAATTGCAATTCGCTCCAGCCACCGGCCACGATGATCCAGGACGCCGGGCGCGCTTGTGCTGCCTGGCGCAGGCGTTCCATGGCCTCGGGAATCGTCTTTGCGCCGATCCAGTTGACCTCGGTTGCGTAGGTGAGGCCGGCGCGCACGGCGTGAATATGGGAATCGATCAATCCCGGAATGATGGTGCGTCCACCCGCGTCGACACGGCGCGTGGCGGGCCCGATCAGGCCTTCCATGGCATCGTTGCCGCCAATTGCGACGATCTTGCCGTCGCGGACTGCGAGAGCCTGCGCGATCGTCGATGCGGGATCCAGCGTCACCAGCTTTGCGTTCGTGACAACGAGGTCGGCCTTTTGTGCGCAAGCCAAATTGGCCCAGCACGAGATCAGCAAAATCGCCAGAAGCTTTCGCATCATCAGTCCCGACATGAGAGAGGCCGAACCGGCGCCACATATTCGCCGCTGGATGCGCTCGCGGACACGGCGTGTCGCAACGGGGAGTGTGGTGAGTCTGGTCGTGTCTGGCACCAACAAAATCGGAAGGTGCACCGGAAAATTTCGTAACGGCTCAAGCAGTTGAATTTATAGCCCGCCTTCGCCCGCTTCGCAGCAGTTCGTCCGTCTTCGCTCTCACTTCGTTCAAGCTACGCCGGACACCACGCTTCGCCCTCGTTCTCCGCGCGGCTGCGCCACGCGTAGGCCGAAGGGCGAAGAATGGTGGGCCCGGCATGACTTGAACCTGGAATTACGGTGACAGTGCTGTCACCGGAACCCGGTTGCAGTGGTATGTCCTAGCGCTATCTGCACCTTCGCTATAATGAGGGCGCCCTTGTGCGTGCACCAGGAGCATAGATCGGCGACTGATCGTGCGGCGACAGATGGCGCAGCTTTCCGGGTATCCTCGAGGCGTGCTCAACAGGTCGAAAGAAATCTTCTCGTTCGTGATCTTAAGTTGTTTTGGCGTGAGACTCGCGTACAAGGAGATATTGGGGGAAATGCAATGGTCGATAAACATAAACTTGCGCGGCTGCGTCAATTGATCACCGAAGGCCTGCGCGTCCGGCTTGGCGGCGAACGTATCAATTACATCAACGTGGGCCACGCGCTTGAGGACGCCAGCGCGCGACAGAACCACACGATTTTTGCTCGTCGCGGTTGCGGCAGACGCTTCTGTTGCACGCATCGGCCGCCGCACTATCGGCTGATGTCAGGGCCATCTATCTCAATTGTGAAGATTTCAAGCGGCATAGTTTCCCGAACGTCCTCATAGAAATACTGGTCTCACTTTTTACCGATATCGACACGCATCTGAGCGGATGGTTCGGAAAAAAAGAGAAGAAGCTTCTCGGAGAAATCATAAAGAAGCTAAAAAGCATGCACAGCGAACCCGACACAGTCGATGAGGATGTTAAATCGAGCGCGGCGAGTGAGTTGGCAGCAGGGCTGAGTTTAGACAAGGAACTAAGATCGGTGCCAACGCGACCAAGAAGGGCAAGAGCGAGATCGAGCGAGCATTCAAACATCATCGAGAGAAGCTGCAGGATCTCGATCGATGGTTGCCCGAACTTAAAAAAAGCTTGCGAGCCTTTTTCGAGCTGTCTTCGAACGTTAAAACTATCTTGTTGCAGATCGACGATCTCTATCATCTGAAGCGAGCGGATCAGGCATTCGTCGTTGATTACATTCATAGGCTCTGCAAAGATCTTCCAATCTTCTTTAAGATTGCCACGATGCGGCATGCTTCCACGCTGTTTGCTGATCGGGAAGGGCAGCCGATTGGGGCGCAGGAGCGCCACGACTTTCAGCCTGTAAACATTGACTACACGTTCAGTGACTTCAAACGGACGTCGAAGCAAAACTGGCAGATATTGATGGAGTACGGCCGGCAAGCCGAGATGGACGAAAAAGAGCTATCTCAGCTGTTCAAAGGCGAAGGTTTCGATCGGCTAGTCATGGCCGGTGGTGGCGTGCCGCGAGACGTTTTATCTCTGTTCTTGGAAGCAATGAGTGCGCACGATGGCGAAGCCGTTGGCAAAGACGAAGTTCGCGTCTTAAGTAAGTCCAATCTCGAGAGGCGCATCGAGGAATTGAAGAAGGATAGTCATGCCGACGAGCAAGACTTATTAATCGCAGGTATCTACATGCTGCGAGAATTTTGTCTGACTAAGAAGACGAACATCTTCCTAGTTCCGGAAAAGGTTATGCAACAGCAAGAGGAATGGAAAAGCCTTTTCAATCCCTTGCTCGACTATCGAATTATCCATCAGGCTGGGTCGGCGCTCACTCACAAATCTCTTCCCGGAAATTATCAAGCTTTCGCGATCGACATAGGCTGCTATGCGCGCTTCCGGAAGATGGAAAATCGGTTTGCAGAGATCGACGTGTCCACGGTGCAGGCGAAAGATCAGATGCGGTCTGCGCCGGTGTTAACTGAAGCGGAGCTCGGCGCGCTTTCTAAACAGGTCCCTCAAAACGCTGAACAGCTATTGCTCGAACAGCCTGCCGACGTTGGATAGGAGTCGGCTCGCCGCCTAGCTGCTGCAAGGGCACAGCCCACCACTCACGGCTATACCAGCGAAGCGACTTCAGTGAGCGGCAGTTGTTGCGCCCCTCAACGGACGTACACGGGCGTTCCGGCCTTACGAATCTTAGTGAGCCGGACCCAGTTTCCGCGTCCCCGTTCGATCTGCCAAAACCACCAACCGTTCGTGGGCCGTTTGATGGCAGCCTTTGCAGCTAGAGACAATGACTTATAAGTAACGTTCCTAAAACGAACCGTGCCATTTCTGCGGACACGTGCACGGAAAACCTCGTCTCTTAACGTGCCCTTGATGCGAGCGCCCTGCGGAAAGAGTCTGGTGAGGTCATTCTCTACGCCGGTAGTTTGCGTAGCGATAGGAGCCGTACCCCTCCCAAAGAGGGAGGAAACCTCGCTAGTTTGCTTGCGACGAATTGCTTGAGCGATGCGTCGTCGCATATCCACAGACTGCGCCAACTTACCCTTCTGCCGCGCACCCGGCGGCTTTGCGATCCGCAACAGAAGTGCTTCTATTTCTCGAAGGTGTTGGTCCTTAATCGTGAGGTAAATTGAAAAGCTATCCCACGAATTGCCGTGGCGATTTTTTACATGCGCTTTGAGGCGACCGCGAAGCGCCGTAGCAAGCCCGACATAGTATAGTTTTCCCTTTCGGAAGAGCGCGTAAATTCCGGCATTACGCCCAATAAATTCTCGCACCAATTCTGGATGTTTTTCCAGCAGATTTCGGGAAACGTTTTCGAGATGCCGGTGAACCAAAGGCTCCCGTTTTCGCTGCCGAACACCCCTAGCCCTCTTCTTGAGTGCCACTGGCGCGCCCCCAAATGCTCGAAATGAGTCGGTAAGATTTTGGCACGGCAGGCCGTCAACTTCCAATTAATCAAAGCCCAAGCCACAATAAAAGACGAGCTTTAAGGGGAATCTGTCCGGTTAGGTCGTCGTCCTCCGTTCTCGGAACAATCATTGCTCCAGCGTTTTTCCCATCAGCTTTGCTACGCCGTTGACGGTTTTTTCATCGCCGTCGTTCCAGCAAGACCCCTTGATTTCATCAATTGTCTTATTCGTGGCACTTAAGATGGCCGCCGTCTTGCCGGGGTCCTTCAATGCATTTCGTAAGTCCTTAGTAAGGGCCCACCTTACCATCATTTCGTCCAAGGTGCTCAAGCGCATGTTCAATCGTATATGCGTCCGAACAGCTTCGCAGACGTCGAAGATCAGCTTTTGCTTTTCGGGCAGTCCAGGATTGACGATCTTATACGTAATTTTGTCATCAGCTGCCTTAACGTAAGAACTAGCCATTAGGGAGTCGATGATCGATTTCGTTCCGGTGCATGCCCCCTGTGCAACGTCTTTAGGAGAACACTGTCTTGCGGCGAGGTCGTCCTTTTGAAGTACGCTATCCACTCTCACCAAATCTTCGGAGGTATCCAACGCAATGGAAGCCTGGCGCCGACTGTAAATGACCATGTCGCTGCCGGGAAACAGGGTTGGTATTGACACCCGAAGCAAACCATTTTGTTTCAGATTGTAGTTCTTTGCCGCGGATGAATTGAAAGTCCCGGCTTTTGATACCGCATCCTGAAACGCTTGCGCGCTTGACTGAAGTGCGCTCGTTGCTGCTTTAGTCATCTGATTCCAGGCAAATGCCGCATTGAAATATCCGAAAGCGGTGGCGACGTTGTTCACGACGCTTAGGTCGAGAACTTCTCCTCCGCTCACGCTGAACTTAAGATCGAAGTCATCGTAGTTTGAATCGTTGGCGCCGCCTGCGTAACGCAGTAGGGGAAATGTCGGAGATTGCGTAACATCGAAAAAGCAGCCGTTGCCCGCAACAATGCTGTCTGATTTGGATCCGGTCGCAACGACAAAAAGAGGAGTCGGGTCCTTTAAAAACTGGACTTCTTGGCCGGGCGTCCAATGATAAGCAACTTGTAATTTTGCCGTTACGAGCGTCGCACCCGAGGTGCCTATAATAGCGTTGGCCAACCTTTTGAAATAGGGCGCTTTGGAGCACTCGATGAACGTGGTGCGAAATTGTGGGGCAATGCGGAATTGATAGTAGTAGTCAAATTCTCCGAGACTTCTATTTCCTCGAAATTTTCTGAACGCCATGTAAGTCTTGTCGGAGTGCCGCTCTTCACTCCACGAGCCGGTGACGATTTGAACGCCGTTGCTGCCGCTGTCGCTGGGTTTGAGAAGGTATTGCTGAGCGCCGGCCATCGAGGGGATGCCAGCTGAAATGATTAGCGAAGTCGCAATGCATGCAGATAGCTTCATTTTAAATCCCCTAAAAGATCGCACGCTGATTGTGTTTACGATATAAGTCAACCTCTGTATGGGGACAATTGAGAGTTAGTGGCCCACCGTAGACGGCGCGAAGCAGCCGAAAGAAATGGTCGAACCGTTGGTGGGCCCGGCAGGACTCGAACCTGCAACCAGACCGTTATGAGCGGCAGACTATCGATCGCCCTCGTTGATTTTCCTTCGTTTTCGTTCGGGTTTGATAGTGTTCGTCACGGTTCGTTCGCGCTGTTTCTGGTGCGAAACTGGTGCGGTTGGAGTCGACGTTCAGACTCATAAACAGAAGGTCATAGGTTCAAATCCTATCCCCGCAACCAACGCTTCCCTAGACTCTAGGGGTTCGGCCGCCCTCTCGGAAATCCTGAGCAGGGCGGCGAGTTGGCCGTAAATGTCGATCTGCACGGGTTTGTACCGGCCCCGTGGATGAACGACGACTTTCTCGACAATCTCCCGAATGGCCTCATGGGCCGCCAAGCGGCTTTCTTCGTCCGCTTCAGCCAGGGTCTTCTTCAGGCTGTGCACCTTTTCGCGGTAGGCGTTTGCCGCGTTCGGATGGAATTCCACCGCGGGCGGGACGACCTCGGCGATGGCTGCCTCGATCTCATCCCGTTGTGCTTCGAGAGCCGTCAGACGATCGCGGAGGGCGCGGCTGGGTATTTCACCCAGTAGCGCGTCCACCGTCTTAGCGATTGCGCCGTTGACGTTACCCAGCCGCTTTTCCAGATCGCGGCGCCGGTGGGCGGTTGAGCCGTGCAGCTCGCCGACATCCGGTGATACTCTCGGACATACTCGGCGATCAGCTCGGGCGCCGCCAGTTGTTCCTCAATGCCCTTCAGCACCATGGCTCGATCGCTACGCGCGGCACCGTGCGCTTGTTGTCGCAGAGCCCGGTTTCCTTCATGCGCGTGCAGACCAGGAGCGATCCGCGCTTGTCGTTGCCGCCGACGACATAGCCGGACCCGCAGCAGCCGCATTTGACCAGACCGGACAGCAGGTTCTTCGGCCGAGTAGCATACGCTCCTTTTGGGCCGCCGCGGTCCTCCCGCCGGGCCCGGACCTTGGCCCAGGTTTCCGCATCGATGATGCGCAGGTGCTCCGCCCCGGCGGTCATCCATTGCTCGCGGGGGTTCTCGCGACTGATGCGTTTGCCGGTCTCCGGGTCTTTGATGAAGGTCTGCCGGTTCCAGATGATGCGCCCGGCGTACAGCTCGTTTTGCAGAATGCCGTTCAGGCGCTTGCGGCTGCCCGCAATGGTCGATGCATTCCAGGCACCGCCCCGCGGACCAGGTACGCCCTTCTTGTTCAAGGTAGCCGCGATGTCCACGTGGTGAGTTTGCGCCAAGGTAGTCAGCGAAGATCTGGCGGACGATAGTCGCCTCGGCAGCATCAATCTCCAGCTCTCCCGCCTTCCCGGGGATCGGGCGATAACCGTAGCTGCGCCCACCGTTGTGACGACCATCGCGAACGACACCGGCTTGCCCGCGGCGGGTCTTCTGCGCCAGGTCTTTGAGATAGAGCGAGCCGAGCAGGCCTTTCACACCGATATGGATCTCGCCAGCAATACCGTCCTGTGCCGTGCGAATGTCGATGCCAGCGAAGCGTAAGCGCTTGTGAATGCCAGCCAGGTCTTCCTGGTCGCGGGAAATGCGGTCCAGCGCTTCAGCAACGACAACCTCAAACTTACCGGCCTTGGCGTCGCGCATCAGGCGCTGCCAGCCCAGCCGGTTCAAGGTGCTCGCGCCGGAAATCGCGCGGTCATCATAAACGCCAACGACGATCAATCCTTCGCGCTCGCAAATGGCGCGGCAGAGAGCAACCTGGTCCTCAATCGACCGGTCGGTTTGCTTATCCGAGCTAAACCTTGCGTAGATCGCCGCCTTCATAGTCGCTACTCGCGTCCGTTGTGCGGTGCTGACGCTCATAATCCGCGATCGCCGCAGCGCGAGCAAGAGCACGAACGAATCGCAGCAATGCATCGCCTGGGGGGCCTTCCGAGCCCGTCGGATGAGGCACATGCGCGTTTATCCGCCGACCAACCATGACCGCGACAGCTCCCGCCAGCCACGCAGCAACTTGACCGCGCAGCGCGATTTACCGATCGCGTCCGAGGACGCGTATTGGCATTTGCAGGGGAGAAAGTAGGTTGTTAGGTCGCTCGTTGAGCTGCCAGCCAGTCCGATAGCTCAACTCCGCTGATCCGGCGCTGCTCGTCGGGCTTCTCAGGTGGAATGTCCTTCCCGACATCAAGCGACGTGCGAGAGATTTCGAGGAGACTGTCGAGAAACTTTCCATCCAACATCGGAGAACGCCTTCCAGGCCCGCAACGCTACGATGCTCAGGGGCTAGCGTACTGGCAGTACGAAATCCTGTCCACAATTCGTCACTCAAGCATCAACCAATAACGTGCCATCTGAGCCATTGGCGATGCCCGGCCGTAAAGCGCCCGCCTTCCATCCTTTCGAAGGGTTTTACCGTGCTGTTGCATAAGTCAAAATAAATGCAACAGGGATAGACATTCGTTTCGCTGCGGCCTTTGACCGTTGCGTAAGTCTGTTGCAAATTACAGATAGTGAAATACGGCTATGCCCGCGTGTAGACCTCCGAGCAGGATCATGCCGGGCAAGTCGACGCGCTGAAGGCAGCGGGTGCCGTCAAGGTCTTCAGTGAAAAGATGAGTGGCGTGCGAGCCGATCGGCCACAGCTTGCCCGCGCCATCGCCGGGCTCGACCAGGTGACGTGCTCGCAGTTACCCGCATTGACCGCCTGGCGCGGTCGTCGCGCGATTTGCTCAACATCGTTCACGAGATCGAGGCGAGGGGCGCGACTTTCGAATCCCTAACCGAGCCCTGGGCCAACACCAACACGCCGACCGCTTCAGCAATGCTGACCATGTTGTCGGCGTTTGCCCAACTCGACCGAGCGTTCATCCTGGCCAGGACGAAGGAGGGCAGGGAGCGGGCCAAGTCCCAAGGCCGGAGGTTTGGACGAAAGCCAAAGCTCAACGAGCAACAGATCGCGCACGCGCAAGATCTGCAACGGGAGGGCCGAGGCATGCGCGAAATCGGCGCTCTGCTTGGCTGTAACGCGTCGACGATTTCTCGCGCCCTGCAAGTTAGAGTGTCGCAACCTCGCTCGCGCTGAGAGCAGTTCCAAATGCCTACTTCGTTTATAACGCCATTGAATAATGCGCCTGGGGAATACGAATTATTCTGGCCGATAACAAGGTCCGTGGTGCCACCCGCGTAGTGAATATTCCCCGTCGTAGCCAAGCTGTTGTCCAGCTTGCCATTGAGGTAGCCGGCGGTGTCGCGAGTCTGCTCAACATCTCTGCACCGATACGGCTATTGGGGTAAAAGCGTTGATAGCCATCCAAGAGACCGCTGATGAAAGCTCTGAGCCGTAAAATCGCATTTACGGTTTTGCGCCTCGTTCAATCAGCATTCAGGAACTCGTGGCGGTCATAGTCCCACTGATCAAAGTTCACGCCGCTGAACGTTAAGCTGCTAGCTGCTCGTGCTTCGAGCGGATTGGTACCTGACTGCATACGGCTCAAGAGGATCTTGTGAATGATGGGCTTCTGCTCGTCCCACCAAGTCTTGCTCACGCACGTATTTTCGAGGTACTCGAACGCCGTTTGGATCGCCAAGGCGCTGTATTGCGAGGAGTCTTGTGCAATGAACGTATCGGCGAACTGCCGACCGATCTTGAGCTGCTCTTTGGGCCAGAGCATGATGACAGCGGCGTGGTCCTTTGCCGCAAGGATATTGAAGCAGACAATGTCGGCGATGGCTTCAATATCGTGGATGAGCTGTAAAGGCTTCGCGTTGTAGTCATATAGAGGAAGAACGCTTCCCACAGCCATGACCGAGGGGAGCTTCTTAAAATGAACGACAAGTGCGCTCACCTGGTCGTACTTTTGTCCGAACAGATCCGTGGCACATGCTTCGAAAGCTGTTCCGATATCTCGAACGGCGGACAACCCGTTGATAGCCTGAGCTTTGAGAAACTCTATAGCTTCTTTATCTTTTGGCTTCTTTGATTGCTGCTGTTCGATCTGATGCAGAGTCGACTGATAGCTGCTCACCTTCCGGTAAAGTTCAGACGCGAGCGTTCGATACTGAAGCAATGTCAGCTGATGGCCATCAAAGACAAGCTCATCATCTTCGATGTGAGCGAAGATCTTCTTGTCATGCGTGGCGCAGAAGCAGTTCAAGACCGAGAAATTCCGGATGCCGTATTTCTTCATCGTGAATTGCCCTTCCGAGCGGGCAAGGTCTGCGAGAGTGGCACCAATGGCGTACACATGGCTGTCAGGCGCGATTTTAGCGAGTTGACCGTAGGGAATGGTATGCGCGGCGATGATCTTCCCCTCGCATGCCTCGGACGAGTGCGGCTTTGCCAGGCACGTCTTCGTCTCGAAGATGCCCTTCATGACCTCGGCAGTGGTCCAGTATTCGTTTGGCATCTTTTGTTCGGCCATCAGCCCAGCTCCCGTCTTCAGGCCACCCTCCGACCGAGCGTCCCGTTCGCCCTCAGAATAAGCGGCTACTTAAGGTGGTCAACCGGAACGCGCCGTTACGAAAGATATTTCAATGGCTTAAAGGGTGGCGGGCGGGCCTGGGTGATTGTTGTCGGCTACTGTCGGCATTCTGCCGTGTTCGACCCTGGCGGACCAGGCCTATGATCTGGGTCAAAGGAGAACGAAATGAACACCACCTTGCTTGACCCTAAAATGCTCGGCTTTTGGGCCCGTTGCGTCCGGGACGCTCAGCACCTTTCCCAGGATGCGCTAGCCGCGAACGCCCCCGTCAACATTCGGACGGTCCAGCGATTTGAATCCGGACAGCCCATCAACGTGATGTCACGCCGCGCGATCGCCAAGGCGCTCGGCTACGACGATCCGGATATCTTCGATGACCCTAAATTCATCGAGAGTGTCCTGAGCTTCTTCGATAACCTCAAGGACTTGAAACAGAAGCAGCTTGATGATCAGCACCCTGACCAGATCCGGGTCAAGGCAAACGCCATCGCTTCCGGAGATGAGGCCGTAGGATTCGCGGATACCGTCAATGCGGTATCCTTCACGATCGACGCCGACCTCAGTGAAGAAGCCAAGGAGCTTGCGGCTGCATTCTGCGATTACCTCCAGGATCTGATGGATGTGGATGATGTCGCCATGTCGGCCCGCCTGGCATTCGCCAAGGACTTGGACGGGTCATTGAACGATCTTCGCACGAGAGGCGCGTCGGTCTACAGTGCCATACGCGAACACCAGCTTCGCAACGATAGCTGGAAGGACCAATCACCTTGGCCGGTGAAGGTAGGTTTCCTCGTGGTCGTTCCTGCGGACCGGCATCTCGAAGTCCTGTACGTCCCCAAGCGCGCGCGCTTCGCCTAACGCGAGCCGCAGAGCCAGGGCTCAAAGCCTGCTTAGCCTTTCGGGTATCTCAGGCTATTGTGGTGTGGGTGGGGATCATCAGATGTGGTGCGACGAGTTAGCAGGAAAATCTTGGATCAGCCTCTGGTCGGGCTACACGTTGTGTGGAGGCGATTGTCCGGGTATCCGCCGGCACGAAGGTCCGTGCCCCGCGTGCGGTGCGCCACCGGTTCACTTTTCATCGACGATAACAACCCGGGATGGTCGAAGAACGTTGGCTTTCACCGTCCCCGGCGCCGAGGGGCGCTACGAGGACTACATCTATCTTCAGATGCTTCAGCGTGAGTGGGAGCGACCGGTTGTCGAATTCCAAGCGCTTGCACACTCTGCCGGCGTAGAGCGTCCATCTGCGCAAGCTGCCCTCGTACTGCTGTTCTGGGGGTACTTTGAGACCCGGATCGAGAGACTTCATCGCTCGGCGATGCGGAGGCTTCCACAGCGCGTTCTAGAGGACCAGCTGAAGCGCTATTCTGGAATCGGAAGCCGTCTCTTCGATCTGTACAAGATTTTCTTCGGCACTACCTATTTCGATGATCTCCGGGACCAAGGTTTTGCGGCGGTTGCCGATCTGCTGAGCGACATTCACAAGCGCCGGAACGAGTTCAGTCACGGGAAGCCTCAGTCTATTAACGACGCGACCGTGAAGGCCCTGGTCGAAAATCTCAAGGCCGAGCACGAGGCTTGGATCGCGATATACAACAGTCGGGTAAAGCCCTGAACGGCCATGGGTGAAGCCAGGCGGAAAAGAGAAGCCGTATTGAATGGCCCGTGCCCTTGCGGTTCAACCAGGCCCGGGCGGGGCTGCTGCTTCAACGGCAAAGATTGGCACAAGCCGTCCACCGTCCTTGGCCTCAAAGCGCTTCCTCCGGCGTCAAGCGTCGCCAAATGCTATATGCGCGACCTGGGTTCGTGCGTTGCTCCGATCTCGGGCGAGCACATCATCTCGGAGTCGGTTATCCGGGTTCTGATGGGCGACGGCGAGTTTTCGGTCGGCGGCCTTCCATGGTTGGCGCTGGATGAGGAGAAGATCCTCGCGCCCAACAATTTGCGAACGAATTGCCTTTGCGCCAAGCATAACAGCGCGCTTCATCCACTCGATGATGCCGCCAAGTATTTTTTCTTTTCGCTAAAATCGTACCTGGAGGAAGATGCGGGATCGAGGCACGCCCTCATCTCCGGGCACGACCTGGAAAGATGGCTGCTCAAGACGGCCAAGGCGGCGGCGGTCTCGAAGAATCTCGCGAGAGGCAGGGCGCCGCTGTCTGGCGCGTTCTCGCGCGACGCAACGCTATTGGACATGCTCGACGATCCCCGTCATTGGCCGGAGGGTGCTGGGCTCTACTGCACCATGAATACGGGTGACCGAGCCCTCAACCATAAGCGCTTCCAGCTGCAGCCGCTCACAAATGCACAGGAAGATATCGAAGCGCTGGCGCTGAATATCTTGGGCCTGAGCTTTGTGTTGCTGCTCGAACCTCCGGATGAAGGAAAATATCCGTTTCTGCGCGGTGCACGATATCGGCCGGGAAGAATCATTATCGCGTACCCGGCCTCCACCAACTGGCTGACAATGAGCTGGGATGACGGCAGGGCGCACCAGCCGCTGACGATGCAATTCGTGCGGCCGATGTCCTAGGCGTCTAGACGATTTGAGAGGCGTAGGCCGATTCGTAGATCTTTTTGCCTTCCTGGGTTTCAAGGCGAAGCAGACAGTAGAGTTCCCAATAGCGGCTCCAACGATCGTCCTCCGGCGAGAGATATTCGATCGGCAGGCCGAGCTGCTTGGCATCGGCGTAGTCGATCGGCTGGCCGTGCGTTTTCCATTGGCTGGCGCTCATCAAGGCTTGAGAAATCGTCGAACTCGGCGCGCCGCGTCGCTTGAGCATATCCTCGGCGAACGTTCTTACGCGGTCACGAATGCCCTGGAATTTTTGAACAGTCCTGGCGTCGAAGCTATCGAGCATAAGCAAGGCAATTGGATCGTCACGATTTCTGCGCATTGCCTCACAGTGTTCTTCGTAAGCCTCCAAATAACCCATAACGGAATAGGGCTGGTCATTGCCGCGCGAGTCCTTGAGGAAGACCTGCGGATCGATCATGCCAAGCTCGGAAGTATTGCTCATAATGATTTTGCTGGCAGCGAGCGCCATCAAGGTACCGGCGCTCTTCGCAAGGTCGGGGACGATGACGCGGAATGGCTGCGTGCCGGCTTTTGCCAACACCAGCTTGACCAATTTTTCGCAGGCATCGACGTCACCACCGCCGGTGTTGAGAAGCAGGTCGATCGCCGAATTTTCGCGTATATTGTGGAGCATCTCCACAAAGCCCATGACGTCGTTACGATCGATCTCGGCCTCCAAGCTCGAAACATAGCAGATGAGCTTTGTGCCCTCGGACGCGTTTATCTGCTTGATGAGCTCCTGCCGCTGATAGCGGCCTGCGTTCATTGCCGCATACATCGGCGTCTTTGTAAGTGGACGCTCGGCCTTGTGCGGCGCAGCTTCGGACGTCGGCAAGGTCTCCTGACCGTTATCACTCACCAAATGAATCCCCCATCCAATCAACTTTTCCGTTTTTTATGAAGTAATGGCATCTGCGCCGACCGTTATGGTAGTTCACGCTCGGCGAAAGCGATAGAGTACCCTCAACCGTAGATAATTGCCAGAACGGGCTGCGACCGCGATCGAGGTTCAGCATGATGCGGTGTCCGCTTTTGCAAGGACAGTCGAACGCGATCCATTTCAGTCGCGAGGCGTCGCCGACAACGACTGCGGTATTGCTTGGCAGCCTCTCAGGTATTTCATCGGCTGATTCGACCTGACCGAGGCAGTACAGCGGCGGCTGATCCGTTAACCACTGAGGAAGCCAGACGAGCTGTAGCCACTTCCATCGCGGCAAACGCGCCAGGCGCGGTGGAAGCCAGTCGGTCCATCGCCACTGCCACCAACGAATCTTCATGCGCCGGGCCACGCCTGTTCGAGGAAGGGATGGCCATCGCCCTTGCCGATCTTATGGCTTTCCGGGTTGCAGTAATGACCCGGCCGCGGCTCAGCGTTGTTGGTCGAAATTTCCCTCTCGTGCCAGCGGAACAGCACTTCCGTCGGCCTCGGGCTCGGTCCAAACCCGATCAGGCGCTCCAGAAGCTCGTTAATGGCGGCTGAAGCGATGCTGGTCGTGAAGGTCACCACTGCTGGTTCTATGCCTCCCAGGACGGGCGCATAGCCCTCATTTTCAAGTCGTATCCGCTCCTCCGGCGTTCGCAGCTCGGTTTGTGCGCGGGCAAGATCGATCCGGTCGCGGCAGACGAGGCAGGCGCCGCCTGGGGTGAGGGTGGTTACGCGGCCATTGATGCTTGCCAAGGCTCCATCTCCGCCCAGCAGCACGCCGCAATCGATCACGGGGGTCGCCAGGAAGGTCGAGAATCGCGACAGAACCAAGCGGCCAGCGTTGTCATCAGTGCAACCAAAGACAACGTCGCAAGGGATCAGCTCGCGCGCCGTTTTCTCAAGGGTCACCATCGCCGGCACGGTATGGCAGTCGAGATCGGGTGCTATCGCTGTCAGATGGCTTTGCAGCATCTCCGTCTTTGGTTTGCCCACTGCGGCAGGCGTGGAGCCGTAAACTCGGGTGACATTGCTCTCGGTCAGCGTGTCGGCGTCGATCAGCGTAAGATGCCGCACGCCGAGACGCACCAACTGCTCGGCGACCGCAGAGCCGGTGCCACCGCAGCCAACGACCCCTACTCGCAACGCCCCGAGGGTTTGCTGGACATCGGTGCCGAACGCACGGACGCTCCGGTCAAAGATCGCAGGGATCTGCGGCGCGCTCGAATTGAAAGAATTCATGAGCTGCCACTTGTCGCCGACGCGCCAAAGGCGCTCGATCGGCGCTTTGCCGCCGTCGCCGAAATGCACCTCGCCGGTAAATGTGATCCCGTCGTCGCGCGGCGACGCGATAAGCGTGACGTACAGTTCCGAGCCCGAACGCAGCCGGAAGAGGTCGGAGATGTCTTGGTCGACTTTGCGATCAGCCATGCTCGGTGTTGGGTGACCGACCATGCCGGGATGCGTGTGAAACCAGATCGGAATGGCGCCGATGCATTCGGCTTCGGCCAGGGCAGGGACGTAACCCTGTGACGCGATTGTCAGATGGTCTCCTTCACGCCCGAGGTAGGCGTCTTGCGGCACCCAGCGCATCCCGCGTCCGAGAAGTCGGATGTCGCCGTTTGGCGCCCGGGCGATACCCGCCAGCAACACGCCCGCCGTTTCCACCGGAAGTCTGGCGGTCTGCTCGATCTCGTGGAAAAGCGGTTCTGTCAGGACCAGTGTAATTGTCATGATGCTCCTGGGGCCGCTTTGAGCAGCTCGTTTCTGATCAAAGCGAAATAGCTTTGAAGTGAGTCGATGCCCGAGCGCCACTGACCCGCTGTAAAGTGTCGCGACCAGCGCTGCCATTGGCGTCCGAGATGGCCCTCGCGTGCTTCAGTAGCTGGAATGACAACACCGTCCACTCGGCGTACCGGTGGGTCGAACCACCACATATCCGGCGGCACATCGGGATAACCAGGGGCCAAGCGTATCAGCAGGTCGCTGGCCTCCTGGTCGAACCCCTTCGGAAGCGGGTACGATGGAACGAGGACGCAGATGACGCCGCCTTCAGTCGTGACCTGATGGCCGGGGGCCTTGGTGCTCAGAAATTCCATGTCGTGTGAAGGCAGCACGGCGGTCGTTCCTTAGACGAGGCCCGGATTGATCTGCGCGGGCGCAGTGAAGAAGCGCAGGCCGTCGCGCATCTTCACTTTCTGAGTGTCCGCGATCTTTTCGTCGGAGCCGCCCGGCACGACCTCGAATAGGTCCCGGTCGGGGCCGATGGGCGGATTGGGCAGTGCCCGCAGTTGGGCGCCGGTGAGGAAGTGCTCCGTCACCTTGAACTCGTTGCGGTCGATCTTGATCTCGTAGGGATGCTGACGCTCCTCGAACTCCTTCAACTCTTCCAGCTCCTGGCGTTCGAACTGCTCCAGCTCCAGCTTCTGGCGCTCCTCAAACTCCCGCAGCTCACGCAACTGGCGCTCCCTGAAGGCTTCCAACTCCTTCTCGCGGCTCGTCGGTGCGCCGGCTTCGTTATGCTCAGTCATTGTGGTACCTCCATTGATTGATACCAAGATACCACGATACTGTGGCGCTTGACAAGCCCGGTGTTAAGGTGCAGATTTCCCGCATGAAAACCACGAAAGCCATGACCATTCGCCTGACCGATGAGCAGGCTGAAGCGCTCGAAACCGTCGCATCGGTCGAGCAGCGGGCCATTTCGGATGTGATTCGTGCCGCGATCAGCGAGCACATCGAGAGCCGGCGCAAAGACCCCGCCTTTCAGGAAGACCTGAAAGCTCGCTTGGCCCGCGCGCGCAAACTCCTGGCCCGTCAGGCCGGCGAGTAGCTCAGAGCAGTTTCCGCAATTCGTTTTTGAGTAGACCGATTTTACCGTGGAAGCTCGCGATCATCGCGGGCATGAAGGTTTCGGCGTCAACTCGATCAAAGTTGAGCGGGTAGCCGACATGGCGGCTGAAAAGATGCATGAAGGCTAATTGGGATCTGCCGTTCCCCTCGCGAAATGCATGAATGGCGTTGAGCTCAGCCAAAAAATCGGCGGCTGCATCTAAGAAGCCTTCTGCGGTTGTGCCACGCTGTAGCGCCGGAAGCTGGAGCTTCTTGAACAGCTGGTTCATGCTTGAGGCGATGTGTTCGGGGTAGCAGAACCAGTTCCCGCCCTTTGCCGTGCGGACTGTCCTGTACTCCCCTGCCCAAGTATAAACGTCCTGGAACAGATGGTGGTGGATGCTTCTATAATGCGTTGGCGTGAAGCGCCCCTCAGGCAAGGGCTCTCGCGACCTCAGCGCCATCATTTCGAGTTCAAACGCATCCAGGGTTTTCGCATCCCTGAGGCGGGCTCGGTTCTTAAGGACCGACGTGCCTTTGTAGCAATAGGGGTCGTCGGATACGTCGTAGCCGCTCAATTCGGTTAGCGGCCTTTGGGTTGGACGTACGCCCTCAATACCTCAGCTCGCTTTTGAGCGGGCGTCAGCTTCGATTTGTTGAGGGCTGACAGGCGCTCCTTAGAAGCTTTGCCAAGCTTCAACCCTTCGACAGCCGAAATAGCCGCAAAAGTCTTGTCTCCCAAAATGCGGGAGGAAGAATTGATGCTGGAGCCTTTGCGCTTGTCGGTCATGGGCGAACCATATCACGGATTCTAGGGGGCGGGGAACACGAAGTTTCAGATACGCCATCAGGCGTTATCGCTACCTTATTGAAGATATAGGGGTGATCTCGATAGGCGCACCACCGTCGTATTTGCGATTTTGCGCCGCCTGCTGTGAGGGACAGGTAATGGGCCCGGACTTGCCAAGCCGCGCCAAAGCTTGAGTTCAAAGAGCTGGCTTCGCGTTGGTTGAGAGGCAGAGTTCGGACCAGGGGCTAAGGATGCCATCCTTTCCTGACGGTTCGCGTAAGGAAAGGAAAATGGACTTTCCTTTCCTTATTCCATCGTCGCCGTGAAAACGTGCAATCGCATTTGCGGTTTACGACGTGCGCACCGAGAAAACCTCTGTGGCTCTGGCCAGCGCTGATACGTCCATATTTGCCGCGTCCTCCACCTCAAAATAGCTCAGTAGAAACAACGCCTAGGGGAATACTCCGAGGCGCCGTTTGCCGCTTTGTTTGCCGGTTGGATAAGCGGGGCACGCCCGATAGCGGGAAAACCAGTGGATTGCCGGCTGTAAAATGCCCGGAAGCGATGCGCATCGCTTGACCGTCCAGATTGCCCTGTTCTAACTTTGTTCTCAAATGTGCGGGGGCGATTCTGTGAGCCCCGCAGCCAGCTTTTCAACGAAAACAGGAAACGCCCAGCCGGGCAGGAACCATGCACGAGATCATCTGCCCCCACTGTACCAAGGCCTTCAAGGTCGATGAGTCCGGTTATGCGGATATCCTGAAGCAGGTCCGTGACGGCGACTTTGAAAAGCAACTGCACGAACGGCTGGAACTGGCCGAGCGCGACAAGCAGAGCGCCGTAGAATTGGCCAAGGCCCAGGTCAGCGGCGATCTGCAGAAGACCGCCGCTGCCAAGGATGCTGAAATCCAGGAGTTGAAGTCCAAGCTCGAGGCCAGTGGAGTTTCGCAGAAGCTCGCGGTGAGCGAAGCGCTAAGCGCCGTCGAAAAAGAGCGGGACAGGCTGGCGAACGCGTTGGCAGAGTCCGAGCGCGAAAAGAAAGCGGCCTCGGAGCTTGCTGAAGCGCTTCTGGCCAGCGAGCAGCACAAGATCACAGCCGCCAAGGAAAAAGAAATCCAGGAGCTGAAGGCTAAGCTTCAGGCCGTCGAGCTGGAGAAGAAGCTCGCCGTGACCGAAGCCGTCGGTGCCGTCGAGAAAGAGCGCGATGAGCTGAAGAACGGCATCAAGCAGGTCCAGCTTGAAAAGCAGCTCTCTGAGCAGTCCCTCAAGGACAAGTACGAAACCCAGATCAAGGATCGCGACGACGCCATTGAGCGCCTGAAGGATATGAAGGCCCGCCTCTCGACCAAGATGGTCGGCGAGACCCTCGAACAGCACTGCGAAACCGAGTTCAACCGGGTCCGCTCGATGGCCTTCCCGCGGGCGTATTTCGAGAAAGACAACGACGCGCGGAGCGGCAGCAAGGGCGATTACATCTTCCGCGACGCGGACGAAGCCGGCACCGAGCTCATCTCGATCATGTTTGAGATGAAGAACGAGAGCGACAAAACCGCGACGAAGAGCAGGAACGAGGATTTCCTCAAGGAACTTGATCGGGATCGCACCGAGAAGGGCTGCGAGTACGCGATCCTGGTCTCATTGCTCGAACCGGACAACGAACTCTACAACACGGGCATCGTCGACGTCTTCCACCGCTATCCCAAGATGTACGTCATCCGGCCGCAGTTCTTCCTGCCGATGATCACGCTGCTGCGGAATGCCTCGCTCAATTCCTTGAAATACCGGACTGAGCTGGCGCTGGTTAAGGCGCAGAATATCGACATCACCCAGTTTGAAAGCCAGTTGGAGACGTTCAAGACCGCGTTCTCAAAGAACTACGACCTCGCCTCTCGAAACTTCCAGACGGCGATCGCCGAAATCGACAAGTCCATCGACCATCTGCAGAAGACCAAGGATGCGTTGATGGGTACGGATCGCAACCTGCGCCTTGCGAACGACAAGGCGCAGGACGTGACGATCAAGAAGCTGACCCGGGGTAACCCCACGATGGCGGCGAAATTTGCAGAGCTAAAGAGCCCACCCGCTGAAGCTGCAGAGTAAGGAGACCTCCTCATCTTATTGGGATGAGCCCAGGTCGGCGCGTGAAATCGTGCGTTCGCATTTACGATTTTAAAATACACGCCAACAGCGACGGCGCTTAACCGACGATCGCCCCCGCGTGTTTTCAAGAGATGAGCTCGGTGGCTTTATCCTGCAGCAGCGGCTGCCGCTACCGGCGGCGGCTTTCGTAACGCATCGCTTGCGTCCTTTTTGGTTTGATCGAACGGTCGGCCGAGAAGGATCGGGCGTTCTGCTTTGATAGCCTTGCCAGCCGCCATAAATTGGAAGCGGCCAAGATTTGGAATCGAGCGAACATGCTGTGTGCTGTACACACTCTCCAGGAAGTTGAGACTGGTCTGATCGATCAGGCTATGCGTCAGGAAGGTGTTGCACTGGGAAAGGATCGTCTTGCTCACCAGCGCGGTCCGCTGGCTGATGACCAGAAGACCTACGCCGTACTTCCGACCTTGCAATGCAATTTGCCCGATCCGACTGACGACCCACTGCGTTTCGCTGTCAAATCCGGAGCTGAACGTTTCCGGAATAATGGTGTGAGCTTCCTCAAGGACTATGAGAATCTTGCGCGCCTGCCGGTTGGCTCGGGCCCAGGCCATGATCGTCGACAAATATAGCTCGGTGATTCTCAGCGTTGCCTTAGTGTTCGAGATTTCAGTCAACTCCAGAATTGCCAGCGGATCGTTTCCGACCAGAAAGTCGTTGATCTGCTGGTCGACGCCGCCCTTGATTTGGGTCAGCGCGGTCTTCAGGGCAGCTTTCTCCGCGGGTGCGCCGTAGGGTGTCGTTTCGACAGCGAACAGCTTCTGCTCAAGGTCGTCCGTTTCCTTTTGCGTCGGCGCGGGGAAAATGGGCTTCAGCTCGGCGAGCCGGGCCTTGTACTCTCCCGTAAAGTCCACACAGAAAACCCTGAAATCGTTTTTGGCGGCTTCGCGGACGATATCAAGCGCCAGTTCGGTCTTGCCCGTGCCGGTGACGCCAAGAACGGCCGTGTGAAACTGAACCAAGTCGTCGATATTGGCCATCACGCCGATATTGGTTGATGGCACGACGCCAATCGGAAACTCGCCCTGCTTGACGACGGGAGCGGGAAATACGCGTTCCTTCGCCCAGAATACCGGCGTGTTCATGGTCGAAAGCCAACCATACTTGGTGAAGCCTTCCTCCGGTGAATAGCAGCCTAACTGCACGGCGTTCACGATGTGCGTGCCGCGCGGGTTCTGGTCAAAGCTCTCTTCGGCCGTCTGGGCGTCGAGGATCTGGTAAAAGACATCCATTCCATTCACGCGCACAAAAACGACCTGGCCTTCTGCCAACTCGGATGCGGCAGAGACCTCGAAGCGCAAGATACCGATGTTCGAGTTCTCGACGGTAAACCCTACCAGCACGGACCCGGCCGTGCCGCTCAGGCTTTCTATAAACTCCGCTGCCTTCTCGGGGGAGTGCGACTGGATGACGTCCCCTTCAGCCAGCACTATCCTTTCCTGCAGCTCAGCCACGCAAAGACCGGTCCCCATCACTTCCAGTCCCTGTATCTGGGCGAACAGAGCCATGACGTAGTGCTGATCACCATTTGACATAGCGGCGGTGTGCAGCATGCCCGGCTTCCACGAGCTGTGTCGCGACAGCCTGACCCTGACGATATTGGGATGATCAATGCGTTCGATGACGCCTACCGTCGGGAAGGTAATGACCCTGGCTTTCTCCGCCTGCCAATGCTTCCAGGCGGCGATCAGCCGCTCAAAAGGTCTGCCGATCGCGATCAATGTCCACAGCATCGTCAGCCAGGCGACCGTGGTCAGGCTGTTCTGGTAGGCACCGATGATGCTGATCAGCGCCGGCGGCGTGTAGAGCAGCTCGCCCTGGCCGAAAGCGTCGGTCACTCGAAAGAAAAACCGTCCGACGGGGGATCGCTTGTTCTTGTCGTGAATAAACAGAGCGACCATCGCTCCCGCCATAGAGGCAAGGCAGTAGATCACGGCAGTCCAACGCATGACCTCAAGATGGGGCTTGAGAGCCCCGGTCGCTCCGAAGTCAGCCGTAATTAGGATCGCCATCGCGCCAATGGCGTTGGCGAGAGCGTCTTTTGGTGGCACGAACCAGGGTGCCGAAAGCAACGCTAGAAACCAGAGCGCTAGGCCGCTTAAGAACCATACGCTTTCGAGCGCTCCGGTCGGCAGCAGGTTTCCCGATGCGACATACAGGCCGATGTAGAAGACGGCAACATTGGCCGCGAGTGCCAGTGCTCTATCGGCTAGTGTGGTCTGGATTCTGTCGGTTGACACGTTCGTTTTTCCAGGTTGTGGTTCAGCTTACCACACAACCTGAATAATCTAAGGTCGTTTTTAGAGGCGCTTGAAGCGGGCGCCGGGTGCGCCGCACCGAGACCGGCAGTGTCACTCACAGCAGAGGGGATATTCGATGACCGAGCCTTGGAGGCCATACTCTTGCACGGTGCCGGCTGCGGGTGCCACCGGCACCTGTTCGGTGCTGTCGACCGTGCATCATATTACGCACACCGAGCCCGCCTTGCGTATATTAGCTGATGGCAAGGTCACCCGTGGACTGATCTATGACGAGTGTATCCTCAACGATTCACGCACGACGGTCGTCTGGCTATCTCCCAACAACTGGCACAAAGGCTCACGATATGGCTGCGTCCAGTTCACTTTTAATTTTTCCGATATAGTCGCGCGTCGACAAATCTATTGGGTGGAGGTTCGCAAATACAACAACCACGCCTATCGCTTCATGATCTCTGACCAAGACCTGCGCAAGCTCCCGGTTACCCCTTACGACCCCACCAAGGAGGGGCCGCTGCGCCAGGTCGGCGGCGTCTGGTATTGGAATTCGGAGCACACTGCGGAATTCCTACTCGACTCTAGTCTGATCCTTCATTTCTGCAAGAAGGTCGATTTCATAAAGCATCACGACAAGATGTGCGCCGCGCCGGGTGGCTGCGGGCAGCTTGGGCAAGATGGCGCCGACGCCGCGGGAGAGTTTTGGCCTTCCTTCTTTCCAGAGACTTTCGAGGTCTGAACGACGCACTGATCGTGACCGAACCCAAGACAGCGCTTTCGACGGCTGCCGAGCGGGGGATATTGAAGGCCTATGAGCAAATCTCCGCGAACCTTGGCGGTCCGGCTAGGAGCAACGAAAGCGTCGACGCGGCGTTGCGTGCCGCCCTGCTGCAGCTCGCGGTGGGGGAAGCGACGCTCGCCCAGGCGACTGCCAAACTGATCGGCTCGGACGATCTGCTATGCAAGCGGCTTGCAGAGCTTGTAAAGCGCCACTTCAAGCTGGAATCCACCGTTCTGAAATTCTGACGTTGACCGTTGAGGCTCGTCTTCCGTTCAAAGTCTGCACCAACCCGGCCGGTGAGCAATGACGACAACAGCATCTGCCGCAAAGGCGGCAACGCGATCCGGGTCAAGGCTGTGGCCATCGACCATCTCGTCGGTAATCCCTGTGAGAGCCGTAACCTCCGCGGGGATGGGCACCGACGGCTGGTTGAAGCAGCTGAAGGTATCGAGAACTCGGGTGGTCCGGCCGTCCGGCAGGTAGGCGAACTTGACCATTCCGAGCTCGATAATCTGATCGCGGGCCGGATTCAGGCCGGTTGTTTCGACATCCAGCAGGAGAGCTGTCTTGACTGCTTCACCGTTGCTCGTAGCGAATTCTGATCGCGGAATGAGCCGGCGCAAAACGCGATAGTCCGGCGATTGCTCGAGCACAGCCGCCATTTCGGACAGGGTCAGGGGTTGGTCATGTTCATGGCCACTAGATGAAATCGCGCTCCGTGCGCGCCTGAGTGCACTCTATCGGATGCGATCGTGCGAGGCATCGGAGCCTGTGGATAGCTCTTCGCCCGGTGCACGTCTCGCAGCTAACGATTCAACGGAAATAAGCCGATGCAAATGCCCATCCTTGATGGGCTCCGCGGCGAGGATCGATCCACAACGTGCGATGACCGATCGTCACTGCTGCGTAGGTGGCTCTAGCGTGGTCTGGGCAACTCACGCTACCCATCATTCCCAATTACCTCACCAATGGGAATGAAATGGTTGCAGCCACGCGTGAACTGCCGGCTTCTGGTTATGGGCTTGAAGTGGACGGCCGACTCAAAGCCGAATTTGCGACCAGAGACGGCGCCAGAGCAGGTGGAGAAGAACTCAAGAGGCGTTTTCCCATGCTTCAGATCAGAATTTATGATGCGCAGACGCATGCGCGCGAGGAAATCTAGATCCGCTGGGTTTAATCTAGGCGGAGTTGCTCCGTTTGCGCGCGTGCGGCTGCTGTCGCAGCGGGCTCTCGTGAACCGAGCCGCTTCGCGTCTCGGCCATCCGGCTTGGATTCCTCGCGCAAGGACTGAGGAGCTCGTCGCCCGGGCACCCGGGAAAGGTGCCCGCCTGCGGCGACCGCTATCGCTGCCCGTTCTTGGGTGCCGCTATTGAACCGGTCTCGTCGCTGCAATCGGACCGCTGCTCCTTCGGGTAGCTAATGCTTCATGCTCTCCGAGTGCCTCTTTTGATTCTTTCACTCTGCCGCTTTGTCTACATCTCGGCCGAATTCCCCAGCATTCCCACGAAACTTCTGAGGGCACTGCCGCGCGCGCCAGGGCAAAGCGCCGGCCGGCGCCCGCGCGACGGGGCGGCTCCCTTCCGTCAAGTGCGGGTGGGGCGGCGCTTCCGCATGGACCCAAGGCAGCAAATCTCTAGTCTACCGTGGAAGGTGACACGCGATGCACGCAACACGTTCAGTGGGAGCTAAGTCTTACTGGTTGCCCATGACGGTGAACTGGACATCGTTCAGATAATCGCCATTTCCGCGTTGCGACCCACCCAGAACATAGAGAAAATTGTTGTATTGCACTGTGGCCTGGCCCCAGCGGGGCACAGCGAATTGATGTGTGTCGAACACAAACCGCCCGGTTTCACTGTCTGGCGCGAGGGGGGCAAATTGCACGTTGTTAAAGTAGTTGCCCTGTCCGGCATTACCGCCGAGCACAACGAGCGACGGCCTCCCAGCCGCTAACGTGACAGTCATTGTATGACCGTACAGCGGCATGTTCAGTCTGGCTGCATTGGTGTGCCAAGCGTCAGGACAGCCGTCATCCCTGATTGAAGCATATTGGACATCGCTAAAAACGTCTTCAATTAGCAGGTCACCCCATCCTCCAACGACATAAAGTACGCCTTTGTTCACAGCTACGCCTGGAGCTGAACGGCCACCTTTGAGATGAAATGGACATAGTTTCCACTGGCCGAGCGAGCCATCGGAATTGATCTCTGCGGTCTCGATCGTATCGAAATGAACGGTATCCTTGCCAACCTCGCCGACGCCGGCGATCGCCGCGAGATAGCTCGTGCCCGACGTCGTGGCGAATATCTGCAACGCGAGATTAGAACGAGGTATAGCGAGCTGGTTGGGACTGGTAGTCCACGACCCAAGCATACCGTCGGGCATCACGCGAGCGTACTGAGCGTCGGCACGCGTCCCCTTATTCGAAAAGCCGCCTACGACGTAGATGAACCCCTTGTGGACAGCTACGCCCATTCCCGAGCGCGGCTCGACGAAGGGGGTTGTCTTCGCCCATGCTCCTTGAGAGATCGCACCGTCGTTCCCTAAAAGTGCAGTTTGAACATCGTTGTACAGGGTGAAGTTGCTCCCCGAAGCATACAGGCCTCCTAGGATATAGATCCTGTTGTTGAAAAGAGCCGCGGCATGCGAGGTCCTAGGACCCTCGAACGGTGTCGTCGCCTTCCAGGTGGAAAACGTGAGTTGGTCGCCACGAGCGGCGGCCAGCGTCGCAAGCAGCGACATCACAACAATGGCGCAATATATATGCACGGCATTTCGCATGAGATTGCCTCCGACAGATCAGTTGAGCGCTTGCTTGTAAGCACCGTTGTAAGAACCAACCGATGCTGCAATGACTTCGAGTGAAGACCCCATGACGATGATCAGTCGCACTCAATGTCAGGCAGGCTCGAGCTTCCTTTCGCAAGAGCTGCATTTAGCGCCTTCTTGATTTCTGCCACGCTCCAGCCGCGTACGCCTGCTTCGCTTTGGCCGAGATAGATAGCCTTCGTTGCACCGCAGACGGTCACTTGATCAACCGCCGTTCCAGTCGGTAGCAGCTGGGTCAGCAGTGCAGGATCGCCGTAGATTGGCTGGCCGCCAACCACGACCAATGCAATGTCGGCAGGAGTGGCCTTAACAACAGGGTCGAGGGCAGTTGCCTTTGTCGGATCGACTGTGACGTTGACGACGACGAAATCCGCGAACTTGCTCGGAGCAAGGCTACCGACATAGTCTGAGATGCGCGCCATCTTCGCCGGCGTTGATGTGGCCATCTTGATAAGGTCGTCGGACTTCACGCCGTAGTGCCGCGCGGCGTAGCCCATCTCTTGGAGCATCCCAGCGCTGCCAGACGGGCTCCAATCCGGAGCAATTGCCATGTCGATGTCCGCTAGATGAGCGGCTGCGAGGTTAACCGTCGAGCCGTATAGTTCATCGTTGCTGCGTGGAGACCACACTAAGCCAACCTTACTTTCCTTCATGCCCTTGAAATCTTGGTCGCGCAGCGCCGTGCCATGTATGAGGATCAGGCCTTCTCGCTCGATGGCGGACTCGATGCCGGTCTTCAAGTCCTTCTGCCGCAGGATTTCCTTGCTCAGCATGGTGTATTCGCGATGAGCCGCGGAATCAGTCGGTGCGCCTTCTGAAAGGTGGACGACCATCCCGCGCAGTGTCCCTGCCTTGAGTTCGCACAGAAGGAAATCCATCCGGCCATGCGTCAATTCCAGCGGGAAGACGTCATTCTCCATGACATCAAGCACCGTACGGTCGATCGTCGCATCGGTCGGGCAAACGGAGTCTTTCGGGTCAGGGTTCGGCTTGTTGAACGGTATGCCCGAAGCCGTATCCAGGTTACGGGCTAGGCCGGCCACGCATTTCGCGTTGTCTGGATGTTTGACCTCCGCAAGCAATCCACCAAGGACGGACGTCGCGCCGCCCGCAAGGGCCTTGATTTCGGCATAGATCTCGGTTTCGCAGGCTGCGTCAGCAAGCACTATGTTGTGTGGGGCCACCAAGGCCCGGTCGTATTCTGCGGTATCCTGCCATTCATATCTGTTGTTGAACTTCCTCGCTGGGATCCACCGTGGCAAGACGTTCCATGTCAGATGGTCGTGCAGATCGATGAAGCCTGGGAGGATTATGCCGGGGACTTTGACGGCCGAGGAAGAAGACGGGATCGACGCACGCGGACCCACAGCGGCGATCATTTGCTTTGAGATGGCAATTGCGCCATCGGAGATGATGCCGTTGGGGCTAAGCACCATTCCGCTGATCGTCCAATCGTCGGCGGCGTTGGCTGTCGTGAGTGTTGAAAAGACCAATGCGGCCAGGGTAGTGCTGCACCCAGCGATTCTAAAAAGAGTTCTCATGCGCGACATGCCCTGAATTGATGTGATCGAAAATACGGCTCTGAAAAGGTTTCCCAACTTAACTCGGGGTTGCGAGAAGATACAAGGGCAACGGTGGCTTGCGCCGAGAGGTAACGCCCCTGCACACTGCACCGACCGGTTGGCACCATTCGCAAGCGCGACTTGCGGGGCGGGCGCGCTCATGAACCGAGCCGCGCGGCCACCCTGTACCATGTCGGCCGCCGTCACGTCGCGGATCCCGCCGGATCTTCTTTGACACCTCGAGCGACGATCCGAAGCGATCCATCCGGAAGCGGTCGCTGCAGCTTCAGGGCATCATCACTACCCGCGGTCATCCAGGTCTCGACCTCGTCCGGCGTCGTCAGGATGACGGGCATCGCCTTCGGATGGATGGCGCCGACCTCGGCGTTCGCCTCCGTCGTGAGGAACGCGAAGAGGTCGTTGGTCGTCTCACCTTCCTTGACCTTCCGGACAGACGTCCAGTTGGTCCAGATACCGGCGAAGCAGGCGAGGGGGCGAGTCTCATCGAGTGCAAACCAAATATCGCCGCCCTCGGCCTTGTTGAATTCACTGAACGAGTTGAACGGCACTAAGCAGCGATTTTCGACGCCGAGCCAGCGCGCCCAGTGTTTGCTCTTCACATTGCGGATGTTGGTCGTGCCGCCATCCGGCTCCATTCTGAGCAGCTCCTTGAAATCGACGGTTTTGCCCTTGGACTGCAGCTTCTCCGCGCGTTTCTTGGTGGCGTCCATCAGCGCCTTTGACGACGATGGCATTCCCCACCGCGCTGTGGTGAGTTCGCGGCCCTCGGCCCCGTTGCGTACGATCGGTGCCTTGTAGTCGGGAAAAACCGCCGGCATCGGTGCCAGATTTCCAACGTATCGGTTCACGACGCGGAACAGCGCGCTGATCGCGGCTTGGTTGGTCGTGATCGAATAAAGATTGCACATCGGTCAGGATTCGGTTCGAGGGTGGCGCGGCTGCCACGTCAACTGTAGCAGAGTCGCGGATGGACGCCGGCCCGCCTTGGCACATTTGCGACAGCGCAGTCGGCTGGCGAGATCGTGCACGAAGGTCGTCGGCGGGTGCTTCATCGCCGCGAGGTCTACGTCGCTCGGCGTCTTGCAGCGCGCGCATCTGATCTCCAGCCAAGCGAATCCCCCGTTCACGGCCTGGTCGATGGTTGGCGACGGATCGATCGGCTCGCCATCACTCCACATTCGCTCATTCCAGCTTTCGCAAAGTAGCCTGTCGGCTTGCTGGATCATTGCCTCGCCTCTGGCCCGCATCTCCGCCGATTGGGTCGCCAGGATGTTCGCCATTGCGCGCGCCTTGCCGAGCTCTTTTGCCAGAGCCTTGCGGTCGCCGCCCGACAGGGGCGTAGGGTGATACTTCGGGGCCATCCGGACATCCAGGCGCAAAGAGATCGGATCGGCAATCCAGCGGGCTACGGCTTCTCGAACGCCGGCCAGCACCCGTCTTCTTCATGCCTGCCGGTGCGCTGTTGGCAGGTCTTGTCGAGCAGCCGCTGCGCGACGTCCTTCCAGATCGCGTTGCCGCCATACAACCGGACTGCATCGGCGGTCTGGATTTCCATGGTCCGCTCGCAGCGGCGGCAGGAGACGCGCAGCACATGGCCCTTGATTTCCGAAAGCCGTTGCTGTCGGGCCTGGGCCACGGTCGCGCCGGTGCGAGGGTCTTTGAGGACCGATTCCCAATATTCGGCCGGGAGCGGGGCATCTGGACCCGCAGCGGACGGCGTTCGTCTACGGTCGGCTTCAGCGGCCAATTTTTCCATCTGTTGCGGGGTCGGCATGCGCCAGCTCGCGGGTCGGTCGGTCATACCCGAATAGAACATAACAAGAACAAATGTCGAGTCCGACCAGGCAGCCGCTGAGAAAAATCCTCCTATGGGGCGGGTCGGGATGTCGGAACCAAGCCCGGTCGTTCGTCTTGAGTCCGATATCAGTATCGGAGTTCCCCCGGCATGGCCCCGCGCGCTAACTGGAAAGGCTTCCTGCGTCTTTCCCTCGTCACTTGTCCGGTCGCGCTCTATCCGGCCACCTCGGAATCCGAAAAAGTCTCGTTCAACCAGCTGAACCGAAAGACCGGCCATCGGATCAAGTACGCCAAGGTCGACGCCGACACGGGCGAAGAGGTCGACAACGAGGACATCGTCAAGGGCTACAAAGTTGATACCGATACATTCATCGAGGTGACCAAGGAGGAGCTCGAGAACGTCGCGCTGGAATCGACGCGAACGATCGAAATCGACGAGTTCGTCGACCGCAGCGAGATCGATCCACGATATCTGATCCGCCCTTACTACCTGACTCCAGATGGCAAAGTAGGGCACGACGCCTTCGCTGTTATCCGCGAAACCATCCGCGAGATGAACAAGGTCGCCATCGGACGCGTTGTGCTGACGAACCGCGAGCACATCATCGCGCTGGAGCCGCTGGACAAAGGCCTTATGGGAACGTTGCTCCGCTATCCCTACGAAGTGCGGTCCGCGGACGAGTATTTCGACGACATCCAAGATGTCAAAGTCACCAAGGACATGCTCGATCTCGCCAAACACATCGTCAATCAGAAGGCGGGCCATTTCGAGCCGGACAAGTTCGAAGACCAATACGAAACCGCCCTCATCGATCTCATCAACCAGAAGCGCGCCGGCAAACCCATCACCGGGAAAGCGCGACCGCGTGGCGAGAATGTCGTTGATTTGATGGACGCGCTGCGCAAGAGCATTGGCGACGAAAAGGCGGCAGCGACAGAGGCGCCGAAGAAGCCAGCCAAGAAGGCGCGCAAAGCGACGGCCGGGCAGAAGGAAATGCTGATGCCGATCGCAGGCAAGAAGCCGGCGAAGGAGGCCGCGGCCAAGAAGCCCGCGGCCAAGCCGCAGCGGAAATCGGCTTAGGTATGTCGTAAAGCATTCGGTGACGCCGGACGGCCACTACGTCGTCCTCGCGGCAGGCTCTGGCGGATGGCAAATCCCACCCGACTATGTCACGTGAGATCATTTGGTCGGCAGGCTGAGATGGCGCGGCGAGGGGTGGGCGGCGACGGAGAAGAGGCGATCGCGTGGTAACCGCGCTAGTCGAGCGCTCGCTTAACCTCTTCCACGGCCCTATGCGCCGTTGCTTCGGCTTCGCCGCCCGCCACCTTTCCTGGCGCTTGCATGACGTACTGGCCTTGCTCGGGATGAACACACGAGTTGGTTCCTCTGAGGCTGATGGACGCGGTGCAGGTGGCGCGGAATCGAGCCCAGATGAGAGCCGGCCGGTTCCTTCGAGAGGGCGTTGCGCAGGCAATCAGGCGGGATAGGTGCTTCAGACAATCGCCACAAAGTTCACCGACACGCCTCCCACACAGCCTTTCTCCACCAAAGCCGCGATGTCCCAATATTCACTTGAGGTTTTGCGTCAGCGCTATGTCATCGAGAAAAGACCGCTTGAGGCCAGCGTGGAGCAGATCTTGCGGGCCGACAGCCGCGCGGGAGCGCGTGCCATCCTGGCTGCAATCGATAAACGGCGCTATGAAAATAGGTCCGAAGGGCAGCGGCTCCGCAAGATGCTCCGCTTCGAGACCTCTCTCTGGGAAAGCGGCCATCATGCCGTGGCAGGCGTGGATGAGGCTGGAATGAGCCCTCTCGCCGGGCCGGTCTCTGCTAGCGCCGTGATCCTGAAACCCCGCACGCGGATAGTTGGGATCGACGACTCGAAAAAACTTGACGCGGCGGCTCGCGAAGAACTCGCGAAGGAGATCAAGGAAAAGGCAGTCAGTTGGTATGTGGCGTTCGTCGAGGTCGAGGAGATCGACGCGATCAACATCTATTGGGCAGGCATCCAGGCCATGCAGCGCGCGGTCCGGAGGCTAGGGCTGACGCCGCAGCACTTGCTGATCGATGCGAAGCGGCTGAAGGAAATTGATATTCCTCAGCAGGCTATCATCAAAGGCGACGCCAAGTCCGCCAGCATCGCCGCCGCCTCCATCCTCGCGAAAGTCGAGCGCGACGCCGTCATGCGGACCCTCGACGTGCGACACCCCGGCTACGGCTTCGCGGATCACAAGGGCTATCCGGTGCCGGCTCATTATGAGGCGCTCGCCAGGCTCGGAGCATGCGCAGCACACCGAAAATCGTTCGGACCTGTACGCAAGGCTCTCGGCTTGCCGCCCCTGCCGCCATGGCCTTCGGCATCCGAGCGCGAAGCCGGCTGAATTCCAAGTCGTCCACTTCGTCTCGGAGTTATTCTCGCGACCAGCTCTTTTCGCGAACGACATCTTTGGCCTTCTTGTCGGACCGCAGGCCGAGATAGACCGGCTGGCGCAGCTCGCCCTTGCTTGTCCATTCTGCGAACTTCACTTCCGCGACTAACGCAGGACGCACCCAGGTCGTCACCTGCTCATCCTTTACCTTGGCAGGAAAAGGAGACTTGGCAATCTTGAGCCTCATGAGTTTGTCGTGAAGCTCTTCGAGAACTTGGTGGCTGAAGCCGGTGCCGACGTGGCCGATGTACCGCCACGCATCGCTTTCGCGTACCGCCAGCACAAGGGCGCCGAAGAAGGGCCGGGTTCGCCTCGGCGCCGTGAAGCCGACGATCACAACCTCCTGCCGCTGCGCAGTCTTCACCTTCCGCCAGTCGGCGGTCCGGCGTCCGGACGCGTACGGGCTGTCGGCGCGCTTGGCCATGATGCCTTCAAGATGTCGCCGCTCGGCTTCTGCGAAGAACTTTGTGCCGCTGCTTTTGCGATGGTTGCTGAACGCGATCAGCTTGTGGTGCGGCAGGATGGCCTTAAGCCGCTTCTTGCGCTCGAGGAGCGGCAGCGCACGCAGGTCCTCACCATTTGCGAACATCAGGTCGAACGCGCAGTACAAAAGCTTAGCCTCGTGGCGCAGGGCGTTTTGAAGCAACTGGAAATGGGATACGCCGTCCTTCCCGATCGCGACGAGCTCGCCATCGATCACAGCATCCGCCTTCACGCCTTCCAGTGCTTTCGCGACCTCGACATAGGAGTGGCTGATGATTTTTCCATTGCGGCTGTAGAGCGCGACCCGACCACCCCGGATTTCTGCGACCATGCGGAAACCATCGAATTTATCCTCGAAGACCCAATTGGGATCGTCGAACGGTGAATCGGTCAGGGTGGCCAGCATCGGCTGCAGGCGAAGGGGCAGTGTTGATTTTCGAGCCATGGACGGGCGGCGGGACGAGAGATGGGGAGGAACGAGTGGAATGTATCGTGAGTTCCGGCGACACTTAAAGAAGATGGCCGAGCCCAGGTCCCAAAGCTCGGGCGTGCAACGTCACCGGGTGCGCTGCCCGCGCTCTGAGCCGCCGTTGTGACAATTCTGCTCGCCAATTCGAAGCTGTACTTGCAGCGAAGTTTAACATTCCTGAATCCACAAGCCAGCAAGATCGGTTAGGATGGGGTTTTCCCTCTTGGGGGCACCTCATGTTCGACACGGCAACCACCGCGCTTTTGCGCGCGGTCCTCGATGAAGTCTGCGAATGCGTCTCGCAGCGCGAGATCGGCGCACGGACCCACGTCGCCTCGAAAATTCTGGAGGCCGCTACCAGGGGCGAGATTTCTCCGGAGGCTCTTAAGCAGGTCGCTCGCGATGCCCTCTCGCACGCGCCCACGATGTGGCGCTGATCCGGAGGAGCGGGCGTGAACTTCCAGGTGACCGTCCTCAAGATCCTGGTGGCATATCCGGATGGGTTTGCCGTGATGGAGGACCTCAAGAGGGACATGGCCATCCTGGCGACCAGCGGACGCGATTGGGCGGACCGGACCAGACGCCTCGCGGCGCGGGTCCCGGATCTCGACATCTGGTCACAAGGGCTGGTCGAACGCACCAGCGGCGGTTGGAAGATCACGTCCAAAGGACGGGCGGCGCTGGAGTTCATGGAAGCCCGCCCTGCTGCACCCGAGCCGAGCCAGGCATCGGTGGTCGAGGAGACTACAGCTGCAATGGAGGTCGCGACGGACGTTCCTCCTCTGCGGCAGCCCGCCGATCGTGCCAAGCGTCGCCGCGAGCGCCGGAGCGTCGCCGTGAGGCCCGTGAACGAGCGAGGGCGAATGCCTCTTGAGGGACGGTCGAGCCAAAGAAAAAGCCGCCAGCGAAGCTGGGCGGCTTGATAGTCCCGGACCGTCGATTGCTTCCCCAGCCCCAAGCGTACCGCCATTACCTTGTTTGCGGCCATGCCAGCGCGATCCACCGAGCGCTTTTCGATTCGGCCATCGATCGGCCGAGTTGTACGCCGGGCTCTTACAGCGCCGGCAAGGTTTCAAAGGAGGTGGACGGGAGGCGCACCCGCGCGGTGTCGCCGGCCGCTACCGCTCCACCGGCCCGAACCACTCCCAGCACCCCGCATTTGAATGGAGGCCCTGTTTCCGCCGACGACAGCACGTGCCGTTTCAGGCCAGCTCGGAAGCGGTCGATAAGGACACAGGGCGTGCGGAGGCCTGTCAACTCGATGATCGCCGTGGGCCCGAGCTCGATCAGCGTCCCGAGCGGCATCAGTTCGAGATCCAGTCCGGCCGTGGTGATGTTCTCGCCGAGGTCTCCCGCTGCGACTGCGAAGCCAGCTTCCCGGAGGTGCGCAAATCGCTCGGATGGGATCAGGTGAACCTGCCGCAGATTGGGAAGCCGGGGCTGGCGACGGGCGAGGTATCGGTGCCGGACGAAGGCGCCGGCGTGGGCATCGCCGTCGACACCGTGACCTTCCACCAGCACGATCCGTTCCCGTGGCGGCTTGCTGAAGTGGTGGCCGCGATCGGCGGCTACCGCAACCACCCTTCCCTCGAGTGAGAGGTCGTGCGGGTGCGACATCAGGCAGCGCGGGCGAGCGAACGCCGCTTTTGGCGCAGGTAGCGTGCGATTTCGGGAAGCGGCATCGCGTTCAGGACCCGGTCGGCGGGTACGCCGCCCTTGCGAGCCATCTCGACGCCCCAGTGCATGTGGTCGAGCTCGGGAATCGAGTGCGCGTCCGGATTGATGCTCAGCATGCAGCCGAACTCGAGCGCAGCCCGGTGCCAGCGCCAATCCAGGTCGAGGCGCCATGGATGCGCGTTGATCTCGACAACTACGTCATGCTTTGCACATGCCCGAAGCACCTTCTCGATGTCGATCTCATAGCCCGGCCGCCGCTGCAGCTGCCGCCCGGTCATGTGGCCGATGATGGTAGTGTGAGGATCGGAAATGGCCCGAAGCAGGCGCTGGGTCTGCGCCTTGCGGTCCAGCTTGAAACGGCCGTGGATGCTGGCGACGATGAAGTCGAAACGTTCAAGCACCTCGTCGTCGTAGTCGAGCGACCCGTCAGCCAGAATGTCCGACTCGATGCCCTTGAGGATCCGAAAGTCCTTACCGAAGCGCTTGTTCAGGCGGTCGGCTTCCCTGTGCTGCTGCACGATCTCTTCGAGGGAGAGACCGCCGGCGTAATGGGCGGACTTGGAATGGTCGGCGACGCCAAAATACTCGAAGCCGCGCTGACGGGTCGCCTTCGCCATGGTCTCCAGGGTCTCTGTCCCATCGGAAGCATCGGTGTGGCAGTGCAGGATTCCGCGCAGGTCCTTGTCGGTCACAAGCTTCGGCAACTTGCCCTTCAAGGCCAGCTCGACCTCGCCGCGGCCCTCCCTGAGCTCGGGATCGATGAAGGGCAGCCCGAGAGCCTGGTAGATGTCAGCCTCCTCGCCGGCGATCAGTGTGCGGCCCTTGTGCAGGCCGTGAGCGTCCAACCGCATGCCCTTCTCGGCGGCCAAGGCTTGGAGCTGCTCGATGTGAGCGGCGCAGCCGGTGGCGAAGAGAAGGGCGGCGCCGAAATGTTTGCGGTCGGACACCCGGACTTGCAGTCGTTCGGACGATGGCATCGCTGTCTCGTCCGACTTGGCAGCCTCCGCAACGATGACGAGGTCGGCGACGAGTTCGCAGCCTCGACGGAAATCGCCAGCGATCGTCACGCGCTTGAGTTCGGGGCGTGCCTTGCGAATGGATTCCTTCGCGTGCGCGAGCAAGGCGGCGGCTCGGTGCAGGTGAAGGCGGCCTTCTCCGCTTTTGGCGATTGCGAGATTTTGCAGGATCTTGGTCTGCATCGCGGCACCGAGTCCTTTCGCCTTCTTGATGCGATCGTCCTTGGCGGCGGCCTCCAATTCCGCGAGGGAGGTGACACCGAGATCCTGGTAGAGCCGCAGAACCTTCTCCGGACGCAAACCCGGTACAGCCAGCAGCTCAAGCACGCCCCCGGGGATCTCCTTCCGCAGCTTTTCGAGGCTGGGATGATTGCCCGTCTTGTGAAGCTTGGTGATGATGTCGGCTATCGCGTCGCCGACGCCCGGGATCTCCGTAAGACGGTCTTCGGCGATGAGCACGTCCAGAGGAACGGCAAGGGTCGCCAGGCTATCTGCGGCTCGCGAGTAGGCTTTCGCCCTGTAGGGATTGCCGCCTCGCAGGGCGGTACGCTGCGCGTACTCTCGCAGGAGACTTGCTACACCGCGAGTGTCGAGCGAAGGCATCAGCGAGCCTCCCGGTCGACGCTTTGCGGCGCCGCCGAAGTAAGGCGACCGCCGGAGCGGCCACTTGGCTGGCGATCGAGAGAGCTCTCAAGCTCCTGGGCTGCGCGGAAATCGTTCAGGTGCTGGATATTGGGGCCGTAGGCAGCTTCCTTCTTGAGGAGATTGTAGATCCGTCCGGCCACCAGCTGCAGATGCTTCATCCTGCCTGTCGGCATGGATCTCGCTTTGCAGAGAGCTCGCACCGCGTAGGCCCGAAAGTAATCGAATGCGTCTGACATGCCAGGTAAACGCCCGCTATCGACCGGAGTTCGATGCGACAGGGATTGGCCTTTTTGGCACTGCACTAAACGCGGGCCGGGTCGCTCATATTCGAAAGCTTGAGAACCAGCGAGATCGTAGGAACTCCTCGCCACCTTCGAAGTTGCGAGACTCGTTGAGTAAGGTAAGTAAACTGCCCGCCACCGGCCCCATCCCAGCGGCGGGTTTTTTGTGAGTTGCGTAGCGTGGCGAAGCGTACAAGAGCGGCGCCTCCGGCCGAGAAGCCAGAAGCTCCTCAGATGCCGGGGTTCATCAGCCCCCAACTGGCGACCCTGAAGATGAAGGCACCTTCGGGATCCCAATGGATTCACGAAATCAAATACGATGGGTACCGCATCCAGCTCCGAATCGACGGCGACGATCGCCGGGCCTACACCCGCAACGGCTATAACTGGGTCAGCAAGTTTTCGAGAATAGCTGCCGCCTTCGATATCGAGGGGCAGGCCATTGTCGACGGCGAAGTCGTCGTCATCCATGAGGGTCGCACCAATTTCTCCGAGCTGCAGGCGGACCTCGGCAGAGGCGACCAGGACCGCCTGATCTTCTTCGCGTTCGATCTGCTGTGGCTCGATGGCAAGGATTTGCGCAAGGAGCCGCAGCTTGAGCGGAAAAGGCTGCTCAAGGAGTTGATCGAGGACCACAAGCTCCAGGAGCCCATCTTCTTTAGTGAACACCATGAAGGGGACGGGCAGGCGCTGTTCGTTGCCGCCAGCAAGTTGAACTATGAGGGCATCATCTCAAAGCGCGTGGATGCGCCGTACCGATCGGAGCGGGTCGAAGCCTGGCAGAAGATCAAGGTCGTTCAGAAGGGCAAGTTTCCCGTGGTCGGTTTCATCAAGGACCCATCTGGCGTGGCCGCACTCTATCTGGGCAAGAAGGAAGGCAAGGATCTCGTCTACATGGGGAAGGTCGGCACGGGATGGAGCCGGACCACTTCGGCGCATATCCGCAAGGCGCTCGATACCGTAGTCAGCCCGAAGCAGAGGCTGACGAAAACCATCAGGAAGCCGAAGGCGACGTGGGTCGAACCCAAGTTCTATGCCGACATCGAGTACCGCGACATCACCTCCGAAGGGCTCCTTCGAGCCAGCTCGTTCAAGGGACTGAGCAAAGGAACGGGCCGTTCATAGCGGCGTTTTCCCGTGAGTATGTGGAGTACCGGTCATGGATCCGGAACGGCGAGTTGCGAAGGCCCTGGAAGACGCTCAGGGCATCCTGGCCCGATATGTCGAGCCTGGCCCCAGAGATTGCGAGCAAACCATAAACCAGCTGCTGGAGGTGCTTGACGACAAGGCCGTCGTGCAGGCGCTCAAGGATTCGAAGATGGAAAAACCAACTGCAGAACAACTCGCCGAGCTCAAGAGGCTCAGCGCGATCGCTCGGGTGCCGGATGAATCGGAGATCGTCACTTCGAAGGAGGAAGCCGAGATCCGGATCCGCGACCTGAAAGACAAGGCTCGGATGGAATGATGCCTGAGAAGCCCGCGAATGGCGTGGAGCCCAACGCTCCGAGGACGACATTCAGAGCGATCAGCTGGGTCCGCGCGGCGTAACCAGCAAGGAAAGTCCGACGAGGATGACACCTCAGCTGGAAAAGAAGACGCCCGAGGACGTCGATCCCGGACATCCGGCATGAACTCGATGGACACGTTCGATCCCGATATGACGTGTCGCGTGCACGATGGTCTCAACGACCAGATCATCGAATGGAGCCCTCATTGGGCTTCGATGTACCGCGAGCATGCGTCGAGATGGGATGACGGCGTCATTTCCTGGGACGGTCTGCTGCTCGATGGATGGGCGCCAATCGTCCATGGTCATCCTTGTGGCCACTGAGATGCGGCCTACAAGGAAAGGAACCCGTGAATCCTTGCAGCGTTGCATTGCCATCACTTCTAAAGAGGACGAGCCGATGGCCGCAGCGAAGAAGAAGACCGCGCGTGGACGCAAACAGGATCGCGCCCGGGTCGCGAAAGGGCAGGACCACGAAGTCCGGTATGAAGCACAGAAGACTGGCCGCTCGGCCTCTGCGGTGAAGAAGGCCGTCAAGAAGGTCGGTAATTCCCGCAAGCGCGTGGAGAAAAGGCTGGCCCGCTGATATGGAAAGCCGGGCTGGCATTTTTTGGTCCAGCACCAGCCCTTCTAATCTGGAGGGCACTCCGGGCAGGTGTCGCCAATCGAGTCGAGCAAGTCGCGCACTTCGGCCACCGCTGCATCGGGGGAGACGCCTGCCGGCGGGGCGCCACGGGCGATGTCAAAGGCCAGTTCCCGTGCATGGGGATCGGCGCGATCCTGCATCCAACCGTGCTCCTCGCACTCGCGAATAGCGCCCGCTTCCTGAAGCACGTGGACCGCCCAACCGCGCAAGGTGCGGATCGGCGGCCGTCTCTGCTTGGTCATCAGCATTCAAAGGTTCTCCCACGCTGAGACGAATCGTTTAGTCCCGCAGACGTTCCCCATCGCTATGGCCGGGCGCTCGGGTGGGCAAGAACGAACTGAAGAAGCCGTTTTCCCGATGCTTCAGACGTCCGAGCTCAGGTGGTCGCTCCTTGTCCGTTTTGCGCGTGCGGCTGTCGCCGCACCGGGCTCTCGTGAACCGAGCCGCGCAGCGTCTCGGCCTTGCGGCTTCGATCCCTCGCGCACGAGCAGATCACGCTTTGCGGGCAGAAACGAAAAACCGGACCTTTATGCAGCAGCCACCTGCACAAAGGTCCGGCCTTATCTTAGCGTGCCGCGATACCGAACGGCTGCAAAGGACGCTTCATATCCTTTGGAAGGTCTCGCTTTTCATCCGGGTTGCGACCCGGAGACGGCACCAGATCAGTAGCCGATACGACTACTTCTTTTTCTTTGAAGTCTTCTTTGCCACCTTCTTGGTAGCTGCCTTCGCGGTCTTCTTTGCCTTCTTCGCTTTCTTGGCCATGTCGTCCTCTATAAGAATTGGCTCCAGTGAACATGCCCACGCCGTGCATAGACATGCGCACGAGTGAGACGGTATCACAAAAGCAAATTGATACCAAGGAGACGTGAAGCCGTATTGAGTCGCTCGCCGGAGGCACTCGCTCTCGGGTCGCGCCGTCATTGCATTCCGGCGTCGCTATCGATGCCCGAGCTCGGGTGTCTTTTTAACGGGTCTCACGACTGCACTCGGTCCCGGGTCCCGCCGCTACGCGTAGGCGCTATGCTGACCCTCCTGCGGGTGCCTCTTTCGCCGCGTCCGCGAGTGATCTTCGCTTTCGCTCGGCCCACAGGCCTCTCTTCCATAATTGTGAGACTCCTGTGAGAATGCCGGGCGGTTCTCGTATCATTGCCTGCATCACGTTCGCTCAGGTTTTGGCGCGCGCGGCCGGGGCCGCACCGGGCTCTCGTGAACCGAGCCGCGTAGCGTCTCGGCCTTGCGGCTTCGATCCCTCGCGCTAGGCCTTTGGTGCTCCTCGCCGGGGGCACTCGGGAAAGGGGCCCGCCTGCGGCGATCGCTATCACTGCCCCGTTCCCGGGTGCCCTTTTAACCGGTCTCGTCGCTGCACTCGGACCCGCGTGCCCCTTCGGGTCGCTATGCTCACGCTCTCCGGGTGCCATTTTCCGTTGAGGCGATGCGCCCTTGGGCGCACGCCTGATCGGGCCTGCGGCCTAAGGCAGATTGCGCTAGAGGCTCAGAGTAAGAGTGCAGGCTGGGTTTTTCCGTGACGGGTTACAAGCTGCGAGAGAGGCTCGTGGCGCCCGTCGCGGAGACCCGCGATGTCAAACCGTACTGCTTGCGCGCGCGCCGGCCAGGACCGGTCGAACCTCTATAACGAAATCACCGACAAGATCATCGCCGAGCTCGAGGCCGGACGCGTCCCTTGGGTTCAGCCCTGGGGTTCGGCCGCGGTGAAAGCGCCGCTGGCCATGCCGAAAAATGCGTCGACCAACCGGCAATACAGTGGCGTTAACATCCTCATCCTCTGGGGAGCCGTGATCGAACGCGGATTTACCGGGCAAAGTTGGCTCACATTTCGACAGGCGCTCTCGCTTGGCGGCCACGTTCGCAAGGGAGAGCGAGGCACCACAGTCGTCTACGCTGATCGTTTCGTGCCGGATGACGAAAAACGGCGCGCTGCGGAGGCCGGCGAAGACGCGCAGGCGATTCCATTCCTCAAACGATTTACCGTTTTCAACGTCGATCAGTGCGAGGAACTGCCAGACGGCATCGCAACCGCTGCTCCGCCACCGCCGGCTGGCCTGATTGAACCCACGGTTGACGCCCTCATCAAGGCCAGCGGAATTCCATTTCGGATCGGTGGAGATCGCGCATTCTATGCAACAGCCGAAGACTATGTTCAGGTTCCGCCGCCGCAGGCCTATTTTGAACCCATCAACTGGCACCGCACAGCATTGCATGAGCTCGGTCATGCGACCGGGCATCCCTCGCGGCTCAACCGCGACCAGAGCGGATCCTACGGTACCAAGAAATATGCCTTCGAAGAACTGGTCGCCGAGTTGAGCTCCGCGTTCAGCTGCGCGTCGCTCGGGATCGTCCCAACCGTGCGCCATGCCGACTATATCGGCTCCTGGCTCGAAGTCCTGCGCGAAGACAATCGCGCCATCGTGCGAGCCGCCTCGCAGGCGAGCAAGGCCGCGGATTATTTGCTCGGCTTCGTTCCCGAGTCCATGGAGCCCGCGTCGCCGGATTCGGTTGTCGCCGACCACGAGGCGGCATGATGCTTGGCCTAGTCGCCGCGCGAGAGTGAGAGGAGGGGAGGCTGTTCGCGACGGGTTGGAAGCCGAGAGAGAGTCTCACGGCCGCCCGTCGTGGAGAGCCAAAATGACGAAAGCCGTACAAAAGATCACGCTGTCGCCTTCCCGGGATATTCCGTTCAACAAGCTCGTACTCAGCCAGTCGAACGTTCGCCGCGTCAAGGCCGGTGTCTCGATCGAACAGCTAGCCGAGAGCATCGCGCAGCGTACGCTTCTGCAAAGTCTGAGTGTCCGGGCCGTCGTTGATGCAGATGGGAACGAGACCGGCATGTTCGAGGTGCCGGCGGGCGGCAGGCGCTATCGCGCTCTCGAACTCCTGGTGAAACAGAAGCGGATGTCCAAGACGCAGGCGGTGCCGTGCGTCGTTCGCGAAGGGGGCATCGCCCAGGACGATTCAGTGGCGGAGAACGACGAGCGGATCGGCCTGCATCCGCTTGATCAGTTTCGGGCCTTCCAAACTCTCCGCGATCTCGGCATGACCGAGGAAGACATTGGCGCGCGCCATTTCGTGAACCCGGCGATCGTCAAGCAGCGCCTCCGCCTGGCGTCGGTCTCGCCGAAGCTGCATGAGGTCTATGCCGAAGACGGCATGACCCTCGAGCAGCTCATGGCCTTCTCTGTGACGGCCGACCACGTCAGGCAGGAGCAAGTCTGGGAGAACGTCAGCCGTTCGGGTTATGACGAGCCATACCAGATCCGCCGCATGCTCACCGAGAACACCGTGCGCGGGTCCGATCGCCGGGCGCAGTTTGTGGGCCTCGATGCCTATCAGCACGCGGGTGGCGGCGTGCTGCGGGATCTGTTCGAGCACGACGAGGGCGGCTGGCTTCAGGACGTCGCCTTGCTTGATCGTCTCGTCACGGAAAAGCTCAAAGCCGAAGCCGAGACGATTGCAGCCGAAGGCTGGAAGTGGATTTCGGTCGCCGTCGAATTTCCCTACGGTCATACCGGGGGGCTGCGCGAAATCGAGGGCGAACCTGTCGACCTCTCCCCGGATGAGCAGGCCGCCATCGACGCCCTCAACGTGGAGCAAGCCAGGCTTGAATCCGATTATCAGGATGTCGACGAGTTGCCCGATGAGGTCGATCAGCGTCTCGGCGAAATCGAGACGGCACTGGCCGCGTTCGAGGACCGACCGATGATTTACGATCCGGCCGAGATCGCCCGCGCCGGCGTCTTCGTCAGCATCGATTCCGAAGGGCGCCTCTCGGTCGATCGGGGGTACATCCGGCCGGAGGATGACGTGCCGGCAGACGATCCTGATGTCAGGCAGGCCGCCGACACACAATCGGTCGAGGGGAAGGCGGCTGGTCCTTCCGTCCAACGCACGGTCATCGCCGTGGCTAGCGGCGCGACTGACGCGGAAGAAGATGATGAGGACGCGACAAAACCTCTGCCGGATCGGCTGATCACCGAGCTGACGGCGCATCGCACGCTGGCATTGCGGGATGCGCTGGCAGAAAATCCTGCGATCGCCTTCCAGGCGGTGCTGCATAACTTCGTGCTGACGGCCTTTTACCGGTTCGCATCGTCCGGCAGCTGCCTTGAGATCGGACTTCGGACGCCCACCTTTCCGGCTCAAGCGCCGGGCTTGAGGGAAAGCGCGTCTGCGAAGGCCGTTGAGGCGCGGCATGAGTCCTGGAAGGCACGTTTGCCGAAGGGCGAGAGCGATCTCTGGGATGCTCTTTCAGCCCTCGACGGCGCCGCGCAGGCATCCCTGTTCGCTCACTGTGCGTCATTTGCGGTCAATGCCGTCTATGAGCCGGCCAACCGCTACAATCAGGGCCGCGTCTCCGCCCACGGTGTCCGCACCCGACTCGACCAGGCTGATGTGCTCGCACGTGCTGTCGACCTCGACATGGTTCAAGCGGGGTGGAAGCCCTCCGTCGATAACTACCTCGGCCGCGTCACCAAGCCTCTCATTCTGGAGGCGGTGCGGGAAGCAAGAGGCGAATCCTCCGCACAATTGATCGACCACCTGAAGAAGGCCGACATGGCCAAGGAGGCTGAGCGTCTTCTCGATGGTTCGGGCTGGTTGCCGGAGCCGCTGCGTCTGGTCGATCCCAATGCGGCGTCAGTGGAGCAGGAGAGTGAAGCGGGCCCGCTGCCCGAATTCCTCGCCGAGGATGAGGATCAGGAGAACGCGAGCGACGATGATCCGCAACAGCTCGATGCGGCTGAGTGACATCTAGAACAGGATGGCTGTGGCCGTCCAGCAATTGCTTGGGGACCGGTGTGCCGCGCCGGTCCCCATTTTTATGGGCGAGGACTGAGAGGGAGAGCCGGGCCGGGAAGGGTTTGAGCCGTCGGGTCTTGAGGAGAGCGCCTGATGGTTCGACCCATTCCTGCTCTCCGAAAGAACCCTGTCATGACCGAATCTCTCGCCGGCGGCGCTGCCGCCGCGCCGCTCTCGATGCGTGCCGCTGCAACTCTCACCTCCGCCGCCGTCAGGGCCGCGCGACAGCTCGTGATTGATCTCGAGCGCGGCCGTCGCATCGATGCCGCTGTCCTGCGCGGCGCCATGGAAGCTGCCTTCGGCGCTTCCGACGCCTCTGGCGCCTGGAACTGGAAGACCGCCTATGACGCCTGCGAGGCGGCGACCGTCCTGTTCCTTCGCAAGTTCGGCCCGGCTATCCGGACCAAGGCTGGCTCGCCGGCCGCGATGCTGCCCATGCTCGCGAAAATCACGCGCTGTCTGCCGACCCACACGCGACGCTCCGAGGACAGCCAAGCCCTTCAACAATTCTCAACGCCGATCCCGCTAGGGCTTGCCGCATGCACCGCGGCCGGCATCACGCCGTCCGACCGGGTCTTGGAGCCCTCTGCGGGGACCGGCTTGCTCGCCGTCTTTGCCGAGCTCGCCGGCGGGGCCCTGATATTGAACGAGCTGGCTGAGCCCCGCGCGGCATTGCTCGAACAACTGTTTCCTAAACTTGAGGTCACGCGGTTCGACGCCGCGCAGATCGATGATCATCTCGATGCGGGTGTCGTACCGAGCGTTGTCCTGATGAACCCTCCGTTCTCGGCGTTGGCGAACGTCGATCGGCGGATGGCGGATGCCGCGCTCCGGCACATCGCCTCAGCCTTGGCCCGTCTTTGCGGCGGTGGACGTCTGGTCGCCATTACCAGCGCGAGCCTTGCGCCGGACAATCCGGCATGGCGGGATGCCTTCGTTCGCCTCCAGGAGCGCGGGCGAGTGGTGTTTTGTGCCGCCATCGATGGTGCGGTCTATGCGAAACACGGCACGCAGACCGACACAAGGCTGCTTGTGATCGACAAGCAGCCTGCCGCAGATCCGAATGTCTTTCCCGCTTCACTTGGCATGGCCAGCGATGTCGCCACCTTGCTTGACTGGGTGACCCAGCATGTGCCCCCGAGGCTGCCTGTTGTCGCGCCGGTCGTGATCGACGCCATCTGGCGCCCTGCGATATCACGATCCATCGGCGCCTCTGCGCCACGCCCATCGTCTACTCCGAGCCCAGCAGCGCCAGAGGGCGTCGAACTCGCCTATGAGACGGTCGATTGGACACCTCCGGAAGGCGCTCGACTGACCGACGCGCTTTATGAGGAATACGTACTGCAGGCGATCCGTATTCCGGACGCGCATGCGCATCCGACCAAGCTGGTGCAGTCCGCCGCGATGGCCTCGGTCGCGCCGCCGAAGCCGTCTTACCGGCCACATCTGCCGGTCCATGTCGTGGCTGATGGCATCCTGTCGGACGCTCAGCTCGAGAGCGTCATTTATGCCGGCGAGGCGCATTCCGAGTTTCTGGCGGGGTCCTGGACGGTGGATGCGACCTTTGATGCTGTGGCGGCCGTACGCGACAATGCAGCCAATGCTGTTCGCTTTCGGCGCGGCTGGTTCTTGGGCGATGGCACCGGCGCTGGCAAGGGACGACAGGTCACGGGCATCCTTGTCGACAACTGGCTCAAGGGCCGCCGCCGCGCGGTCTGGATCAGCAAGTCCGACAAGTTGATCGAAGACGCGCAGCGTGACTGGTCCGCGCTCGGCATGGAGCGGTTGCTCGTGACGCCGTTATCTCGGTTCCGTCAAGGCATGCCGATCCGGCTTTCGGAAGGCGTCCTATTTACCACCTACGCTACGCTGCGCACCGATGAGCGCGGCGAGAAGCTTTCGCGCGTTCGGCAGATCGTTGAATGGTTGGGCTCCGACTTCGACGGAGTGATTGTCTTCGACGAGAGCCACGCGATGCAGAACGCGGCAGGCCAGAAGGGCGAGCGCGGCGACCAGGCGGCCTCTCAGCAGGGGCGCGCGGGGCTGAGGCTCCAGCACGCCCTGCCGAATGCCCGTGTCGTCTATGTCTCGGCGACGGGTGCCACGACCGTGCACAATCTAGCCTACGCCCAGCGGCTGGGACTATGGGCCGGCACCGATTTCCCGTTCGCGACCCGGGCCGAGTTCGTCGAGGCAATCGAGGAGGGCGGCGTCGCGGCTATGGAGGTGCTCGCGCGCGACCTCAAGGCGCTCGGTCTCTATGCGGCGAGGTCTCTATCCTACGAGGGCGTCGCGTACGAGCTCGTCGAGCACCAGCTTACGCCCGAGCAGGTTCGCATCTACGACGCTTACGCCGGCGCGTTCAGTGTTATCCATAACAATCTCGATGCGGCAATGCGGGCCGCCAACATCACCGGCGAGACCGGCACGCTGAACGCCCAGGCTAAATCGGCCGCGCGATCCGCTTTCGAGAGCGCCAAGCAGCGCTTCTTTGGCCACCTCCTGACCTCGATGAAGACGCCGTCGCTGATCCGCTCGATCGAGTGTGACCTCGACGCCGGCCATGCCGCCGTCATCCAGATCGTCTCGACGGGCGAAGCGCTGATGGAGCGCCGACTCGCCGGGATCCCGACCGAGGAGTGGGGCGACGTCCGGGTCGACATCACCCCGCGCGAGTATGTTCTCGACTATCTCGCCCATTCCTTTCCGGTCCAGCTCTACGAGCTCTTCACGGACTCGGAGGGCAACCTCTGCTCCCGACCCGTTTATCGCGACGGCCAACCGGTCGAGAGCCGGGAGGCCGTCGCACGTCGCGATCGGTTGATCGAGAAGCTCGCCTCGTTGCCGCCGGTGCCTGGGGCGCTGGATCAAATCGTGCAGCGCTTCGGCACCGATATGGTCGCAGAGGTGACCGGCCGCTCGCGCCGCATCGTTCGCAGGGGCGACCGGCTGGTCGTCGAAAACCGGGCCGGTTCAGCCAACCTCGCCGAGACCTCGGCCTTCATGGATGACGTCAAGCGGATCCTTGTGTTCTCCGACGCAGGCGGCACGGGGAGGAGCTACCATGCCGAGCTGTCGGCGCGGAATCACCGCCTGCGGGTCCACTATCTGCTTGAGCCCGGCTGGAAGGCGGATGCCGCGATCCAGGGGCTCGGCCGCACCAACCGGACCAACCAGGCGCAGCCGCCGCTGTTTCGTCCCATTGCAACCGACGTCAAGGCCGAAAAGCGCTTCTTGAGCACCATCGCCCGCCGGCTCGACACGTTGGGCGCCATCACGCGCGGCCAGCGCCAGACCGGCGGCCAGGGCCTGTTCCGGCCGGAGGACAATCTCGAAAGCCAGTACGGCCGCGACGCGTTGCGGCAGCTCTACACGCTGCTGGCGCGCGGCAAGGTCGAGGGATGCTCGCTCGAGAGGTTCGAGGATGCGACCGGTCTGAAACTAACGGACACCAATGGACTCAGGGATGACCTGCCGCCGATCACGACTTTCCTGAACAGGTTGCTGGCGCTCACGATCGAGCTTCAGAACATCCTGTTCACCGTGTTCGAACAGCTATTGACCGCCCGAATCGAGGGCGCGATCTCATCGGGCAGCTATGACGTCGGGCTGGAAACGCTCCGGGCCGAAAGCTTTGTCGTCGCCGACCGGCGGACGATTTATGTCCATCCCGGTACTGGCGCCGAAACCCGGCTGCTCACGATCAACCAGCGCCAGCGTAATCATCCCGTGAGCCTCGATGATGCTCTTGGTCGTCTTTCCGATCGCAATTCCGTCCTGCTGGTCAATGAGCGCTCGGGACGAGCCGCCGTGCAGGTCGCGGCGCCGAGCACCATGCTCGACGACGGCGAGATCGAGCGGCGCGTCCGCCTGATCCGGCCGATGGAGCAGCACAGCGTCTCCTTAAGAATGATGGCGGAAAGCCGTTGGATCGAGGCGGACCGCGAACGCTTCGCCGCGGCCTGGCTCGCGGAGCTAGCCGAGATCCCAGAGTTCACGGACAGCACGATCCATGTCGTGGCCGGCTTGCTATTACCCATCTGGAAGCGGCTACCGAACGAATCGACCCGCGTCTATCGGCTTCAGACCGATGCGGGCGAGCGGATCATCGGCCGCAAGGTCTCGGCGACCTGGGTCGCGAACGTCCTTGCGGCGGACGCGCCGGTGTTGACGCCGAACGCTGCCTTTGCCGCGCTCGTGGAGGGTCGGACCGTCCTCGAGCTTGCGGAAGGACTCCAACTCCGCCGCGTCCGGGTGATGGGCCCATACCGCATCGAACTGTCTGGGTTCAACGACACGATGCGCGACCGCCTCCGGGCGTACGGCCTCTTCGGCGAGATCATTTCCTGGAAGCTGCGCATGTTCGTGCCCACGGACGCGAGCGGCGTCGCGATCCTGGCGAAGGTGCTCGAGCACTATCCCGTCGCGCGCATCAGCGAGCGGGAGGCCGCGTGATGTCCCGCGGTGCCTCTCAGCTGGCATGCCGCCTCGCGCGCGAGGCCGAGGCGGTGTGCCGATACTATCTCTCCAATGGTAAGCGGGCGGGGCGGTACTGGTTGGTCGGCGACGTCCATAACACCCCGGGCCGCTCGTTGTTCGTGCGGCTTCAGGACTCACCGAAGGGCCCCGCCGGCAAGTGGACCGATGCTGCGACCGGCGAGCATGGTGATCTCCTTGACATCATCCGCGAGAGCTTGGCCTTGCGAGACTTTCGTGAGGTCGCCGAGGAGGCGAGGCGCTTTCTCAAGCTTCCTCGTTCTGAGCAGCAACTGACCGCGAAACCCGTTCGTTCGCCAGCGCCGACCGGATCACAACAGGCGGCTCGTCGGCTCTTTGCGATGTCCAGACCGATTGAAGGGACGGTAGCCGAGAGGTGCTTGCAGCGTCGCGGAATAGACCGCATCCACCATGGTGGCAGTCTGCGCTTCCATCCACGCTGCTACTATCGGTCGGACGACCATCTGCCGCCCGAGACCTGGCCGGCGATGATTGCCTGCGTCACGGACCCTTATGGGCGGATCACTGGCGTACATCGCACCTGGCTTGACCCGGACGGCTTTGATCGCGTGCGGCTCGGCAAGGCTCCGATCGAGACCCCACGACGCGCCATGGGCGACCTGCTCGGCAATGCCGTTCGGTTCGGCGTGGTGGACGACGTGCTCGCTGCGGGGGAGGGTATCGAAACCATGCTTTCGCTACGTTACGTGCTGCCGACTATGCCGATGGCTGCTGCACTATCGGCCAATCACCTCGCAGCCATAGTGCTCCCGTCGAGCCTGCGCCGGCTCTATATCGCGCGCGATGCTGATGCTGCAGGGGATGCTGTGCAGGCGGTTCTCACGCAGCGCGCGGAAGACGCCGGCATTGAAGTGATCCCGCTATCGCCGCGGCTGGGCGACTTCAACGAAGATCTGCATGTCTTCGGTCTCGATGCCCTCCGAGCAGCCTTGCGGCTTCAGCTCGCACCAGAGGATGTCGTCCGCTTCCTGCATTCGTCAACGATGGCGGCGGAATAGCTCCCGGGCTTCGATCGATGTTGATAGGCCGCTCATAGGCGAGGACCATGCGGAAGAGGACGCGACCACGGCCTTCTAGAGGGCGATCGGACGGCAAGCGGCCCGAGCCTGCAATGGCTGCGTCCGGCTATTTTCCGCCGCGCGCCCGAGATGTGAAGACACATCATGCGGTTGGCCAACGCGCTTTGCATCGCGAAGCAAAATAGCCGGCCTCCGCCATCCTCCGCTGCCGCTTCGGCCCTTTCGGGTGCTGGCCCGTTCCGCTTGCCGTCAGAGGATCGCCACGAAGGCCGCGATGGTCGCGGCCGATCCGGCAAAGGACCTCTTCTCATGACCGACCATGACGACATCGAACCGCCGCATGCTTCTTCTCCGACCGACCACGTCCTCACCGAGTTACAGCTCTTCGGCTACCGTCCCTTTGACGATCAGCCCGATCCGAGACCGCTTCCCGAAGGAAAGAAGATCGCCGGAGCCGTGGCCGATATCTTCGACGCCCTGGTTGCGACCCTGAATGACACGCGGCTTGAGCCGGACCTTGACGATCTGCTGTGGTCGACCGTCAACCTGTTCCATCGGGCCGTCGACCGCGTCGAACGCCAACTCGATGACAACGAACAAGCGCAGCATAAGAGCCAGCGCGAGCAGAACGGCTCCGAAGTGCGATCGGTCGAACTCGAGCGCCTCACGGCCGAAGGCATTACGCTGATCGAGCGCCGCAATTGCCTGGAACTGTTCCGGGATCAGGCCATTGACCGATTTGAGGTCCACACCGGCTCGTCCTGGCGTCCTCGGTCGGGATCATTGGTCAATCACCGAACGCTCACCGCAGCAATGATCGACTCCCGTGACTTCATCGCAGCAAAACGCCGCGCCGAGACTGAGGTCATGTTGCCACCAGGACCGAAAATCGCACTCACCGGTGGACTCGACTTCAAAGACCACCACCTCATCTGGGATCGCCTCGACAAGGTTTATGCCAAGCACCCCGACATGGTCCTCCTCCACGGCGGCTCCCCGAAAGGCGCTGAACTGATCGCTGCGAAATGGGCGACCAATCGCAAGGTGCCACAGATCGCCTTCAAGCCCGATTGGACGAAGCACGCCAAGGCGGCGCCGTTCAAGCGCAACGATGCACTGCTCGAGCTCCTGCCGATCGGCGTCATGCATTTCCCGGGCACGGGAATTCAGGACAATCTCGCCGACAAGGCGAAGCGGCTCGGCATCCCGGTCTGGAAGTTCGGCGGCGCATGAGCGCCGTCGCCTCGAAGACGCCGAGGTGGAGTTGCACGCCGCAACTCCGCCTCGTTTCGACAATACATCCGAAACTGCGCCGTGGTGGTGGTGGAAGGCGCGACCGGTACATCTGTGCACATGGAGCCACCACCATGCTCGCGCTTGGGCTTGTTCTCAACACACTCGGCATTGGCTTGTTCTGCTGGGCGATCTTTGCGCTCGCTGTGTATGCCCTGCCGTTTTTCGTCGCACTCAGTGTCGGGATGTTGGCATTTCGTCATGGCGCGGGCGTCTTCGGCGCACTGCTTATCGGAATTGCTTCTGGCACGCTGACGCTTGCCGCTGGTCAGGTCGCCGTTGCCGTTAGTCGGTCCTTGACCTTGCGCGTCGCGATCGCAACCGTATTCACGGTCCCCGCAGCGATCGCCGGCTATCAGGTGATTTTTGCCCTGTCGCAGATCGGGGTGCCTTCATTGGCTTGGCGCGAGGCGTTCGCGTGCCTAGGAGCGGTTTGCATCGGCGGCTCGGCATGGACACGCTTGACCGTGTTCGCGGGCACCCTCCCGTCGGAGTCGGCCGGGGTAGTGGAGAATGCGCCTGAACCAGTTCTCACAGCCGCCGCGCACGAGCGGTGAGGCTTCGTCGCCGTCATCGGCCGAGCAAGACGGCACAGGGCGTCACGTTGAACGAGGGGTCGACGAGCTTGAGCGAGAGGTAACCGCGTTTCCTCCTCGGGGCGCTTAAGCAAGCCGTACCGGTCTCTGTCTGGCCCACATAGCTGCGGTGGAGCGGCGCGCTCCGTTCGATCGTTCGTTCCGGGACGATATCGCCCTTTGCGGCAGATTGTTTCTCTTTCTGCGCTGAACCGTACCAATCCCTTGCTCAGCAGAACCGAGATTCGCCAGTCTTCTCCTCAAGATTGCCGTTCAGCACGCAGACCACGTGGCCTCTTTGATGGCTTGATCTGGCCGAAGACCGGCTACGCCTCGATCGTCTGAGCCGCAACGCCGTTGCTGCGACTTTCTTCCCCTGGGCTTTGCCCATTCCTCGCGAGGCAAGAAAGTCGCCGCAACGACGTCCTCCGCTGCGCTCCGGCCCGCGAGCGGGTGCGTCGCCGATTGTCTTCGGCCTTTAGACCGCCATCGAGGCCGCGGTGGTCGCGGGCTCGAAACACAACAGGTAGAGTAGGGGCACAGCGCCTGTCCGTCTTGCGACGGATGGTTTCTGCGCCCCTCTCGCCGAACCGGGCGTGCAA